>NZ_JBKGUA010000068.1:0-27178 GCF_046543485.1 Paraburkholderia sp. EG304 | reverse complement strand
AAACCCGCACCTTCGTCAGCTTCCATCGCCAGCGTCTGCTGCTTCATCCTGTTCTGCCTTCCTTATCCACTCCGCTCTATAACGCTCCGAGTAGCTATGCGGTGGACTTGATCAGCAATGCCTTAAGGCTGTCGAGCGCGCGGGCTTCGAGCGCAAAGAGCGGGTCCAACGCGCCCGTGAAAGTTTTGATGTAGTCGATTGCCGCGTAGTGGATCGCGTCGGCACTGACGATCTCTCGGGTCGCCAGATCAAGGGCCGCGCGAATCGACGTATTGGCGCGATCGAGCTCGTCCGCGAGCGCGGCACTGAGTTCGGGCTCCGCATGAAAGGCCTTGTCGAAAGCCTTTCCCAGATCGTCGGCCTGATCCGATGCAGCGTTGGCCAGCGAGGCGAGCATGGCCCGTTCCGTTGGGCTCGCTTCTCCTCTGGCCAGTATTCCGGCGCCCCGGGACCGCGTGAGGCTCAGCGTTGCGGTGGCCTTCGGCAAGCTCACGAGCGCCGCACGCACGAGATAGTGCGTCCCCACCTCGGAATCGAGAGCGAGGCCGGTGTCGTCAAGCAGGAGATCGAGAATGGAGAGGTATTGTTCGATGATCTCCGTGTGGCGCATGGTGGATTCCTTGTCGCTGAGCTTGCGCGCGTCGACTGCCGCTGCAATCTCACGCCAGTTCGCGACCGCGCTTTCCCAGGCGCGCATCATGTCGGGACGGCGCGTTCGTGCTTTCTGATCCTGGTCGATGCGGGCGATGGCCTGGTCCACCGCTGCCCGCGTCGCTTCGCGACTCGCGGCGACGGTGTTTTTGCCGCCTAGCAGCGTGGCGGCTTGCGCCCGGTGCTGCAGCGTCAGCTGAATCAACGACAGGAGCGCGCGTGCGGACTCAAGGCCTGCCTGTTCGGTGCTGGCAGCGCTCACGGCGTTCAACGATGACTTGAGCTGGAGGTACGTTGGCACGCCTATGGTGGGCAGAATCAGGATCCCCAGCAGGAGAAGCTTTCGCGCGATAGGCAGGCGATCAATAAACGATATCAACGATTTCATGATTTCCGAGAGCAGGCGTTTCGAAAGCGGTCAGCGCGCAACGGCGCGCCGAAACGGGTAGTGCGGATGCCAGGGGCGGGCAGTGCTTTATCCTTGCCGGCATACGCGTAGCCGGACGCGGGCGGCAGCGGCCCCTTGATCCGGCCGCCTTGCCCTGGCCGGATGTCGGTGACGCGCGTGGTCCGTCCTGCCTTGACCTGCGCGAGCAAGTCGAAGGCTTTCTCATGCGGCACGTGCATGTCGTTGTGCCTTGATCGTTCCGTTCGCGCGCCACGCAGCGATCTCATTCATCGTGAACCCGGCTTCAAGCAGGATTTCGTCGTTGTGCTGCCCGAGCGTCGGCGGCCCGTGCGCGACCGACTGTGGCGCGCCGTCGACCTGAAATCCGCTGCGCGTGACCGTGATGCTGTCGCGCTCCGGATCGTCGATCAGCAGGGTCATCGTCAGTTCGCGGTGCGCCACCTGCGGCTGTGCGAGCGCCTGGGACACGCGCACGCCCGTCAGTAGTTGGCTGCGAATGACTATCCCGACTAGATTTCGACTGTATTCGCGTTGTACGAATTTCACCGCTTCGACGCCTCCGTTTCGCCGGTTCCGGCACGTTGCGGAGGCGTCGTTTTTCAAGCGGGTGAAGTCAGGCGCGATGCGACTGAGGGCGCGCTTTAGAACAGGTGACGAATGCCAGCCACGACCACCGTCTGGCTCCCGTTGCTCGACGGCGCCAGCAGGTACGTAACGGCTTTGGCGTCGGTCGCACGCTGATAGTTGGTAAAGACGTAGACGTTGGTACGCTTCGACAACAGATAGTTGATGCTGATCTGTCCCATGTTCCAGTGCGGAGCCGCGTCGATACCGCCGCCGTATTGCCCCTTCGTGTAGACATAGGCCGCGCCGAGCACGAGGAACGGCGTGATGTCGTAGGTGGCGTTGACGTCGAAGTTGTCGAGATGCAGCGACGTGTGGTCGAGATAGTCGTACCGCACGTCCGTGACGAGGCCGGTCAGGCGCAGCTTGCTGAACGAGTATTGCGCGGCGCCGCCGAATTCGCGCTGACGGCTCACGCCCGCGTTCCGGTTGATCGGGCTGGTATGGAACAGCAGGAACGGCGGCCCGATGTAATCGTCGGTGACCGCGCCGTTCGGATTCAGCGTCGGGCCCGGGTAATTCGTATTCAGGCCGACCAGCGCCAGCTTGAGCGGCCCGTTGTCGTAGGCCACGCCCGCGCTCACCGAGCGATTCACGGCCCACTGGCCGGCCGCGTTGCTCATCGCGTACATGACCGACCCACGCAGGCCGTTCACCGTCGGCGACTGGTACTTGATCGAGTTGTTGTAGCGATACGATCCGAACAGATTGTCGTTGTCGCCGATATGGGCGGCGAGGCCCAGCGCGGCAACCGGCGCTTCGAAACGGTCGAGATAGTCGAACGGAATGTCGTACTGGCGACCGAGCGTCACCGTACCCCACGACTTGCCGCTCAGGCCGACGTAGGCCTGGCGTCCGAACATGCGTCCACCTTGCTGGAACTTGCCGTTGGTGATGTCGAAGCCGTTTTCGAGCACGAAGATCGCGTTGAGACCGCCGCCCAGATCTTCGACGCCGCGCAGGCCCCAGCGGTTATTCTGCATCGTGCCTGCAATCATCTGGACGGACGAGCTTCCGCCCACGTTACTGACCCAGCCCACGCCCGTGGAGATAATGCCGTACAGCGTGACCGAACTCTGTGCGTGCGCAGCCTGGGCGCCAAAGAGCAAGGCGGCGAGGGACGCCAATGCTGCGCCCCGGCGCAGCACGGCGTTGGGTGACTTCGAATTCATATGCATCTCCAAAGCGTAGTTATAAGAGTGGACTGCAATACGAAAAGCGGACTGCCCGAAAGCAGTCGCGCTACGTGCCTGATAAACCGATCAATTTGCCGCGTCTGGCGCGGCCTATAGCGACATTACTGCTGCGGCAGACAGAAATGCGCAGCGTCTAATACACGTGCCAGCACATCGTCTAGCTCCTGTGCCAAGCATTCGGCGGCAACCACATGGTCAGGACGAACGACAACCGCACCGACCGGCCTAGCGTCAAACCAGGCTTGCAAGCTGGGCTCTCCACCCAGGTCACCGATCACCGTAACTCCCGCAGGGGCGTGACGACGCGCCCACGGCAGTTGTGCTTTAGGCACCACCTGAACAAGTCGCACGCGCAGATGCGCTAGCGCAGCGCAACGTTCGGCCGAAATAAAAGCCATCGGATTGTTGTTCCACATCAGGACGCGCCAACCCTGACCGGTGGCGTCGTCGAGCAGCATTTCGACGCCTTGAGCGTTGGTCACTCGTGGCTGCGGGAAGATGGCACCAGCCATGCGGGGCACATCGCGCGCCGCCAGCGTCTTGAAGCTCGGCAGCGGCGTGTGTACCACCACACCTTTGTCGAACTTGGGTTGAGGCTTGAAGGCCTGCCGCTTCTGTGCTTCACGTTCCTCGGGTGTGCGGTTGGCAGCGATGCGGTCTCGTTCCGCAGCTTTCGCGGGGTCGTGATCCGTCATTTCCTTGGCCATGCCAAGTGAGACGGCGACCATCTGCTTGACGTGCCCCATTCGCTCCATCTCGTACGTTTCGAGCAGAGCATCGCCGCATGCGCCATTGATCACCGCACCAAGCTTCCAGGCCAGATTGAAAGCGTCGCGGATGCCGGAGTTCCATCCCTGTCCACCGACCACCGGCATCACGTGCGCGGCATCGCCCGCGAGGAAGATGGAGCCAACCTTGAACTGTCCGGCCACACGCGCGTGGTGCCGATAGACCCGACGACGAATGATCTCCAGCTTGGTTGGGTCAGGCACATGCGGTGCCAGCAGCGCGTGGATGTAGTCATCGTTTTCCACCAGCGAAGGATCTTCGCTTTCGAACAGCGTGAATTCCCAACGACGGATCCCATGAGGCAGTGCGATGCTGGCATAGCTGCGTTTCGGGTCGCCGCCGAACACGGCGTGCGGCGTTCCAATGGGGTCGTTGGCAACGTCAATGACGATGCCAGCGGATGGTCGAGTTTCGCCGTCGAACGAAATACCCAGTTGCGTGCGAGTGCGCGAGGAACCGCCTTCTGCTGCGACTACGTAGCGTGCGCGCAGCTTCTCGCCACACTCAGTCGTGGCCACCACGCCCTCGCCATCTTCGAGCAAATCGACGACCTCGGTACTGAACCGCACCGCTGTGTTCGGAAAACGCTTGAGCCCGTCAAGCAGCACCCTATCCACCAGCGGCTGTACAAATCCGTTGCGGCGGGGCCACCCGAACTCGCGAGTCGTCGGGTTGACTTCAGAAAGGATCTGTCGATCGCCGTTGACCATATAGATCTTCTGATCGGGGATGGTGTGAGGCAACACCTCATCCACAAGGCCGGCAGTCTGCATCGCCCGCAGGGCTTCGTCGTCGATGCCCACTGCGCGTGGGTAGTCGATCAGGGTCTCGCTCTTCTCGACGAGAAGAACATTAACTCCCTGCTGTCCAAGCAGGTTGGCTAGCATGAGGCCAACAGGCCCCGCACCGATGATGAGAACGTCCGCGGTTTTGCTCATGAGCGATTCCTTGTAGATAGTGCGGTCTTGAGTTCGTTGATGTTGTCGCCGAGCGCGCGATTCAACAAAACGAGATCGATACCGAATGCGACATAGTCAACCAGTCCATCGGCCAACAACGCCGCGGTGTATGCAGATTTGCCTGAATAGATGCCGAGGGTCACGCCATGGGCCTGGGTGAGTTCGCGCAAGTGGACGATCGCGTCGCGAACAGGCCCGTCGTCCCAGTCACCACGCCCCGGCAGGCCATAGGAAACGGCAAGATCGGCAGGACCGATGTAGATCGAGTCCAGCCCCGGAGTAGAGATGATTTCCTCCGCGCGTTCGACGCCGATCCGGGTCTCGATCTGGGCAATGGTCGAGACGGCGAGATTGCCTGCTTCGGCATACGAATCACCGATGTAGAGCCCTGGTCTCGACGGTCCCATGCTGCGATTACCAATGGGTAGATATTTGGTCGCAGCCACCAAGGCCTGTGCCTGCTCGCGCGATTCGATAGTGGGGGCAACGATGCCGCGCGCGCCGCTGTCAAGCAGGCGCAGGATCTGGCCGGGGTCAGTCGAGCCGACACGCGCCCAAGCGTAAGCGTTGTCGCGAGGAATCGAGCGCAGGATGCCACACGCGGCGTCGAGACCGAGTTCGCCATGTTGAAGATCGAGGATGACGCCGTCGTAGCCGGCAACCTTCGCCCATTCCGGAATGGAGAACGAAGGCAGCGTCTGATGCACCAATATCTTGGGCCCGCTCGCGAGAGCTGCTGTTTTCATGGCTTGCTCTCACGTTCTGTGAGCCGCGCCGCATGCGCAGCAGCAGCGTTGCCTCCGAAGACTGGCACGATCTCGCGGCGGGAGAATCGCCACTGACCTTCAACCTTGCGATACCGCTCACGGAACTCACCCACAGAAGCGGGCTGTGTCTGCGGCTCGTTGGTGTCGCGGAACGTCAGATACTGCACGGTGCCGGCCACTTCATCGCCGTCCCAGACCAACCGGATTCCACCAATGAAATGGCGGCTGACGATGTCGGCTTGCTTCACCCGCTTGGCACCCCAAGCCTTGCTCTGCTCGCGATTCATCGTGCCCAAGGGGCCGACTGAGACACCGTCTTCGGTATAGAGCTCCCACGCGGTATCGGCCTGGTTGTGATCCAGGCGGTAAAGCATCTCGGAAATGAGCTGCTCAATCTCGACGCGGGTGACTGCATCAACGGGGCAATAGTTACTCATGGTGTAGCTCTCTCTCTAAACTCATGCCTTCGAATCGACACTCGCGACCACGCGGCCGAGACCGGTAATGGTGGCAACACACTCGACATCCATCGGCCAAGGCTCGATGTAGCCGATCGAACCCGAAAGCAGTATCTCGCCAGCTCGCAACGGCTGCCCCGTGCGGATGGCGGTTTCGGCCAGCCAAAGCACGGCGTTGATCGGGTCGCCGAGCACGTTGCTCCCAACGCCGCGGGTAATCTCCTTGCCGCCCCCGGTAATCACCATTTCGACCGCTTTGAGATCTACCGAGCCATAGGGATGCTTTTCCTCGCCTACCACGATGCCACTGCATCCGGCGTTGTCGGCGATGGTGTCCACAATCTGCCCCACGCTGCCGTCGTAGCGGAAATCAACGACCTCGAACGCTGGTGTCACGTAGTCAATGGCCGCCGCCACTCGCTCGAGCGTGGCATCGAAAATATCGCTCTTGAGCACAAATGCGACTTCGGCTTCGATTAGCAATCGGTTGTAGCGCGACTTGGGCAACACCGCACCCGACTGGAAAACCATGTCGTCGTGGATGACTCCGTAGTCGGGTTCACTAATGCCGACGCGCTTTTGCACGTTCGGATTGGTCAGTCCCACTTTTCGACCTACCCTGCGCACGCCCAGATTTCGTTCGCGCAGTGCGGCGAACTCAGCCGAGATTGCATAGGCCGCGTCAAGGTCGCGCTCAGGCAATCGCGGGCTGACGTAAGGAACGGTATAGACACCAACGCGGGCGTCGTAGAGCTCACGAGCGATGCTATGGATAGTTTCAGAGGGGATGGTCATAGTGGTCATGTTCTGGCTCGCTCTGGCGGTGCTGTTTGTCGAGGAAGGAGACGGCCGCCGCATTGAACACCTCCGCACCTTCCCACTGGGGCCAGTGCGCAGCGCCCTCAACAAGCAGAAACTCGCCTTGAGGAATAAGCGCAGCCAAGCGCCGGCCTTCTGAAGCGTCGCCAGTGGGTTCATGGTCTGTCCAGACAAAGAGCGCTGGCACGGGGATGGCCGCGAAATCCTGATCTGTGACACGGTTGCGCCAACGCTGTTCCGGCTGACGCAACACCGAGATATGAGCCATGTTTGCCCCGCTCGGATCCCGGCTGTATATAGCTTGGCGAACGCGCACTAACTCTTCCGTTATCTTCTGTGGGTCGTGGATCACGACCTGAAGGCGCTTTTTGACGTTCTCGAACGTCGGCTCGGTGACCGCTTGCTTGCTCACTGATTGCGCCTTGTCTACCTTCTGCTCGCCAACCACGCGGCCGCCGGGCGCACTCAGAATCACGCTCAGCAAACGATTAGAGTGGTGGGCAGCAAACTTGACCGCGATCCATCCCCCGAGTGACTCCCCGGCAAGATGGACACGCTTCAGATTGAGCACATCCAGCAGCCCTAGCAAGTGCGACTCGTACTCGGGGATTTCCAAGTCGTGATCGGTCAGGGTTGTGTACCCATGACCTGGATAGTCGTAACCGATGACACGGTAGCCAGCCTGAACCAGCGCACGCACGTTCTGCGTCCAGGCCTCAATGTGGCCACTGGTGCCATTGGCAAGCACTACGACCCTGTCACCTTCGCCGAGGTCGAGCACACGCGTGCGCCACGGCCCGACGTCAACGTAATGCAGACGATGCGGAAGATCGGACACTGCTTCCCAGAAGGTCACAAGACGGTTCATGCTGCACATCCCGCCTGAACGGCAAAACCGGCGCCCCAGCTCTTGACGGCCCAATAACGGTCGACAGACAGCTTGTATTTACCAGCCGTTGAGAGCGCGGCATAAGCCGCTATCCAGCTGCGCATCTCATGTGCAGCTGAGCCACCATCAATGACGAACTGGTCGTTGTCCCACGTATCAACCGGTGACAAATCACCCGATCGGAAGGTGTCAAGCAGCAAGGTATCCCAAGCCTCGTTCAGCGGGGCACTCGAACCCTTGCCATCCGCAATCCTCTGGATCGCATCCACGATGGCCTGTTCACGTGTGCGGCGCTCTTCGCGCGTGGGGGCATAGGAAACCAAACGTGCTTTCAGTTCGGGAGGAGCCCCCTCCCAACGCGGAATTGGCGGGGAATGCGAAATGCCCCCCGACGCGATGAAGAGCACGCGCTTTCCAAGCTGTAGCGCAGCTTTGCCAAACGCCTCACCCATCTCGCGCACACGCTTCATCGGTGTCAACGGAAAGGCAATTGCGTTGACGAACACCGGGACGATGGGCCGCGTATGACTCTTGCCAAACAAGAAGTCCACGGGCTGCATGACGCCATGATCAACCGTCATTCGCTCAGATCGCGCGATGTCGATGCCCTGATTCAGCACTGCGGCATGCAGCTGGCGCGCGGTCTCGCCATCAACATTGATGAAGCCCTCGGTCGTGCCGTAGTCGCCGATTCCCTCAGCCTGCGCACCGATCACCCACGGGGCGATGGACGAATACAGCTGGCCATTGAAGTGATCGGGCCCAAAAACGACGACGACCTCGGGGGCGAAACGCTCAACGAAGGCGCGAACCTCCTGGATGCCGGCCATGATTTCAGCAAGCGTGGTACCGCCTGGATCGACGTTACCGAAAGACGGCGCATGGGATAGAGCTGCGACAGCGAGTGACATGTGTATTCCTTTTCGAGGCGACCTGAAGGGCAGCCCTCTTGTTAGTAGGCTTGCTTACCGCGGTCGGCCTGCTTGCCACCAGATCTCGCAGCCAAGGTTGTGCGCTCACGTGATGCCGAGCGCTTAAGCCCAACGTGCAGTACCAAAATGCCGATGGCTGCGATCAACATCGGAAGTGAAAACAGTGTGAAGGCCGTAGCCATGTTCATGCCACCATCGAAGCTCATACCGCCAAGGATGGGCGCCGCGATGCCGCCAAAGCGACCCATGCCGATGACCACCCCGTAGCCCGTTGAGCGGGCCAACGTTGGATACAGGAGCGGAACGATCCCGTAAAAACCCGCCGTTCCGGCACAGACGAAGAACGACGCGATGAACACCGTCCACATCGCACCGGGCATCGCCGGGCCGGCGATGCCGAAGTACGACATGGCCGCCGTGGCAATCACCAGAAAAATGGGCGTCAGGATGCGCAAGTTGATGCGGTTGCCGATGAAGCCGAAGACGAGGCTCCCGGCGATACCACCCAAGCTGAATGCAACAACGAGCTGGGGAGCCAGCAACGGCTTGTGGTTCATATTGGCCACCGTGGTGGGCGCCCAGGTCGTCAGGAAGTAGAAGCTCACCATGTAGGCAACGTAGGACACGATCATCAGCACCGTCTGCCAGAGCAACGGGGCGCTGGCAATGGTGCGCAACGCTCCGGTCACCTTGACATCGGGATTCGCAGACTCCGGCAACGCGGTCAGCGTGGGCTGCCGCATCTTCGCGAGGATCCTGTTCAGTTGCAGCAGCGCGTCGTGACGACGCCCCTCGGCCAACCAGGCGAGCGACTCCGGCAGCAAAAAGTAGGTCCCTAACGCGGCCAGCACGCTGAGGACGAACCCGACCCACCAGCCGAATTGCCACCCATGGGTGGCCAGCATCGGCCCGACAAGCATGGCGCCGAGCAATCCGCCGATATTGATCGCGGCCGCGTAGATCGCCATCACCAGCGAATAGACGCGCTTGGCGGTGTATTCAGACAGGATCACGCCGACCACAGCGACAAGGGCACCAATGCCGACGCCGGTGATGATGCGGCTAATGACCAACAGCATGATTCCACGGTCGACTGAAGCGAACGGGCCAATCAACATCCCGATCCCGATCACGCACGTCGCGAGCACACCCGTCAGGCGGCGCCCCATTCGGTCGGCAATGGGTGCGACGACGATCGAGCCGATCAACATCCCGATGAGGGCGCCCGACAGCACCATCCCCAACTGCGTCTTTGAAACGCCAAAGCCCCGCTCAATGAACGGCGCAGCGAATGCCGCCAGTGTCAAGTCGTAACCATCGAGCACGACGAGCACGATCGACACCAAGACGACGCGCAGTTGCAATCTGGTCATGGGCGAATCTGCGATGTGATCGGAAATTTTCATAAAACGCCGTCTCTTTTGTATAATTGGTTCTGCAAGTATATCTCAACAGTTGAGAAAAAAGTCATTTCCGGCATTAGCGTATTCCCGGAGCCGCAGTTAGCACCACACACTTGAAGGAGTCAGCGCATGGCCGAGATTGGAGATAGCCCACGAGGCACGGAAAAGCAAAAGGTAGGCATTGTTGTCGCAGGAGGTTCCGGCATTGGTGCAGCCTGCGTGCGTGAGCTTGCGGCCTGCGGCTGGCGTGTCGTGGCCCTGTCACCGTCCGGCCGCGGTCGCATGCTCGCCGAGTCACTGGGCGGTGCTGGCGTTGATGGCTCCAACACCAACATCGCGGACCTGCGCGCGACAGTTGATCTCGCAATCGAAAAGTTCGGTCGCATTGACGCGGTGGTCAACAACAGTGGCCACGCCGCACGCGGGACGCTGCTCGACATCAGCGATGACGACTGGCTGCACGGTGTGGATCTGTACTTGTTGAGCGTCGTTCGCATGGCTCGCATCGCTACCCCGCACCTTCTTGCGTCGGGCGGTGGCGCGATCGTCAACATCTCCACAGCCGGGGCTTTCGAACCCAACCGGATGTTCCCTATCTCGACAACGCTGCGCGCCGCGCTGGGTTCGTTCACCAAGCTCTATGCCGATGAGTACGGGCCGCAAGGCATCCGCATGAACAACGTGCTCCCCGGATTTACAAAGGACGATCCCGCTGCAGTGCCGCCCGAATGGACCAGCAAGATCCCCTTGCGCCGCGCTCAAAGTACCGCCGAATTGGCCCGGGTCGTACGCTTTCTCGCGAGTGACGAGTCCGCGTACATCACCGGGCAGAACCTGCGCGCCGACGGCGGGGAAACCCGCTCGGTCTGACGCAACACCGATCATTTCGACGTCCCAACTGCTACGCTTCACTCCCGCTTCAACACTTGCGCAGGTTGCGCTGCGCAATGTTGCTCAAGTGTTTGTGGGGCCCTTGCCGCCGGCGCTCATGCACAGATTGGGGAATCTGTGCCGCGTGCCTGCAGCAATTGCTCCAGCTCGCGGTCTGTCGCAGCGACCGCCGCGACATAGCGGTCGGGGCGTACCAACGCGGCAACGATGCCCGACGCCTCCATCCAATTCGTCAGCGAAGGCTCGGTGACCGCGACGATGGGCACACGGTCCTTGATCAGGGCCTTCGCTGCACCTAGCGCGACGGGAGATACAAACAACGAATAGGCGTAGCCCGTGTCATCGTCCGTGCGCGATCCGTCGGCGCGAACCGCCTGCGGGATCATGCGTCCGCCAAGGGAGCCTCCCACATGAGCGCCAGGGCCGAGCGACGGTTGCGGAGTCGAAAACAATTCAGGCTGTGCAAATTCCTTGTCGCGCCGCCGCACGACATCCGGGTCGGTAGTTTGGATGATGTGCCCCAGGCGCACCGCTGTTGAGATGAATTCACGCACATGCGGCTCGCGCTCGGATTCATAAGTGTTCAACAAGTCTTCATCTGCCTCGCCGCGAATCACTGCCGCCAACTTCCATGCGAGGTTGGAAGCATCGCGGATACCCGCACACATGCCTTGCCCCATGAACGGCGGCGTCAGATGCGCAGCATCGCCCGCCAGCAGCAGGCGGCCTTTTCGCCACCCGCGCGCGACAACAGCGCGAAAGGTATAGAGCGCCGGGCGCTCCAGCGTAGCCTCTTGTGGCGTGACCCATCGTGACAGCAGTTTCCAGATGGATTCAGGCTGTGTAATGATCGCTGGATCGTCGCCCGGCATCAGCATCAGCTCCCAGCGCCGGCGCATGCCGACGCCGCGCACGTAAGTTCCCGGGCGCGATGGATCGCAATACTGGATGCTGTAGTCGCCCAAATCGGGGCGCTCATGATTCAGAACCACGTCCACCACGATCCATTGTTCGTGTTGCTGCAAATCGTCCATGCGCGCTCCGGTGAGTCCACGTATGATGGATCGCGCCCCATCGCAACCGACGACGTAGCGTGCTTTCTCTTGCAACGCTTTGCCGGTGGAAAGATCCTTGATGCGTAGATCAACGCCGTCTGACGCAACCGTGCAATCGAGCATCTCGTGCTTCACGCGAATGTGCGCACCGGCGTGCTCGGCCAGTTTTTGCCGCAGCGTTTGTTCCAGCCAGGGCTGGTGACAACGGTAGCTGGCATACCAGCCCATGGGCCCGACTTCCAAGTCGCGCGACCAATCAATCAGCAGCCGCCCGTCGGAGTCAATGAACTTCATGCCCGGCGATGGACGCACCTGGGATTTCAAGGCATCAGCAACGCCGATGCTCTGGAACACACGCATGCACTCACCATCGAAATGCACTGCACGCGGCAGGGGATAGATGCCCGCTTCGCGGTCGATCGCCAGCACCCGAAGGCCTTGCTGTGCGAGCAGGGTTGCCAGCGTTACCCCCGTGGGGCCGAGACCGATGATCGCAACGTCGTGCATAAATTCTTCTTTCGATAGAGCTGTGCTCTGGTTTACCTGATGGCGATGCCCCGGATCACCTCGTCCTTTTTTGGAAGCCATTCAGTTGATTCGGGCTCCTGCAGATCAGGTCTGCGCGACCTTGGGACGCCTAGTTCTGAGCTCTGTTCAGGACAGGAAGCCATGCGATGGGCACGCAGCCCACCATGCATGGGTATAGGGTCTTCATGCCGGTCTGTGAATGATCCTGAACATGAAAGAAGCCAAGGCTGATGCTCAATTCGTACGGAGCCGGATCACTGCTCGTCAGCAATCGGATTGCGCAGCACGCCGATGCGCTCCACATCAATCTCCACCACGTCGCCCGCCTTCATCCAGACTGGCGGGTGGCGTCGTGCACCGACGCCACCCGGCGTACCTGTGACGATGACGTCGCCCGCTTCAAGCGGTGCAATGGTGGACACGTAAGCAATCTGCTTGGCGATGCTGTGAATCATCATGTCGGTGGTGGTGTTCTGCATCTCTTGTCCATTAAGGCGCGTCACCATCTTCAGGCGCGTGTCAAACGGAATTTCGTCTGCGGTCACCATCCAGGGGCCAAATCCGCCGGTGCGCCAAAAGTTCTTGCCCGGAATCCACTGCGAGGTATGGCGCTGCCAGTCGCGCACGCTGCCATCGTTGTAGCAGGCATAACCCGCGATGTGCTGGGCCGCATCTGCTGGGGCGATGCGACGCCCGCCCTTGCCGATGACAACGGCGATTTCCGCCTCAAAGTCGAGCTGCGTCGATTCCCTGGGCCGCACGATGGCCTGCTCATGACCGACTTGTGAACTTGCCACGCGCAAGAAGAAGGTCGGCTGTTCAGTGACTTCGCGGTTGGTTTCCTGAACGTGCTCGTGGTAGTTCAGACCGCAGCACCAGATCTTGCCGGGGTCGGGAATCACCGGCAGCAGCGTCACGTCCGACATCTGGAAATCTGCCTGGCGCCCCGATACCAGCTCGGCAGCCTCACCCACGGCATCTGCAGCCAGCAAATCCTTCAGGCTGACATACCGCCCGTTGAACGCCTGACCCAAGTCCACGATGCCTGCATCGATCACCGCACCAAAACCTACACGGCCTTGCCGTTCGAAGCTCACCAGTTTCATTTCATGCCCTTCAATAAAAGTTAATATATCTCATTATTCGAGATTTATGTTCGATCGTCAAGCCATGCGGGATTCGAATGCAAGCCTCAACAATCCCGAGGCAAGCTGGCGAAGCACTTCGTTTCGGTCGGCGGGTGGTACCTGACAGGCGCTGGAAGTTGATCCCACGAGAGTCGCAAGACAAGATCTCAGAAGATGCACAGATCGCCATCAGTACGGTCACCATTGCCGATGGCCATGGCGAGCGCGAGGTATCCAACGATGACGCGCGCCGCACACGCTGGTCACGGACAAGCGCCGTGACGCCTGAGCGTTCATCATCGCGCGCCAATGCACGGGCGTGATTGCGCAGGCAGCGCCGAACAAGTAGGGCCGCCGCTCGATCAAGTGCCTGTAGACGACCCGTCTTGAAAGAGTAGCTCGGCAGCCTGTTGGATGGCGCGACTTCATGCGAGCAATTTGCGATCAAGAAAGGCGCCTATTCTTTCCAGCACCTGATCGCTGGCCGGCAGGATGCCTGTCATGGTGAAAAATCCGTGCATCTGGCCTGCCATTTCATGCTGCTCCACTTCCACGCCAGCATCAGCCATTGCGGCGGCGTAGGCCTGTCCTTCATCACGCAGGATGTCGTGCTGCCCTGTCACCACGAATGCCGCAGGCAAGCCCGACAAGTCCTTGGCACGCAGCGGAGATGCATCGGGATGCATGCGTACAGATGAATCGGCCACGTATTGATCCCAGAACCAGGTCATGGATGGCGTCGGAAGGAAGGTCTGGTTCTCGGGCTCCTGGTACGAGGCGCGCGTGAAGTCCGCGTCGGTGACGGGATACACCAGCACTTGGGCCGCCAGCTTCGGGCTGTTCCGCTCCCGCGCCCAGCGAGCGACGACAGCCGCCAGATTGCCGCCAGCGCTGTCCCCGGCGATGACCAGCGGGACATCGTCCCCGGCAATCTCCACCTTATGCTTGCTCGCCCATTTCAGCGCGTCCCATGTGTCTTGCAGCGGAATTGGAAACGGATGATCAGGCGCGAGGCGGTAGCCCACCAGCAGAACTGCCGCGCCCGTGCGCGCAGCAAGCTTGCGTCCGATGGCCTCAAATCCCGGCAATTCGCCCAATACCCAGCCACCGCCATGCACGTACACCAGCAAGCCCCGTGGTCGCGGGATAGGCACCAGCAGCCGAGCGGCAATTGAGGAACCATCGCGCACCGGAATCGCGACATCCTCGGCGCGCGCCATCTCTGGTCCCGGGTCATGCGGAACCGCCCTGCGCCTAGCGGCTGCCCGTGCTTGCGCGGCATCGAGTTTCCATAACGGGGTTGCATTCGCCCCTGCGGCAGCGGCCCACGATCGCAGCAATGCCTGCGAAGCACTATCTAACGCCATATTCTTCTTACGGTCCGAAGGCCCATTGCCTCAATGCGAGATGAAGTCGTGGTCAAAGTCCACGTCATGGGTGAGTTGCCAGTACTCGCGGTGGCTGAAGGGCCATACCTGAGAGACCCGGCCGAAGCGGTTCTTGTACCAGGTGCGTATCTGCGGACGGCCCCAGGCGCGGCGCTTATTCTCGGCATCGACGCGCTCGACGAAAGAATCAAGAACCTCAGGCTTTACCTCGAAGCCGTTGATGCCTCGTGCAAGAGTTTGATGGATCGCCTCGACGGCGAACTCCGCGGCACATTCCATCATGAAGTGCTGGCTGCCGTGCACGACGTAGTTCGTGTTCGGCCCCATCACCATATAGAAGTTGGGGAAGTCCGGCACGGCGATGCCAGCCCACGCCTTCGAGTCGCCCTGCCACTGCTCCTTGATCGTCCGCCCTGAGACACCGCGAATCTCCATGGGATCGAGGAACTCGGCAGCGGTGAATCCGGTCGCATAAACGACGACGTCAACCGGATGCTCCACCCCGTCTTCGGTCACGACGCCAGTTTCCGTGAAGCGGACGATGGGACTGGTGACAAGCGCGGAATTTGGCCGCTGCAACGCGGCAGCCCAGACGCCGTTGTCACGCAGCATTCGCTTGCCGCCGGGCGGGTACGTCGGCACAATTTTGTCGATGAGTTCGGGTCGGCTCTTCCACTGTTCGCGAATGATCTCGGTCAGCGTTTCGCGCACCTCCAGGTTCTTTGCCGATACCGAATCCTCTCGAGTCCAACCGGGGTCGGTGACGGCGGTATGCAGACGTCCGGTCGCTGCCTGGAAGAAACCCGAGAGCCGGAACCATTGCCCATAGCATGGAACATGGTCACTCAGCCACCGCAGCGCCTTGGGAGTGTCGGCATAGTAGTTCGGGGCAGGAACCATCCAAGGGCTGGATCGCTGGAAAACGGTAAGGTGCTTGACCCGATCAACGATGTTCGGAACGATCTGGTATGCGCTTGCCCCAGTGCCGATGACCGCGACGCGCTTGCCGTGGAGGTCAACATCGTGGTTCCATCGGGCCGAGTGCATGCGCACGCCCCTGAATTCGTTCTGCCCTTCGATCTGAGGAATATTGGGCCGCTCGAGCTGACCCACCGCCGAAATCACGGCATTGAAACGGCGATGCTCCGGCTCGTCATTGCCTGTGCGACTCACCACGTCCCAAGTGCCGGATGCCTCGTCCCAGGTGGCTGAGAGAACCTCGGTGCCGAAGCGGATGTGCTCGCGAAGCCCGGCACGCGCAACGACCTCGCGAGCGTAGTCTTCAATTTCACCACCTGTCGCGAACGCATGCGGCCAGTCCGTGCGCTGAGCAAATGAAAAGCTGTACCCGAACGTCGGTGTGTCGAGCCGCACGCCCGGGTAGGTGTTCGCCCACCACACGCCGCCAACGTCGGGGTTCTTCTCGAAGGCCGTGAATGGCACGCCTGCCTGCTTGAGCCGATACATGGCGGCAATGCCCGACATGCCGGTGCCGATGACCGCGACAGCGAACTGGCGATCACCCGCCACATTGTCGAATTTCCAACCAGGCGCACCGAGCTTTTTCGGGGCGAGATCCATCTCGTGGGTGAGGAGCTCAGCATCGGCATCTCCGGCACCGTTCGTGAGGAAATCGATCAGGATGCGTGTCTCGGCATCGTCAAGAGGACGTGGCCGAGTCAAGCTCTCGTCGCGCACGCGCTTGAGTGCAACCAGGGCCAGTGCGCGGGCTTCGATTTGCGCGGCTTCGCTCATGCCTCCATGGGCAGGCGCAACCGTATCAACAAGAGGAAATGGCGCGCGCAGGTGCGGACGGAGCATCGACAAGTCTCCGGTGACGGCGGCAAGCGCAGTGAGAAGCGAGGGCAGGTCGGCTTGCGCCACGATTTCCGCGAGAAAGGCATCGTCCTCGCCGATCTGCGCGTATTCCTCGCGCCAATAGACGTCGTCAACACCTGGAGTTTCAATGGTAGTAGTGGTTAGGGGCATGGCAGAAAGGTTTTTCATTGCTGAACAGGAGGCACAGGCGCATGCCTCTTTCTCGTTGCTGTACCGATTGACTTCGCAAACACTGGCGAGTGGCCGCGGAAGGCCTCGTCGCCGAATGGGTCAGCAAGGCGACTTGCGACCGTGAGATCTGGTTGATTACGGCCGATCTTTCACAGCGCATGCTCGACGGGAGCGTCTCGCTGGTGCACACGGAGAACAGGCGCAGGGCGCTGGAGCGAGGATCGCCATCACGGCGATCCAAAGAACTGTGCCAGTCCGGCCGCCAGACCAGACGGTCGCCCCTTAGGAAAGAACAGCCCGGGGAACACAACTGCGAAGGCTACCGGGTACGGCCGGCAGCCGTAGCCGTCGATCGCGCTCGCGATGCTGGCTGCAAATGGCACTGGGCACATGCTGCGCCACTCGAAGCTCGCCTGATTCATCGAATCATCCCCTCGGATAAGTTGTAAAATCTCATTAGTTAAGATTGAAACTGATACCATGGATCACTGTCAATCCAAGGAGAAACCCTATGTCACTGGAAACCCCGAAGCAGTCCGGCTTCAAGTTCAGTCACTTCGGCATGTTCGTGACCGACATTGCGAAGGTCACAGACTTCTACACCCGCCTGCTTGATTTCACCGTGACGGACCGAGGCCAGTTGCCCGGGCCGAACGGAATGACGGACCTCGTGTTTATGAGTCGAGACCCGGACGAGCACCACCAGATCGTGCTTCTGACGGGGCGCCCCAACGATATGCCCTTCAATCCCATCAACCAGATTTCGCTCAAAACAGACAGCTTGGATACGCTGTGCGAGATGCACGAGACTCTGCTGGCCGAGAAGCTGCCCAATATCACGCCGGTGACACACGGCAATGCGCTTTCCATCTATGTGCCCGACCCAGAAGGCAATCGGCTGGAGCTCTATTTCGATTTGCCTTGGTACGTTTCACAACCCATGCGCGTGGCGATCGACCTAAAGGATAGAAGCACGCTGATGCAGCGCCTGGAATTGCATGCCCGCACGCTGCCGGGTTTCAGACCGCGGTCGGTTTGGCGTGCGGAGATGGCGCAGCGCATGGGTGTGAAATGAGATGTCAGTCGGCCTATCAAGCACCATTCATCGCGAATAGTGTTCGCTGGTCTCGCAATCACGGCAGGGCGATGCACCAGCCACAGGCCACCTAGTTATACAGAAGTCCGCCAGGCCTTGATGGACAAGGGATGGCGGGCGATGTGAGGCCGGGTCTGGGGGTTGTAAACGGAAGCAAATCGGCGTTTACTCTTGCCTTTTGTGGCGGCACCAGATGGCGAGAGAAACGGATAGCTGGGCATATAGGGAGTTGGAAGGCGTGGATCCGGGCGACGCGAGGCGCAACGAACGGGCAAAGACATTGCTGACGCGGTTTGCAGAGAAGCCGACGGCGAGCATGCTGTCGTGCTGTACATCCAGGACACAATGGAACTGGATTTCAACGGTCAGGACATCAGTGGCTTGGGTCCGTTGAATACGAGGCCCGGCGGGGCATGTACCTTCATCCGACTTATGCGGTCAGCCCGGATCGGGTGGGATTTGGGCGTGCTGGATGCCTGGATGTGGGCGCGCGAGCCCAAGGATGCCGACGGCAAGCGCGGTGGTATCAAGGAAAGCACGCGCTGGATCGAAGGATACCAACGGATCGCCGAACGAGCGGCGGAGCTGCCGGGCACACGATTGGTGTACGTGGCCGACCGGGAAGCAGATATCGCGGCGCTGATGCAGCGCGCCGATGAGCTTGGGACGCCAGCGGTCTGGCTGATTCGCTCGACAGACAACCGCAGCCTGGAGGGCGGCGACAGGCTTTGGCAGAAGGTCGGACGGACCCGGGCCGTGGGCGAGATTCAGTTCGTCATAGCGGCCCGTGCGGGGCAGAAGGCTCGCACGGTGAAGCAGTCGTTGCGCATGAAACGCGTGACGTTGAAATGCGGACTTGCGGTGACGTGCGTGATCGCGACGGAGGTCGCCCCGCCCAAGGCATTCCATTACACACAAGTCCCAAAGGGCTTGTAAACGCGGGGTAATGCGCCCAAGGGCGTCAAGCCGGTCGAGTGGCGCCTGCTGACCAATCGCCTTCCTGCTGGCAGCGACGAGCTGGTGGAGCTTATCGAGTGGTACCGGGCCAGGTGGGAGATCGAAATCTACTTCCATGTCCTGAAGAACGGCTGCTGCGTGGAAGACTTGCAGTTGGGCGCTGTTGAACGCATCGAGAAGGCGCTGGCGCTATTCATGATCGTGGCATGGCGCATCGCTTACCTGATGCGCATGGGCAGGATGTGCCCAGACCTGGATGCTGCACTGTTCTTCGGTCCGGACGAGATTCACGGCACCTACCTGTTGATGAAAAAGCGAATGCCCAAGGGCAAGCCAAAACTGAACGAAGTTCTACGTCTCGCGGCACAACTCGGCGGCTTCCTTGCGCGCAAGGGCGACGGCGAGCCTGGTGCAAAAACGATCTGGGAGGGCTTGCAGCGCGTTATCATATCCGCCGAAACGCTACGTGCGCTTCGGAGTGAGGCCGCATGAACCGAGATGTGTATAACGAGGTGGCCACAGGCCGCTATCATGTTCACTTTGAACTTCAATACCTAAATCTTATATGAGCAGCCCCGGCCGGGTTCTTGCCATTCTCGATCTATTCACCGAGGAAAATCCGATCTGGCAACCGGACAAAATCAACGATGTTTTGGGCTATTCCCGCCCCACGGGTTACCGCTATGTGAAGGAATTGGTCGAGGCGGGGTTATTGCAAAAAGTCGCGGCGGGGCGCTACTCCCTCGGCGGGCGCATCATCGCGCTGGACTATCTGTTGCGACAAACCGACCCGGTGTTGTTCGCGGCCGATCCGGTCATGCGCAAGCTGGCGGCCAGCACCAAGTTTGACGCGGCACTCAGTGTCATGTTTGCCGGGCCGCAGGTCATCGACGTCCATCGCGTCAGCGCGGAAGAAAATCTTCACCTTTCTTATGGGCGCGGGCGGCCCCGCCCCTTATTCCTTGCTGCTTCCCCAAAAGTTCTGCTTGCGCACCTGCCGCGCAACTCGCTCAAGAAGATTTACGCAACCCACGCCAAGGAGATCGGCCTCAATGGCATGGGAGATACTTGGCAGGAGTTTTTGAGCGTGCTGACGAAAATCCGCAAGGATGGCTTTTATCGTTCGCAAGGCGAGTTGGAATCCGGGCTCGGCGCAGTGGCTGTTCCAATTTTCAATGCCGAAGGTGATTGCGTAGCTGCGCTGGCACTCGTAGGCAGTGTTCAGCGTTTTGATACCGGTTTGAACGCTCGCCTGTTGAGCAGCTTGCAGGAGGCATCCGCCGTCATACGTCTTTCCTTGGGGTAGCTCTCGATTTTTTCCAGCCTGTTGGCGCGCAGCTAAATCTGACGGCTCCGGTGCAAATCAGAGGAGCCCGGTAGGTTAAGCTCGAGTTTTGACCCGCGCGAGCAGGCTATGTGGATAGACATCGACAGGCTATTCAACGGCGCCACTTTGACCGCGAAGTTATCATCCTGTGTGTGCGTTGGTATCTGCGTTATAAGCTCAGTTTCCGCGACCTCGTTGAAATAATGGCCAAGCGTGGGCTGTCGCTGGCGCACACGACGATCATGCGCTGGGTCAAACGCTTCACGCCGGAGTTCGTCAAGCGCTGGGATCGGTTCGCGAAATCTGCGGGACGCTCATGGAGAGTTGACGAGACGTACGTGAAAGTCCGTGGCAAATGGGGCTATCTTTACCGTGCAGTTGACCGCGCAGGAAAGACGGTCGACTTCCGGCTCAGCGCCAAACGCGATGTCGCGGCGGCAAAGGCTTTCTTCGCGAAAGCGATCAGGGCTCAGGGGTTCGCTCCGAAGACGATCACGCTGGACGGTTACGCTGCGTCTCACCGCGCGGTGCGCGAAATGAAGGCGGACCAGTTTCTCCCTGCGGACACGACGTTGCGATCGTCGAA
Source organism: Paraburkholderia sp. EG304 (assembly GCF_046543485.1). Taxonomy (NCBI): domain Bacteria; kingdom Pseudomonadati; phylum Pseudomonadota; class Betaproteobacteria; order Burkholderiales; family Burkholderiaceae; genus Paraburkholderia; species Paraburkholderia sp. EG304. The sequence goes on along the minus strand of NZ_JBKGUA010000068.1, from coordinate 6,317 downwards.
GTATTTGAACAATTTGATCGAGCAGGATCATCGCAACATCAAGTCCAGGGTCAATGCAATGCTTGGCTTCAAACTTTTCGGGAATGCGGCCGTTACGATATCGGGCGTCGAGTTGATGCATCGCATTCGCAAAGGTCAGTTCAACCTCGCACGGTTGCGCCTCAAAGATACCACTGCGCCTGCTGTTTGAAATGCAGTCCTTTTAGCACGATGATGCAATGTTGAATCCACGGTTCTTCGCTCGTGCGCGAAATTTGCACCACAACCTGTCGTCGCGTGAGCGAACCTTCTTCGACGATGAGCTTGGCGCGCGCCCAGTTGCGTGGCCACCGGATCGACGGCGACTGCTCCAGATGAATAAAATGGCCGGCTTCAATAATCTGGTTGCTCGCACAATCGAGCTGCTCCTCCCACGCTTGCGACTCGGCGCGCGCGTCAACTAGACAGTCCTAGGCGCCGGACACGATGTGGACCGGTGCGTGCACATCGGCATACGTAGGGGTTGGGTGCGTCCAGAAGCTTTTTTACGAGGACTTCGAACGCATTGGCGTCCAGGACCGGATAGTGCGCCAGCGGATCGATGTACCAGCACCGCCTCGCATCCGCGGCTTTGGCCCAGTAGACGTCTATGAAGTTTGCAAACGATGTAACCTGGGCCGCGAGCTTCGCAAACAGTTAACAGTCACGTTCTCTGCGGAAAGCTTCTAGCGCGTCGACGAGGGGCGCTTCGGTCTACGTTAAACGACCAAGCCTGGAGCGTGGCCAGGCTTTCGGGGCACTTTGTCAGCAGTCTGGGGCACCGTGGGTGCCCCTTCCGTTGATCAGGCCTCTCTGGCCGCAAGCACCGCCATCAAGCCGTTCAACACTATTGGTCGCCCCTTTTCGTAAGTCGCGAGCAGCAAGTCTTTATCCTTACTCTGCAAGGCCTTCACCAACCGCGCCTCGATATTCGCACTGCGGTGTTCAGGGTTCGCTGAGATATCTGCGGCCAATGCACGATAGCGATCGGTCAATCGCATCAATCGCAGCACTTCGCGCTTAAGCACCTTGTTCGGTGACAGATCGAAAATCGTGTCGTGGAATGCGCGGTGTTGCTCGATCCAGTCCTCGCGATTACCCATCTTGAGCGAATGCTCAAGCTCGGTGAGCATCGCCTTCAGTTGCTTGATCTGCGCGGGCGTCGGCCACTCGATGGTCATCAGCAATTCAGCTTCAAGCAATTGCCGCATCCGATATAGCTGCCGTGCCTCGTCGGTCGACAGTTGGGCAACAAAGAACCCTCGATTCGGATCGTGTTCAATAATGCCTTCAGCGGCCAGCAGTTTCAGCGCCTCGCGCACGGGCACCCGGCTAATGCCGAAGCGCTCGGCAAGATCAGATTGTCGCAGTTGGAAGCCGGGCGCAAGCACTCCACGGTTGATCAGTTTGCGGGTCTCTGCCGCCACCTGAGCCGGGAAGTCACCGCCGACCAGTTCCAGAAGTTTGCCGGAAGCTACTCGGCCCGGGACTGTCATTGTATTCATTATCGTATTGTATCCCAGAATTTGCGGCAAGCGTCAGCGTCAAGGACACACGAGCCCCGGATCCGCGAAATTTTGCCTTGAATATTACCTATCTATTTATCTCTATTGGCCGGTGTTCGATCGGTCCGAAAATGGCAGCGGAAATGCGGAAATGTCACCCATTCCCGGCCATGGGGGATGACTCCCCGGGCGAGTCGAACCACAGGCAGGCGCCTGAGGCACACACTGCTTCGCAGCTTCTGGCTTAATCTTCTCCTCATCCGAAAAGGCAGCTTTCAAGTTGGGAACCACAAAATGTACTGACACTCTTCAACAAAACTTCTAATGTGTGGGCAGCCTTACAGCAAAATCGATCATGTTGCCCGAACGGTGTGACCTGCTCTGGCGTGTACGCAGGGAAAGCGGGCACACGGTAGGAAGTTACGAGTCCAGCAACAACTTTCCTTGCAATCTAGCCCCAACTTTCCTATGCGCCCTTCCTCTGGAAATCGCTTCGCATAACCGCACTATCAAGATAATCTTTCTTGTCACAAGGGCGTGCCGCGTCGCCGCCAGTGGTGGAAAGCGGTACCCGGTCTCGGCGCAGCCAGCGCCCGCGCGATCGAGGCATTCTTCGCGGCGTGGCCTGCCCTCACGGAAAAGGCGCGGGCGCTGATCATCGCGAGCCGCCAGGGCGAACGCGTGCCATGGGAATCGCTGCAGGTGCCGCATGAAGTCGATGGTTCCCAAGGGACCTTCCGCGCGCCCAAAGCCACCTGCGCGCTCGACGCCGACAATGACTACGAAGCGGTGCACACCTGGCTTGCATTACACGAATCCCCCGCCACGCAGCGCACCTACCGCAAGGAAGCCGAGCGCCTGATCCTGTGGGCGATTGTCGAGCGCGGCCGCGCGCTGTCCTCACTCACGACGGAAGACGCGATCGCCTATCGCGCGTTCCTGCGCCACCCGTCGCCGCTCGGGCTGGGTTGGACCGGTGCGTCCGCGAACGTCACCCGACTGGCGCCCGTTCAACGGCAATCTGTCGGCCCGCTCGGTCGCGCATGCGCTGTCGATTCTGGGCGCGCTGTTCCGCTGGCTGATCGAGCAGCGCTACGTGCTCGCCAATCCATTCGCTGGCGTGAAGGCAAGGGAGGCCAGCAGCGCTAACGTACTCGATACATCACACTCGTTCAGCGAAGGCGAATGGTCGCTCGTGCGCACGATCGCCGATGGACTCGAGTGGTCGCATGGCTGGTCGGCGCCGGCCGCGCAGCGGTTACGCTTCCTGCTCGACTTCGGTTACGCGACGGGGCTGCGCGCGAGCGAACTGGTCGGCGCCACGCTCGGGCACGTTGAGACCGATGCACGCGGCGATCACTGGCTACGTGTCACCGGCAAAGGCAAGAAGCTGGCACGCGTCGCGCTGCCGCCGCTCGCGTGGGACGCGCTCGCACAGTATCTCGCCGGACGCGAGTTGCCGATCGCGCCGGTGCGCTGGCGGCCGGAAACGCCGGTCATCGGCAGCCTCGAGGCCGACAGCGGTGCGGCAATCAGCAGCGCGCGCCTGTGGGGCCTGCTCCGGCGCTTCTTCCTGCTCGCCGCGCAGGCTATCGAAGCCGATCATCCGCCGCTGGCGGAGAAGCTGCGTCGCGCGAGTCCGCACTGGATGCGCCATACCCACGCGACGCATGCGCTCGGACGCGGTGCGGAACTTACGACCGTGCGGGACAATCTGCGGCACGCTTCCGTCTCGACGACGTCGATCTACCTGCATAGCGATGAGGTGACCCCAGCGTCTCGACGACCGACTTCAGGAGGTGAAACTCGGCCAGCTTGTCGCGCCTACCCTGCAGGTGACATCCGCCAGGTGCCGTTCCCGCTCCACGCCGGGCGCGCCCGCCGGTGCAGCGGGAACGCGACGAAAGCGAGGCCACGCACGCCGTCGAGTGGGGAGATGGCCTGGGCCTGGGACGTCATGCGGCCGCCGTACGACCTGCCGCCGGCGAAGAGCGGCAGGGCTGGCAGCCGCCGGCGGGCCTCTGCGACGGCTGCCCGCACGGCAGCATGTGCCACGGCCGGCGAGTCCACCCGCCTGGAGCCCCGCTCCATGTACGGAAACTGATAGCGCAATGTGGCGACATTTGGCCGCCGCAAGCGCGTCGGCCAAAGTCGACATGCCGGCGTGCTGCATGCCCGCCCCGGCACCGTGCGCGAAAACATACAGGGCTCGCGCATCCTCCGGCACTCGGAGGAGCGCAGAGACCTTAGTGCCGTCGGGCAGTGCCAGGGAAAGCGATTCTGGGTCGTCCATCGCATTCAGGTCGTGTCGTTGTGGCCTTTGCGCCGATTCTGCATCAATGAGGCATCGGGGAGCGTTTGTGGCAGCGTCCGGCAAGGCATTGCGCAGGCGGAGTTTGCCGGCCGATCCATGGAGCGCGCGCCCATCGTGAACGGGCCGCAGTCGCGATGTGTCGGGTGACGACCGCAAGCCGACCTGTGGGCCGCAACGTGATCCGCGCTTTGAGACATCTGCGTAACAGCACGCCTGCATCATTGTCAGCAAGCTGTTACGACACTGCAATCAGCGTCAAAGGAAGTTCTCGAAGCGCAGTTCCTTTATCTGGCTCTCAGGAAGAGCATGTCCGGCTGCAGAAAGTTCTAGGCTCGTTTAGGTTTATTCGATGCCTGCCATCGGCCGCAGGAATGTGAATGCCTCTGCGCGTGTCGGCAGGCGTCGAATAAGCCCGATGGAGGAAACCGCGGAGTGCTCCGATGTGGTCGGAACTCGCCGCTATGGCGATTGATAGGTCAGGATGCCCAGCAGTGTCGGATGTGGTGTGGCCGGGCGGGATGCTGGGCGGGCGCTGACGCGGTAGCGAAGTGATACTGTCGTGGGATCGCGATGGTGAAGCGGACGTCGGAGGCGCTTCGCGGAGTGCCAGGCGCAAACGTCCGCTCGTGGGCCGCGTTGCCGCAAAGCCGACGGTCGGTTCTGATATCGGGGAACCGTGGTGCTCATGTCTGACCCCGGCACCGCGGCGGTGCGCGGATCGGCGCGCTGCGCGCGAGGATGTCGATGACGATCATCGGTGCACCGCAGTGACGACAGATGAAGACGGGCCGGCGCACAGGCAGGAAGAAGCCGGGCCGGCAGGCGATCCAGCGCTCGCCATCGGGCGAGAGTCCGGCGCCGGGGACGATGCCGTGCACGTGTGGATGATGTGTGAGTGCGGAGCCCCAGGTGTGCAGTACGAGCGTGGCCCCGATCCGGGCGCCGAGGTGCCGGGGATCGGCGGCGATCGTGCGCAGCGTGTCGGCGGCGATGTCGAGCAGCAGGCCGTAGATGATCCGTTTGTTGTACCAGGCGATCGCACTGATGGGCGCGGGCAGCGCGAAGACGACGTGGAAGTATTCGACGGGTAGCAGGTCGGCCTGGCGTGCCTCCAGCCAGCGATGTGCGGCGCTGGCCTGGCACTTCGGGCAATGCCGGTCCCTGCATGAGTTGAAGGACGCCTCTGTCCTTGCGCAGCCTGAACAGCGCAGCACATGTCCGCCCAGTGCCGCCGTGCGGCACCGTTCGATGGCCGACATGACCTTCAGCTGCCCCAGGCTCAGGTGTGCCGTGGCTCGCCACGCTGGACCGTGGCTGCGGAAGATGTCCGCAACCTCCAGCATGAGGTGCTACAGCGCGGGCCTACCCGGGAGGCAGACGGTCCAGCGGACTGGTGACCTCGTGCAGCAGGTCGGTGGCCACCTGGACGTAGAGCGCAGTGTTCTCGAGCTTCGCATGGCCGAGCAGCACCTGGATCACGCGGATGTCCACCTTCTGTTCGAGCAGGTGTGTCGCGAAGCTGTGGCGCAGCGTGTGCATGAACACACGCTTGTCGATGTGCGCGGCCTCGGCGGCGGCGTGAATCGCGCGATTCAGTTGCCGCGTGCTCAGCTGATCGAGCGGATCGAGCCCGGGAAACAGCCAGCCGCCCTCGGGCATCTTGCCCTGCGCACGGGCCACGCGCCACCACACACGCAGACGCTCGAGCAGCACCGGTGAGAGCATGGCGTAGCGGTCACGGCGGCCCTTGCCCTGCTCGATACGCAATGTCATGCGTTCGCTGTCGACGTCGGAGACCTTCAGCGCGACCACTTCGCTGGCGCGTAGCCCCGCGCCATACGCGACCGACAGCGCGGTCTGGTGCTTCAGGTTGCCGGCGGCCGCGATGAGCCGCCGCACTTCATCGGGGCTGAGCACGACGGGCAATACGCGGGGCACGCGTACCGGTTGCATCCTGACCATCAGCTCGGGCCGGTCGAGCGTGACGGTGAAGAAGAACTTCAGGCCGGTGATCGCGTGGTTCAGCGACACGGCCGATGTGCCGTGGTCGACCAGATGGAGCTGGTAGCGCCGCAGGTCCTCGACGGTGGCCGTGTCAGGTGAGCGCCCGAGAAACCGGGCGAACTCACGCACGATGTGCAGATAGATGTCCTGCGTCCTTGGGGGCAAGCTGGCGCATGCGCATGTCGTCGATCATGCGCTGGCGTAGCGGACTGACGTTTGACTGCGAGGAGGTCATGATGGGGCTCCTGCTGGAGAACGAGGCGGATTGCCTCATTCGCCAACATACGGAACCGCGATGCCGGCCTCTCCCTGACCACCGGCGTCTGACCGTAGCCCTACCGCGCGAGCGGTTTAGGCAGTATGACTTTCCGTGATGTGGTGGCTGGCCCGCCGTGAGAAACCAGACGCGGGTTAGCATTGCTGCCAGAGCCGCATGGTGTGCACGAGGGCGACACCCGGCGATTTCCAGCACGGAG
>NZ_JBKGUA010000067.1:0-27369 GCF_046543485.1 Paraburkholderia sp. EG304 | reverse complement strand
CGAACCTTCTGGCGTTTCTGAACTCTCTCTGACTCCCGAGATTTATGTCGTGATCGGCGACGCGCAACGACTGATCACACAAAGGCGACGCAAGCAGACTCGGCATAAAACGCAACTCGGGATAATGAACCTTATGCCGAACTCCGCATAAGGTTCACGCTCGACGCCAGTTCTATGAATTGCACGCGGCGCGCCCGAATGCGCTGAACACCGAGGCGCTTGAGCGTATCGGCGCGCTATACAGGATTGAGGAAACAATCAGGGGTAAGCCGCCCGACCAGCGCCGTGTGCATCGCCAGGAGCATGCGCGGCCGCTACTCGATCAACTCCACGCGTGGCTCACAACGATGCTGGAGACGCTCTCGCGCAAATCGGATACGAGTCGGGCGATCCTCTATGCGCTAAACCGGTGGGAAGCGCTCACACGCTATTGCGATGATGGCCAGCTCGAAATCGATAACCTGCCAGTCGAGCGCGCGCTACGCGGGGTAGCCATCGGTCGACGCAACTATCTGTTCGCTGGGGCAGACTCCGGCGGCGACCGTGCCGCCGCGATCTACAGCCTCATTGGCACCGCAAAACTCAACGGTATCGATCCAGAGGCGTATCTGCGCTTCGTGCTCGCACGCATCGCCGAGCATGCGATCAACCGCATTGATGAACTCGTACCGTGGGTCGTTGCCGATCAGCTCCGCACCGCGGTCTAAAGATCTCAGTCTCCAGTCAAGACGTCGCTGGGGCCACGCTTACCCACGATGTGCCGTTTCGACCCGAGCTTTCCCCGGTCTGTCGGGTTGGGGCCGGTTTCCTGGCCCCCCGGGGGCTGGCAACACTGGCAGCATCGAGGCTCGCCCGTTCCCAATCAATCTGGTCGTGTTCACGCAACCGGCGAAGCATTGCCAGAAGCAGTTGCTCCCACACGCCTGCGGCCTGCCAGTCTCGTAGCCGTCGCCAGCATGTCATGCCGCTGCCGAAACCCAGTTCCTGCGGCAGGTCTTCCCATGGGATGCCTGTTTGCAGGACATACAGGATGCCGCTCAGTGCTGCGCGGTCGTCAACTGTGCGCCGACGGCCGCCTTTGGGTGACGGCGTAAATGCCGGAATCAACAGTTCCAGCGCCGCCCACAGTTCATTGCTGATTTTTCTTCTGGACATGCGCTCAGGATACGAAACCCATGGCTTGATGTCCAGGTTGTGTTAGCCGCTTTAAAACGACAGCACAGGTTTCTTTGCTTCGGAACAGGTTTCTTTTGCAAAGAACCAGGAGAGGACTCGGATTTTATGCTTAGCTGGCTGATTTAAGAGAATATTTTCTGATTCGCCGCCATTAATGTACTCATTGACGTACTCGTTTGCTGCTGCCTATATAAAACACGTCGCTTTGTCGCCCGAATGCAACGCTACTTTGGCGGCTATGCCCTACGCCATGATGGCGCGTAGCCGCCTATGGGGATTGACCGGAGCACGCCGGGCGGGTTCAAACCAGATCGACCTCCTCATATACCAGCTTGTCCGGTCAGTCCCACCCGCCCTCCCGTCCCGCCGTCCTCGCGCACACACGTAAAGCCGGGAACCGATGCCGCTTGACAGACGAATTTTGTCATGCTCGCATACCGGGTATACTAGGTACATCGAATCGTAATACTCCGTTTGCGGCCGATGACCACAAAACGTTTATGCGAGCGTTTAATGAGTGATACGGCGTTACTTCTTGGGGAATTCGTCGCTGGGCTGACTTCGGCGGACATAGGCGAGAGCGCTCTGCGGCGCGCGGCGCACTCAATCCTGGATACGTTGGCTTCTGCCGCCGGAGGCTTCCCGACAAAGAATGCCTCCGAGATGCGGGAGGCAGCGTTCGCAGCCTTCGGCCGTGGTGTTGACAATGTGTGGTTTGCGAACACAACGGTACACAGAGCTGCTGCACTCCTTTCCAACTGTGCGGCAGCAAGTGCTCTCGACATTGACGACGGTCACCGGCGAGCGAGTGGTCACCCTGGCGCGGTAATAGTGCCCGCTGTAATCGCGGCTTGCAGCGCGAGCGGACAGTCGGTAACCGCGCACAAGCTTCTGGGCGCGTGCGTGATCGGCTACGACATTGCATGCCGGATAGCGGCAGCGAGGCCCCGCGGTTCCGTGAAAACATATTCGTCAGGACGATGGGTGGGATACGGCGTAGCAGCAGCACTCGGTTGGCTCGAGAGCCTTTCCCCGGTGCAGATCGCGAACGCGATAGCGATCGCGGGAGCTGAGTCACCTGAGAACCTTCCTGCGGGTAGTTATCGACGTATGAGCAGTGTGAAAGGAAGTAGCCCGTGGTCAGTTGTGACCGCGCTTGTCGCGGTGGCGAGAGCGAAGGCTGGAGCGGATGGCCCCTTGGACTGCCTCGATCGACCGGACGTTTTTTCTTCCGCGGCCATTATCGAAAATTTGGGGGGGGCGATGGGAGGTGGAGCATACCTATCTCAAACCGTATGCGTCGTGCCGCTACGCGCACGCTGCGACTGACGCAATGCTCGCACTCGCCAACGACATCCCGATTGCAGTAGCGAACGCGGAAGAGATCATAGTTGATGTGTTCCCAGAGGCGCTCTCCATCACAAATGAGGTAGCACCGCCAACGCGGGAGGGCGCTCAGTTTAGCATTCCGTTCAACGTCGCAGTAGCCGCCTCGCGTGGGGCCGCGGCATTGCGCCCACTTGAGCGGTCTTTGCTCGATGACGAAGAAGTATTGAGCGTTGCGAAGAAAGTAAAGTTGCGGGTCGCGGCCGACTTCGAGCAGGCTTTCCCGGAATTTACGCCCTCGCGAGTTTCCATAAAAGTGCAAGACGTTTTCTACACGCACGAAATCCGGTTGCCGGTCGGTGACGTTGAAAATCCTATGACATGGGTGCAAACGGAAGACAAGTTCTGGGATCTGGTCCGAGGGCAGCCTGCCGAGATACAACGGCGAAGCGACAGGATCATCGCGGCATGCTCAGATATCGCCGCAGATTTTGATTTGCCTGCAAGGCATCTCATCGTGGAATTGGGATAGTCGAGAAAAGAGGATAGGGGAGACGATGTTGCGTTGCGACACATTAAGCGAGTTGAGAGACCTGTTGGAGAAGCAAGGCATCGCGGTTGAAGATAGCGAACTTGAGGCATTGTGGGAAGGGCTACCGCACGTCTGGCGCCTTTGTGAGCGCCTTAGCGCATTTGGGCAACAGGAAACAGTTGAGTACTCACATCTTTTCTCGGTGCTAGGCGTCAATCTGACTGCGGATAGGTCTCTCAATGCAAATTCCAACTATTTCTGAAGCGTCGGATCTGATTCGCAGGCGCAAGCTATCGCCGGTTGAACTAGTCGACCGATGTCTGTCGAGGATTGAGTCGGTCGACCCGTGCCTGAACGCATTCATTACGGTAACGGCAGAACGAGCGCGCGAGGAAGCGACAGCCGCCGAGCGCCGGATGATGAAAGGTGAGTTGCGTGGGAAGTTGGACGGGATTCCTATCGCCCACAAAGATATCGTCCTAACCAAAGGCGTCCAAACAAGCGCACATTCAAAATTGCTTAAGGGTTGGATACCCGAGGTGGACGCGTGCGTCGTGCGCTCGCTTGCGGACGCAGGAGCGATCTCGTTGGGAAAACTCGCGACGCACGAGTTTGCATTGGGAGGCCCGTCATTTGATCTCCCTTGGCCTCCTGCCCGGAACCCGTGGGATACGCGGCGATTCACGTCTGGCTCATCGAGCGGCACGGCGGCCGCTGTCGCGGCGGGACTGATTTTGGGAGGTACCGGCACTGATACGGCGGGATCCATCAGGGCGCCTGCCGCACTATGCGGAGTGGTGGGGTTGAAGCCGACGTACGGCCTATGTAGCAAACGAGGAATCTTGCCGCTGGCTCCCTCTTTGGATCATGTCGGCACCATCGCCTGGAACGCCGAAGATTGCGGGTTGCTTCTTCAGGAGATGGTCAGGCATGACCGTGCCGATCCGGGGAGTGTAGAGCTGGCCCCTTCCGATCTCATGTCGCGCGCTGAAGACAACGTGCGAGGGATTCGTATCGGTGTCGCGTCGGACTGGCACGAAGCAGAAAATCCGGTGACGCCGTCTGTCAAAGAGGGTTTGGATCGAGCAATTTCGGTGTGGACGGCGCTGGGCGCACACGTCGATCGACTGAAAATGCCGCGTCTTGAAGACTATCAGGCAACGAGCTTTGTGATCATGACAGCAGAGGCTCACTCCATCCACCAGAAGACGTTGCGCTCTAGTCCAGCAGGATTTGGAGAGCAACTAAGACTGCGACTGTTGCTTGGAGCCACCCTCACCGCGGCCGATTACGTGAACGCGGTCCGCGAACGGCGACGGTTATGTATTGCGACTGCCGCTGCGGCAGCCGGCGTGGACGTGATTGTTACTGCCGGCGCTTCCAATGAAGCTCCGTTCATGGCCGATGTGTCCCGTTGGGGCGGTCTGGCAAAGCCCGGGTTCTACGACCCGTTCAACGTTACGGGTTGGCCAAGCATCGTTATATGTTCTGGATTTGGGATAGGAAACATGCCAGTGTCAGTTCAGATAGCGGCGAAGCCGTTTATGGAAGGCAAGCTCATCCAATTAGCTTCTGCCTTCGAAAAGGCTACGACCTTTCGTGACATCCGTCCTAGCGTCGCTAACAAACGTGAAGCCGTCGAAAGCTGATTATTTCCTCCCTCGGGCACCATCCTGCAATGAACCCACAAACCAATCCGATCATGGACGCAAGGCTGTACATTATTCGTAATCCTCATCTACAGGGCTTTAGAAGCCTCGACGGAAAGTCATCTTATGCAATCGGAGACTGGTTTGAGGGCGACCCGGCCTCAAGGCGGGAAGGGTGCCCAACTTCTCTTGCGGCAACGTACAGCCAGCTTCCGGCATCGCTTCCTGCGATAGTGGGGTCGATGTTAACGTACGGCGATTGGCTGCCATACAAAAGTTTTCCCAGTCTAGGAGAAGGAGGAACGCCGCTCGTCTCGCTGTCAAACCTGGCGAAAGTGCTTGATGTCGGATCCGTTTTGCTAAAGCGGGAAGCTGCCAACCCGACGGGAAGCCATAAAGACAGGATGACACCGCTCGTCGTCGCGCGGGCGATCGACGTTGGCGCGCGGGGATTGATATGCGCAAGTTCCGGTAATGCCGCTGTTTCGCTTGCCGCGTATTCGGCGGCGGTCGGGGTGCCGTGCGTGGTTATAACGACCCCATCGATCACCGACGCTTACCGGTATTTTCTGGACAGGGCTGGCGCCGAAATCATCGCTGTTTCCAGCCCGCGGGAACGATGGGACATGATGGCCAAGATGGTGGCCGATGGCTGGTTTCCGGTGACTAACTATGCGATTCCGGCAGTTGGAAGTAATCCGTGGGGTGTTCAGGGATACAAAACTGTTGCATATGAACTCTGGCAACAGGCCGGACCGCTGGATGCCATTGTCGTGCCTTGCAGTCGAGGTGATCTTCTTTGGGGAATTGCTGAGGGGTACAGCGACCTGCAGCGCAGTGGTCTCGTTACTCGAAGTCCAGTGCTGTATGCGGTAGAGCCTTTTCCCCGGCTTTCGCTCGTTCTGACTGGCAAGGCCAGCGTTACTTCCGAATTCGCTGGGACGACACGCCAGTTTTCCCTCGGTGGTGACACTGTGACCGATCAGGCAGTCAGGGCACTCAGAAACAGTCAGGGAATCGCCGTCTGCGTAAGCGACCCGGCTGCTATAGATGCCCAGAAGTTGGCCGCTCGCCACGGCGTCGACCTGGAGCTCGGATCCGCGGCAACGTTATCGGCGGTAACGACGCTCCGCGAAAAGGGGTTATTGGATGAGGAATCAACGCTTGCTGTTATTGGCACCGCAGCTTCTCCACGCGAGCCAGCCGCGACGCTTCCTCGGCTGCAAGTTCATTCCCGCGACGAAGGACGGCAACCGTTCGCGCGATAGTAGTCGGAGCAGGCATGTCAGCGAGCTTGCAAGATTTTTTGCGGAGCGGCAGGCAGCCATCGAAGGCGCCTGCACTGAGACATGCGATCGCGCGGGCACCAGAATTCGATTGCCGGAAGTCTCACGTAACGCCTCGGCGGTTACAAGGTTGGGATGCCAACGGTCGAGGTGCCATAAGGCTCGCCGAGATAGACATCCTCGATAGAGGACAGGACATGGTGCCGCAGTTCGATGGCTTCCGTCTGATCTTTCACTGCAGGGGAGCGAACCATGGACAACTATGACGGCATCGCTACTGAAACCCCCGTATCGCCGAATATCCGGCAGATAGAGGCGTTCAGGATGGTGATGATTACCGGTACAGTGACAGCGGCGGCAGAGAGGTTGTGTATCTCGCAACCAGCTGTCAGTCGCCTCTTGTCCCTGCTTGAGTATCGAACAGGGTTGAAACTTTTCACGCGGAGTAAGCAGAGACTTCAACCCACGGCAGAAGCAGCCCAGTATTTCAGGGAAGTACAACGCGCGTACATAGGTCTGGAAAAGCTCCAACGGGCTGCGTGGAACATAAAGCACTCCGCCACCGGCGAGCTGCGCATTGCAAGCATCCCCGTCGTTGGACTAACACTGTTGCCGCGAGCTATCGCACGATTTCGCGCATCGCACCCGGACGTGGCTATCACTCTGCAGACACGAAGCTCCGCGACAGTGCTGGACTGGATTGCGGCGGGAAAGTGCGACCTGGGGTTCGCGACTACAAGCCCTGATCAGCCCGATCTGCACGTCGTTCAATATGCGTCGATGCCCGGCGTTTGCATCATGCCGGCGGACCACCGCCTCACGACGAAAGACATCATCCGTCCCGGAGATCTGGACGGAGAGGAATTCGTTTCGCTGGATTCAACTGACGCCAATCGTGTGGCCCTCGATCGCATGTTCGAGACACTAAATGTCAGGCGCCGGACGACCCTGGAAGTCCCATACGCAGTTGCCATTGTCGCGATGGTAGCGCAAGGGTTGGGCGTATCAGTAGTCAGCCCACTGGCCGTCCTTGATCGACAGAGTTCGATCGTCGTCAAGCCGTTTGTACCAACGATTCGATTCGGATTTTCTCTGGTACACCGACGCAATTTCCAACCGTCTCTTTCGAGCTTGACCTTCCTGGACTGCGTGAAAGCCGAGTTGACGCAGGTTGAAGGCGCGAAAGAGATCCGGAGCGAGGCCACGCTCCTGCCAAACGGAGCTTAGTCGACTTCTGCCTTAGCGTGCGCTATGTGTCCAGGGTTTCGCCGGACGCCAGCTTCTCCGCGCTCGACGTCGGGGCCAGATAGGAAGCTCAGACGCGCCTTGTTCGCGCCCATCGAGCAGGGCCGAAAAGTGTGTTCTGTGGGCGGCGAACGTTGTATGGAAAGGACTACTACACGATGGTGCGGCGAGATCATGCACTGATGTTATGAAGTTGCCAGGTTTTTATATTGGACCATAGTTTTTGGCTACTCGAATCTTCGGTCTGTGCGTGTCCATAGCTCTTCGCCGGAACGCATCAATTGGACGAAGTTAAGGGCGGCCAGACGAGCATACGTGTGGATTGACGATGCTCAATCACAAAAAAGGAAGGTTTGGAGACTCGATGATGAAAAAGACCATGATGTTTGGCGCCGCGGCAGCACTCTTTGCGGGCGCAGCCCACGCTCAAAGCTCCGTAACGCTGTATGGCATTCTTGATGTGGGCATCACCTTCGTGAACAACGCAACGGGTGCCCGGCAATATCTCATGACAAGCGGTAACTTGCAGGGCAGCCGTTGGGGGCTGAAAGGCGCGGAAGATCTTGGTGGGGGCCTGCAGGCTATCTTCGTCACGGAAGGTGGTTTCAGCGTCACCAATGGGCGCCTGGCGCAGGGAGGTGATCTCTTTGGCCGGCAAGTGTATGTCGGGCTGTCTTCAAATCAGTACGGGACGCTAACGCTCGGCCGTCAGTATGAGTCAGTGCTGGATCAGACATGCCGCTTCGCTGTCGCATGCCAGTGGTTTCCCTACTTTGGTGCGCATCCCGGTGACCTCGATAACATGATCGGGGGTAACCGTGTGAATAACGCGATCAAGTACAAGACTGTTGATTACGGTGGTCTTTCCGGCGAGGCGCTCTACAGCCTGGGAGGAAATGCGGGTCAGTTTCACCGGAACCAGATCTGGTCGCTTGGAGGTAGCTATCACCGGGGACCGTTTGATTTCGGTGTCGCGTATCTCAACGTGGACAGTCCGAACTATTCGTTCTTTGGCAATATGGCGACTTCGAATACGTCGGCATCCAACATGACCGGAAACCGTATCTACTCCGGCTACGCGTCGGCGAAAACCCAGCAGGTGTTTGCTGCAGGCGCGTCGTACGTCCTTGGAGCCTCGACGTTCGGACTTACGTATAGCAACACGCAATTCAAGGATCTTGGTGCACTGTCAAATCTGGGCGGCACTCAATTCAATGGCGGTTCGGCAAAATTCCACAATGTCGAAGCGAATTACAAATACCAGTTCACGCCTTCCCTCGTGGTCGGTGTCGCCTATGACTATACAAAGGGATACGGGGTGAACGATGTCACGTATCAGCAGGCCATGCTCGGCGCAGACTATTTCCTCTCGAAGCGCACCGACGTCTACGCATCCGCCATTTACCAGCATGCGAGTGGAACTGATTCGACCGGCGGGAAAGCCGTGGCAAACATCACGTCTCTGTCGGCATCTTCGACTTCGAACCAGACGGCTTTGATCGTCGGAATCCGCCACAAATTCTAGGAAAAGCCGGCGGTCGATGCTCGCAAGAGGTGCATAGCCCAGCGGCAAGCGACCGGCGGAGGACTTCCCCGGGCGAACGGCGCTCCTACTGGTTGGCGCTGTACAAGCCCGGGAAGCACGACGGACGCGATCTGATCTCAGGTGTTTCCCTAGTGCTCCCAACCTGATATACCTAGTATGATTTAACCAATCGCAGCGTCACCGCATAGCAGTTTGACTCTGCGTCTCAGTGAGACTTGGCATGCGTACCCTTTCCACCTTCGCGGTTATTGGTCTGGTCCTGGCATTCCTATTTCCGTCGGCATCGACCAAAGCGCAGTCGGCACCGCCGCGGCGTCTATCGGAAGACGGAATCGTGGTCGCGATTCATAACCAGGCCCCATGGGGATATGTTGACAAGGGTGGCGCAGTTGTCGGGTTTTATCCGGATCTGATTCGGGCCGTTTTCGGCCCCGAACTGATGAAGAAAGTCCATTTCAAGGTGGTGGACTGGCCCGCGCTAATCCCAAGTCTCGTCGCTCATAGGGTGGATATTGTGGCCTCCGGTATGGCAATAACCCCGCAGCGCTGCAAGCAGGTTGCGTTCAGCAGCCCGGATGTCACGATCGGTGACGGGGTATTGGTACGAGCGGGCAATCCGCTGCGCATCCATAGCTACGCAGATATTGCAGCAAACCAGGCGATCAGAATGGGTGGAGGACGCGGAAGTACAAATACGGAGAATGCGTTCAAAGCAGGCGTTCCAAAGGGCAGGATGCAGCTATTCGATGTCGAGACCGGCGTCGAGGCTTTGAAGTCTGGCCGCATAGATGCGTTCACCGTATCGACTGCGACTGCGATTGCAGTGTTGGCTGGTTCCAATGACAAAGGAATAGAGCGCGCGCTTCCGTTCACTGGTTATATGGAGGCCGGCCGCCCCGTTGTGAGCTACGCAGCTGTGGCTTTTCGACTCGAAGATAACGACTTACGTGATCTTTATGAGGCGGGGTGGAGAAAGCGACAGCTGGATGGCACGGTTACAAAAATCGGCGGCAGGTATGGCTTTTCCGCAGCGGAAATGCCTCCGTCGAGTTTAACAGTGGATGATATCTGCTCCGGAAACGCTGGGGAGAAGCGGCAATGAGTTTTTTGATGGTCTTTCTCGGAATTGCCAAAGGTTTCGAAATTACCGCTATCGTCACCTTTGTCGGCTTAATGTACGCAATCCCATTTGCTCTGCTATTTGGCGTTCTGCAGACTTTCTCGCGTGGTGCGTGGTATGGGGCCGTCACTGCAGTTATCGAATTCTGGCGGAGTTCGCCAGCAATCATACTTTTATACGCATTTTATTATTCGCTTCCGGCGTTTGGTATCAACCTCTCGGCCATCACGGTTGGGGGGATGGTGCTGGGGCTGAACATTGGGGGCTACGGAAGTCAATCGGTTAGGGCTGCGTTGCAGTCCCTCGAGCGGGGTCAGGCAGAGGCGGGTATGGCGCTTGGCATGAATCGATTGAGTGTCCTGTGGTTTGTTGAATTCCCTCAGGCGATTACTTCAACTATTCCCAATTTTATAAATCTAACGATACAACTTATTAAGGGAACAGCACTCGTCTCGCTCATCACGTTGACTGACATGACCTATCGCGCGAAGGAGATATCGCAGATTCAGTACAACCCCGTCGTGGTCTACACCGCGCTGGTGCTGGCGTACTGCATCGTGTGTTATCCCGTGACTATCCTTGGCCGGCGGCTTGAGCGGACTCTTGGAAAAAAGAGGCAGGCAATCAATGAACTTTGATCTCGCATTTGCGATTCATATCATCCCTCGAGTTCTCGATGGCATTGGCAATACCCTTCTTACGGCAATCATGAGCTGTGTTGGGGCGTCCGTGCTTGGCTTCTTGTGGGAGATGCTTCGACGGTCTTCCAAGGTCATGCGCCACGTTACGTCGATTGCTATCGATCTCGTTCGGTGCACGCCGGTTCTCGTCCAGTTGTATTTCATGTTCTTTGTCCTCCCCTATTACGGGATTGAACTGCCTGCGATGGTCGTCGGCGTTCTGGGACTGAGCCTCTACTTCTCCGGTTATCTCTCTGAAGTCTTCAAGTCCGGGATCGATGCCATCCCTAAAGGACAGGTCGAAGCGGCGAAGTCTCTTCAGTTGAGCCGCATCGACACGATAGCCTTCGTTGTTGCACCACAAATGCTGCGCAACATCGCCGCGCCGATGGGCAGCTACTTCGTATCAATTCTGAAAACAACGCCGACGCTAGCCGTTCTGGCAGCTCCGGAAATGTTGGGTAGCGCATTCGATGTCGCATCAGACACATACCGCTATGCCGAGCCGATGCTGGTGGCAGGAATCGTGTTCCTTGGGCTGGCATTGCTTGTGACTGCGCTGGTGCACAGGCTTGAGAAGCGGCTGTTCCTGTCTAGCCGGCGCTAACAACCACATAGGGGACATGATGCAAACACTTAGGAAGATTGAATTCGAAACGGCTCCGGCTAACGAAGCCACAGGTCGACCCGCAATCCAGATTTCTGGCCTGAGTAAGTGGTACGGGAAATTCCAGGTTTTGAGAGATGTAAATCTGACCGTGACCACGGGCGAGCGCATCGTCATTTGTGGGCCGTCCGGTTCGGGTAAGTCAACCCTGATCCGCTGCATCAACCAGCTTGAGAAGCACCAGGCCGGTCAGTTGATTGTCGACGGAGCGGAGATCGGAGCCAAGGGCAGAAGTCTGACGGCAGTCCGGCAAGATATCGGCATGGTGTTTCAACAGTTCAATCTGTTTCCCCACCTTACCGTACTTGGCAACTGCATGCTTGCACCAGTGCGCACAAAGAAGTACTCCAAGCATCAAGCGAGAGAAGTTGCGCTTCGCCATCTGGACAAAGTACGCATCGCAGACCAGGCGAACAAGTATCCGTCACAATTGTCCGGTGGACAGCAGCAGCGAGTAGCGATCGCTCGAGCGCTGTGCATGGAGCCCAAGATCATGTTGTTCGACGAGCCGACTTCCGCTCTCGATCCTGAGATGGTAAATGAAGTGCTTGAGGTAATGACAACGCTTGCACGCGACGGTATGACGATGCTGTGTGTAACACATGAGATGGGTTTCGCCCGGAGAGTGGCGGACCGGGTGATCTTCATGGACAAGGGCGAGATTGTCGAAGACGCAACGCCGCAAAAATTCTTCGACAATCCAGACAACGAGCGTAGCCGACGGTTTCTCTCGCAGATCCTCCACTGAGCGGGAGCCGTCGCCCAGAGGTTATGCAGGCATTAAGGATATAGGGTTAATTGCGATGGCTATGGCCGCAGAAAAAGCAGCGAGTCCAAAGGGCATGACTTCGTCGAGCTCCTCGCTTCACGAGAGCGTTAGAGCTGAGATCAGCAAACGGATCGAAAACGGCTTTTATAAGCCTGGCGACGCCATTGCGTCCACTGCTCAGATGAGCGAGGAGTTCGGCGTCAGTGCGATCACGGTCAAGCGCGCCGTACGCGATCTTCAGTCGGCAGGCGTGCTCGAATCTGTGCCGGGAAAAGGCACGTTTGTCAAAGAGAAGAGACGTTTCATCCGGGAGCTGGACGTCTGGATGTCCTCGATGGACAACGCGCGCCGACTTGGCTTTGAACCACGCATGGAGCTTGTCTCGATCACGAAGGAGAGGATCGCGGATCCCACCCTTGCACTTTTCGGACCTCCTGACAACGTCTATCTGTGCGTGAGGAAGATCATCTATGCCGACGGACAACCCATCATGTACGACGCCGCATACGTTCCAACGTCGGTGCCAGATGAAATCGTCGACGAGTTCGGAGAGCACTTTATTGTCACCGCCCTGAACAGGCATGACATAGCGATAAAAGACATGTCCCTTGTCATCGATGCTGCTCCCGCATCGTCGGGCGCGCAAAAGATCTTCGCTATCCCGAACACATATCCTATGTTGCGTCGCCTGTATCACATCAGTACGGAGACGCCAGGAATCGATGTATTCGGAGTTGTCGAGTCACCCTTTGATCGGCTTGCATGTTCGATCAACCTGTCCAAGGAAGCGATTTCGCGAATGGAGAAAAAATGATGACGGAAGCTACCCATGATACTGCCACTAAAGTTGGCATGGCGTTGCGGCCTGCCCCCGATGTGCCGTTGGCCGAACTGGAAGGGCGTCTCAGCCGTGTCCGTCACGAAATGGAGCGTAGTCAGTTAGACGCGATCGTGCTAACAGACATCAAAAACGTCCAGTATTTTACGGACTTCTTCACGCTCTCGTGGATGTATAAGGCAAGGCCGGTCTTCGCATTGCTGACAGCGGATGATCTAATCGTGATAGGCAGCAAGACCGAACAGAAGAACATCAGCTACAAGCCCCGTTCGTTCAAAGCCGTCTACTACCACGGATATCTGAGTGAGGGTGTAGCTGCTCTGTCGGAAACCATTCAGGCGCATTTCAGCGGACGGACGGTTCGCCTTGGAATTGACTACGGTCAGGACATGACCGGCCTTGGCTCGCTTGAAATGATCGCCACGTTGAGCGGGTTGAGCGCGGGAGGGAAAGTAACCGATGCAACGCCTGAGTTGTGGAAGGTAAGGCTGATCAAATCGGACTTCGAAGCGAATCTGAAGAAGACGGCATTCGCCATTGTAAATGACGCTTTCGATCGAACAATTGCCGACGCGTATCTTGGCATGACGGAAATTGAGCTATATCGTCGGATGCAGGCACAGATGTTTCTGAACGGTGCCGAAAGGGCCGACCCGATCGCCATGCTTTTCGCGAAGGGCGATTTCGTCTATAGCCGGCCGCCGAGCGAGCGGAGATTGGAAGAGGGTCACTATATCTGGACAGACTTTCGGGCGACCTACGGAGGCTACCCGGCTGACAGAAACCGGACCGCTCGCGGCGGTCAGCCGTCGGACTGGGAGATAAAGACGTACTCGGCTGTCCGCGAACTGACCCATACACTGTGCCGCTCTGTAAAGGCTGGTATGACGTGCTCAGACGTCTACGCTAACTTTGCCCGTATGTGGAAGGAACTGGATGTGGGACAGGTGTACACGGCCGTAACCCGGATTGGCCATGGCGGCGGCTTCGACGTGACCGAACCTCCTTCGCTGTCAGCGACAGATACAACGGTGATCGAGCCGGGAATGATTTTCCACATCGAACCGAAGCTGGAGCGCGACGGAGCTGTTTTCCAGTTCGAAGAGGTAGTTTATGTCCGCGAAAGCGGGATCGAGTTTCTCAGCGATCTGTCACCCGCGGCCATTCCTGTCATCAGCTAATCAAGTCAACAATATGTCGACTCCCACCCGTATCTGGTCGCCTATCAGCTTTGAAAAGGAGGGCAAACAGGCAGGCTCGTTGCGCCTGCCGATTTCCAGTGATCTCTCAGCGTATGGCTGGATCCCGATTCCGGTAGTCTGCGTGAAAAATGGGAAAGGACCTACCGCTGTCTTGTTCGCTGGAACTCACGGAGACGAGTACGAGGGTCAGATAGCGCTGCTTGAACTTGCCCGGGAAATCTCTCCAGACGATGTCAATGGCAGAATCGTTATCCTTCCCTCGCTCAATTTTCCGGCGGTTGAGGCGGGACGGCGTGTGTCCCCCATGGACGAAGGCAATCTCAACCGTGTCTATCCGGGCAAGGCTCACGGCACGCCGACAGAGATGATCGCGCATTATGTGACGTCGGTTCTGCTGCCGATGGCGGACCTGGTTGTCGACCTTCACTCCGGTGGAAGGTCGCTGGAATACGTTCCATGTGCGCTGATCCGCCCATCGGCTGACGCCGAGCGGCACGCGCGATTGATGCAGCTCGTCAGTGTATTTGGCGCGCCAGTTAGCTATCTTACTGACGGTAAAGGTGGCGGAGGAAATACGACACTTCCCGCTTCCGCTGAAGCGCAGGGAGTTCCTGTCATTACCGCTGAACTAGGCGGCGGTGCGACGCTCCAATATGTCGGGAAGAAGATTGCCAGCAACGGGGTTCGTCGCCTCTTGCATCATATGGGCATCTACAGAGAAGACTCGCTTCATGTACCAGCGCCTACGAGATTCACGGAGGTGCCGACGCGTGACTACTTTGTTTATGCAGATGACGACGGGCTATTCGAACCCGCCGTTGCGGTTGGAGCTGACGTGGTCGCGGGGCAGCTGGCAGGGTATCTCCACTCCATCCATCGTCCTACGTCCGCTCCGGTAGAGCTGTGTTTTCCTGTAGACGGCATGGTGGCATGTCGGCGCTTTCCCACGCTGACGAGGCGGGGGGATTGTCTTTTCGGTCTAATGAAAGATTTTGTATTTCCGTAGGATTACTAAAAGTTGAATTCCATGGGATAACGCACTGGACGCGCCCATGGAGCCAAATCGCAGAGAGGGATGAGATGAAAAATGATTCAAAATGGCGCTGTGCTTTCCTTGTTGCAGTGTTTGCTCTTGCGTTGAGCGCGACCATTAGCTCGGCCCGAGCTCAGACGCTTGGTGACAAGGTAAAAAACGATGGAACCGTTACAATCGGGGTTCACAATCGTTGGCCGTGGGGATACGAGACGGATTCGGGGGAAGTCACTGGGCTTTATCCTGATGTATTTAAGGCTGTGACAGACGGCATGGGCGTCAAAAAAGTGGACTTCATCGTGATGGATTTTGGCGCGCTCATCCCGAGTCTGCTGTCCAGGCGGATCGATGCGGTCGCCTCCGGTATGGCTATCACGCCTGCACGCTGCAAGCAGGTCGCCTTCTCAGACCCTTTTCAGGCTAATGGTGACGCGTTACTAGTGAAGAAGGGAAATCCGCTCAAGATCCACAGCTACGCCGACATCGCGAAGAACCCGGCCATTCGTATTACTGACATCAGGGGGGCTTCTACCACTGAGAACGCCGTTGCTGCAGGCATTAAGCACGATCGTATCCAGCTCTACCCGGACATCGAATCGGGTTTAGCTGCACTTCTTGCGGGGCGCTCTGATGCGCTAATGATGGGGCAGGCGACCGCGATCGGCCTGCTTCGCGATCGGAATACCACTGGCGTCGAACGCGCGATGCCTTTCACTGGGTACGTCGAACCGGATGGTCAGGAAAAAAAGAACTATGGAGCGATCGCGTTCAGGCCAACTGACGCGAATTTTGTGAAGCTTTTCAACGAAAGTCTCGCGAAGCGGAAGGCTGACGGAACTATCGCAAAGATTATGGAAAAGTATGGATTCAGCAAGGATGACATTCCGTCAATTAATGTCAAGGCTACGGCTCTTTGCGAAGCGTCAGAGTGACGAACGAGTGAGTGAGCTGAAGCATGACCCTGCCTCAACTTCTAAGCACGCGTGGTATTGAATGACGAATCAATCTGAATCTCAGGCGCGGCAGTGGGTATCCGTACCCTATGAGATCACCACCGGAATCGGCAGTCGCGCGCACATAGGGATGGTGGTGATTTCTAATGATCAGACACTCTCTTACGAAGCGAGAGCAATGCTGTCCCTTCCCGGTATCGCATTGTATGAAAGCCGCGTTCCCACCGCCCGGGGCAGTGGCCAAGCCGTCTCAAAGGACACGCTGAGGCAGCAGGCGGATAAAATCGGGACGGCGATCAAGCTGATAAATTCCATGCGCCCATCTGACGTCATTGCGTTGGGCTGCACATCGGCTGCAATGGTGATCGGGCAGTCGGAACTCGAACGTCTGGTGCGCGAGGTTCACCCAGGCGCACTCGTAACAGACCCTTTCCGTGGAATTAAGGCTGCACTGAAGGCACTAAAATCCAGGAGGATTGGATACGTCTCTCCATATCCCCATGACGTTGCATCAGATATGGTGCACGCATTGGAAAACATGGGAATGGACGTCACCTCAGTTTGTACGTTTTCCAATCCGACCGGTTTTATCGGTGATGAAGCACCTTTCATTTCGCCGGAAAGCGTTGCTGACGCTATTCGAACGGCAGTCCGTACTGCAGATGCGGACACTATTGTTGTTGCGTGTACCCAGATGCGGGCTGCACACGTCATCGACGCGCTCGAACGAGAAACGGGAAAGCGAATCATTTCCTCGAATCAGGCGTTGTGCTGGCATGCCCTGAGACTTGCTGAATGCGACGATGATGTCCCCGGCTGGGGCCAACTCTTTCGCCTGGGGATAGGAGATTAAGCGCTGATCGAAAGACAGAGCTCTGAGCTGTGACAGATGTCTGGCTAGTTGCTTCAGTGTCGTTTGCGAATATCCAGCGCAGGAGCCGAAAATCCGCGCCGTTCGACTCGGCTCTTACGCTTGCAGTCGACGTATGAGTCGCGCTGGGCCAGCCGAGCTTGCGGGGCCACCCAAGGCGTGGTTTCTTTGAGATTCAATAAGGACTCTTTTCTTTCGAGGCGCGAGACTGATGCCCCGCAATGCCACGTCTTTTCCCGAGACTGCGGGCCCCGCGCATCCTGTAAGCGAGAACGCGGGAGAAGTCCTGTTTTCGTTTGCGATTGCGCAGAGCTAAGTCTTTCGATTGTCGTGAGGCTCACTTGATCCGGAGACCGCTTTGCCGTAACACACTGCCGGCATCCAAGGATCGAAGTAGACGAATGGACATTCGATGCAACCTCTCTAGCAGGCTGTTGAAAAGCGCCCCGTCATGAAGATCGAAGCTGTGTTCACGAGGTTTCCGCATGCGATTTGCTGCTGAATTGCGGGTTCGCCGGCTGATTTTTGCGGGCAACGCACCCGGTTGCTGCGCGGGCGCAGCATCATCGCCACGCCGTCGGGGCTCATCGCGTCGCTCCCTGCAGCACCACAGCTGGCATTCGCGCCATGCGGGTCAGATTGCTCGCCACCATCGTCAGCTTGAAGTGCTGGTCGACGCGCCTGAGGCCGCGATAGACCGTCTGGCGGATCCGTCCGACCGTTTTACCCCAGCCGAAATGCTCCTCGATACGCTTGCGGATGATCTGGCTGACCCGGTAGCCCGCATGCCGCGAAGTGCGACCGTCGATTGCGCTACCGCCAGCGCGCTCATCGTTGCGCGCGACGTGCGGCGTCACGTTGCGAGCCCGGCAATCGCTCACGAAGTCGCGCGTGTCATAGGCCTTGTCCGCACCCACTGTCTTCGCATGCGTCCCCGGTACGCAGTCGAGCAGCCGCAAGGCGCTGGCCCGTTCGGCGAAACCATCCGCATGACTGACCACAGCGCCGACCACCAGCCCGGAGCGGTTCTCCATCAGGATGTGGCCGTGGTAGCACAGGATGGCTGGACTCTTTTTACTCTTCTTGAACAGACGTGCGTCCGCATCCGTGCTCGACTCATGCGTATCGTTGCTGCGCCGCTTGCCTTTCCAGTCCGTGTCGGCATTGCGCCCACCGCCTGCTGGCGGTCTATCGTCCGAACCGTCCTTTGCACGGAAGCTCTTGTGACTGGCCCACGCCTGAATCAGCGTGCCGTCCACCGAAAAATGATCCCTGGAAAGCAGGCCACGTTTGTCGGCCAGACTCATGACTTCGGTAAAAAACGCTTCTACCACTTCATGCTCCAGCAGCCGGTCGCGGTTCTTCGAGAACACCGAGTGGTCCCACACGGCGTCCTCGATCGCCAGCCCGACGAACCAGCGGAACAGCAGGTTGTAGCGCATCTGCTCCATCAGCATGCGCTCGCTGCGCACCGAGTAGAACACTTGCAACAGCAGGGCACGCAGCAGTTTCTCGGGTGCAATCGAAGCCCGGCCGCTGTCCGCATAGATCACGCTGAACAACCCGTTGAGCCGCTTCAATGCTTCATTCACCAGCTGCCGGATCGGTCGCAATGGGTGATCAACAGGGACGAAGTCGTCCAGCTTGACCCTCGTAAACAGCCGCTCCTGCATCTCATCAATCCCGCGCATCGCACTCATCGCCCAATCTCATGAACACGATATCCATAACGGCTGTCCTTCGAACCCCGTTTACACGCGACTCAAATTCAACAGCCTGCTAGGTCCATTCCTGACGGACCTCGTCGCCGCTCGGGAGCATGAGGCCTGCAGTCGGAAGCGGCAGCGCGGTCTTATAGCGCACTTGCTTGAGCGCAAAGCTGGAGCGGATGTTCGACACGCCAGGTATTTTCGTGAGCCATTGAACGATGAAGTGCTCAAGGCTTTGCATGTCCGGCACGACAACCCTCAGCAGATAATCAGCATCGCCTGTCATTAGATAGCACTCCATCACTTCTGGCCGATCCGCGATCTCCTTCTCAAAAACACGTAGCGCGTCTTCGACCTGTTGTTCGAGGCTGACCTGAATAAAGACGTTGATACGCAATCCGAGCGCGCCGGCGTCGAGGAGGGTGACGTGTTGCCGGAACAAGCCGAGATTTTCAAGTGTGCGTACGCGATTGAAACAGGGAGTGGGGGAGAGGTTAACAGCGCGTGCGAGCTCAGCGTTTGTGATACGCGCATTGTCCTGCAACTGCCGCAGGATCGCGATGTCGGTGCGATCCAGCCGGCGGGTTGGGAGCTTTGTTTCAGACGTCATAGTATGGAAATCTCACGGGAGAATGCGTTCCCAGAATTTATACCCTATCTGCAGCAAAAACTACCAGCAAAAGAGACGCACATTTTGTGAGGCGCTAGTTAAGCTCTTCTTATCCCATCGGACCGCGCAGTTCGACCTGCACGAGTTTCGAAGCTCAAGAATCTCACTGTTCAGCCTGGAGTCGCCATGACCGATTTATCGAGCGGTGCCAAACCCGTTCTTGCCCTCACTCAGACCCGTATCGACGGCGACCCGCAGGAGACTGCCGAGTGGCTCGCCGCGCTGGATGGCGTGGTGGAGCATGTTGGACTCGAGCGCGCCCAGTATGTTTTCGACCGCCTGGCCGCGCATGCGTTGTCGAGCGGCATTGCAACGGCGCGCGCGAATGTCACGCCCTATACGAACACCATCCCGGTCGACCAGCAGCCGCCGTATCCAGGTGACATCGATACGGAAGAGCGACTTGCCGCCGCGTTGCGCTGGAATGCGCTCGCGATGGTGGTGCGGGCGAACCGGGCTTATGGCGAACTCGGGGGACATATTGCGAGCTACGCATCGGCGGCGGATCTTTTCGAGGTAGGGTTCAACCACTTCTTTCGCGGCGCGAACGATGCGCATGGTGGTGACCTCGTCTATTTTCAGCCCCATTCGTCGCCGGGGGTATACGCGCGCGCATTCCTTGAAGGTTTCCTGAGCGAGCAGCATCTGGAGCACTACCGTCGCGAGATCGCGGGTCCGGGTCTGTGTTCATATCCGCATCCGTGGCTGATGCCTAACTTCTGGCAGTTTCCAACGGGATCGATGGGCATCGGCCCTATCAACTCGATCTACCAGGCGCGCTTCATGCGTTACCTGCAGAACCGTGGATTGCTCAAAACGGAAGGTCGGAAGGTCTGGGGTTTTTTTGGCGACGGCGAGATGGACGAGCCCGAATCGATTGGGGCGTTGTCGCTTGCGGCCCGTGAGGGACTCGACAATCTCGTTTTCGTGATTAACTGCAATCTGCAGCGACTTGACGGCCCCGTGCGAAGCAACGGCCGCATTATTGACGAGCTCGAGGCGCAATTCACGGGAGCGGGCTGGAACGTCATCAAGGTCGTGTGGGGTTCTGATTGGGATGGTCTTTTCGCGCGCGATCGCACCGGCGCGTTGTTGCGCGCGTTTGCTCATACCGTCGATGGACAGTTTCAGACCTTCTCGGCCAATGACGGCGCCTACAACCGCGAACGCTTCTTCGGACAGAACGAGGAACTGGCTGCGCTCGCCGCGCATCTGAGCAACGACGACATCGACCGTCTGCGACGGGGCGGGCACGACGTGCGCAAGCTGTATGCGGCGTACGACCAGGCACTGAAACATGGCGGTCAGCCCACGGTTATTCTCGCGAAGACAATGAAGGGCTTCGGCATGGGGGCGATCGGGCAGGGCCGGATGACCACGCATCAGCAGAAGAAGCTCGACGTCGAACAACTGAAAGCGTTTCGCGACCGTTTCCGCTTGCCTCTCTCCGACGAGGACGTCGAGCAGCTGCGGTTCTACAGGCCGGCGGACAACAGTCCGGAAATGCGGTACCTGCATGCCCGGCGCGAAGCGCTTGGTGGTTATCTGCCCCGCAGAAGGACAGCCGCGTCGCAAACGCTGCCCGTCCCGGCGTTGTCGGCGTGGGGGCAATTCGCCCTCGAAGCCGGCGGTAAGGAGATGTCGACGACGATGGCGTTCGTGCGGATGCTCGGGAGCCTTCTGAAAGACGCGTCGCTCGGCCGTCGCATTGTTCCCGTGGTTGCCGACGAGGCACGCACGTTCGGTATGGCGAACCTGTTCCGGCAGGTTGGGATCTATTCGCCGCTCGGGCAGCTGTACGAGCCCGAAGACATGGGCTCAATGCTGTACTACCGGGAGGATACGGGCGGGCAGATACTGGAAGAGGGCATTTCGGAGGCGGGCGCCGTGTCCTCGTGGGTCGCCGCCGCCACTTCATACAGCGTGCACGACCTGCCCATGCTGCCGTTCTACATCTACTACTCGATGTTCGGTTTCCAGCGCATCGGCGATCTGATCTGGGCCGCGGCAGACCAGCGTGCACGTGGCTTCCTGATCGGTGCGACGGCGGGCAAGACGACGCTCGGTGGCGAGGGGCTTCAGCATCAGGACGGCACGAGCCATCTGGCGGCTTCGACGGTACCTAACTGCCGCGCCTATGATCCCGCGTTCGCATACGAGGTGGCCATGATCGTCGACGAAGGCATGCGCGAGATGATCGAACGTCAGCGCGATGTCTTCTATTACCTGACGGTGACGAACGAGAACTACGCCCAGCCTTCGCTTCCGGCTGCGCCTATCGAAAGCGTTCGTGATGGTGTGCTCAGGGGCATGTATCCGCTTGACACGACATCGCTTGAACGCGCACAGGTCCAGTTGCTCGGTTCGGGGGCGATTCTTGGGGAAATTCAAGCCGCCGCGCGCCTGCTGAAGGAAGACTGGAGTATCGCAGCGTCGGTGTGGAGCGTCACCAGCTTTACCGAGCTGCACCGGGACGGCGTGGCGGCCGAACGCACCGATCGCCTGTTCGACGAGGATTGTGATCCCTCTCCGTACGTGGCGTCTGCGTTGTCTCGCACTCACGGGCCCGTGGTTGCAGCGACGGACTACGTGCGTGCTGTTCCTGAACTGATTCGTGCGTATGTGCCGCGACGCTATGTGACGCTTGGCACCGATGGTTTTGGACGCAGTGACACCCGAGCGGCTTTGCGAGCGTTCTTCGAAGTCGACCGGTATTCGATTGCGATTGCCGCGCTGAAAGCGCTTGCGGACGACGGTGCAATCGCGGTCGAGGTCGTCAGGCGTGCCGTGGATCGCTATGGCAGGCGTGACGCGAACCGGGCCGCGCCGTGGCAACAGTGATGGGTGGGGCACTACCAGGAGCTAATAATGAAGATTGCGGGTTCTGAGATCCAACAGGTTGTGAAGGCCGGCGCTTCGAGTGGTTCGGGCATGGACGGCCATGCATCGGGTGCACAGATTGTCCTGTCAGTTCTGCGCGGGGAGGGCGTTGATACGGTCTGGGGGTATCCAGGCGGCGCCGTCCTGCCGCTTTACGATGCGTTCCAGGAGTCCGACCATATCACCCATTTGCTGGTTCGCCATGAACAGGCAGCCGTGCACGCGGCGGATGGCTTCGCGCGTGCAACGGGAAAGGTCGGCGTAGCGCTGGTGACATCGGGCCCGGGCGTGACGAACGCGGTGACGGGCATTGCTACGGCGTATTTCGATTCCATCCCGATGGTGGTGGTCTCCGGTAACGTACCCACACACTCCATCGGAACCGATGCGTTTCAGGAGTGCGATGCTGTCGGGATCACCCGGTCTATCGTCAAACATAACTTTCTCGTGCTGGATGTCTCGCAGTTGGCGAAGACGCTCAAAAGCGCGTTTCATATCGCTCGCACCGGGCGCCCGGGACCTGTACTGGTGGATATTCCCAAAGACGTGCTTCAGGCGAAGACGCCCTTGCGCATACCTGAATCCGTCACGCTGCGATCGTACCGTCCACGCACGGATCCTCATGTCGTTCAGGTGCGGCGCGCCGCCGAAGCGCTCGCGCGCTCACGCCGGCCATGCATTCTTGTTGGTGGCGGAGCGGTCGCATCGGCTGCAAGCGAAGAGATTGCGGAACTCGTGCGGCGACTCGATGCCCCGGTGACGAACACGTTGATGGCGCTCGGCACCTTTCCCGCCTCAGACCGGCGGTGCCTCGGAATGCCAGGACTGCATGGAACGTACGAAGCCAACATGGCGATGCAGCATTGCGACGTACTGATCGCGCTCGGTGCGAGGTTCGATGATCGGGTCGTCGGGAACACAGGAGCGTTCCAGTCAGATCGAAGGACGATTATTCATGTTGATATCGACCCCGCGACGATCGACAAGCGGGTGCAGGTTGACGTTCCGATCGTGGGAGACGTAAAGACCGCGGCGCGCGGGATACTGGAGCAGCTCCGGGCGCAGCGTATCAACGATGGGAATCGCAACGACTGGTGGAAAGAGATAGAGAACTGGCGTGAAAGGCGCTGCCTCGCCTATGAACCGGACGCTGATGTGATCAAGCCACAGTTCGTCATTCAACGGCTTTGGGAAGTCACTGGAGGCGATGCCTATATCTGTTCCGACGTCGGACAGCACCAGATGTGGGCTGCGCAGCTGTATGGATTCGACAAGCCTCGTCGATGGATCAACTCGGGCGGCCTCGGGACGATGGGTGTCGGACTGCCCTATGCGATGGGCGTCAAACGCGCACTTCCTGACGCGGATGTGGTCGCAGTGACCGGGGACGGCTCGATCCAGATGTGCATCCAGGAGCTGTCGACCTGCAGGCAGTACGACCTTGGCGTGAAAATTGTCTCCCTTAACAACGGCTACCTCGGCATGGTAAGGCAGCTGCAGCACGTCAACTATCGCGACCGTTACTCCCACTCGTACATGGACGCGTTGCCTGACTTTGTCGCGCTCGCCCGCGCATACGGGCACGTCGGCTTTCGCATCGAGCGACCGTGCGATGTCGACCGCTAGTTCAACATGACCAGAATTTCTGGCACCGCGGTGCCTGCTGCCTGTTCCGGCCTTGAGACATTCATGAGACACACTACGAATCGATCGTTGCTCTCGCTTTGGAACGCGATTGGGAGAATACAGAAGTGCATGTAACAGAGATTAAGGTGCCTGACATCGGCGACTACAAGGGCGTCCCCGTCATCGAGGTGCTGGTTGCGCCGGGTGATGTAGTACGGGAAGAGCAATCGCTGGTTACGCTGGAGTCGGACAAGGCCACCATGGATGTGCCGAGTCCTTTTGGCGGCGTCGTTCGTGAAATAAAGCTCAGGGTCGGAGATGCCGTGTCGGAAGGCTCGGTCATCCTGCTCATGGAGCCGCACGGCGCGTTGGCCGAGGTGGTGACCAGTGAGGCGGCCTCCCGGGCGAGCTGCGGGCTCCATGACCGTCCACACATTGTTAATGAACTGCCTGAACCTGCAGCCCGTCCTTCCACGCCTGGGTTAGCGGCTGTAATCGCGGAGAAGGACGCTGGGCTGGGCGGATCAAGCCATGCTTCGCCGTCGGTGCGTAAACTGGCGCGCGATCTCGGCGTGGACGTTGCCCGCGTTACGGGTACGGGTCCGAAGGGCCGTATCACGCAGGACGACGTCACCGCGTTCGTGAAGGGCGTGATGGCGGACCAGCTCGCAGCACCGGCCGGCGCGGCAGCCGCACCGGCTGCGGGCGGCTCGGGCCTGAACCTGCTGCCCTGGCCGAAGGTCGATTTCACGAAGTTCGGCCCGATCGATACGCAGCCGCTCTCGCGCATGAAGAAGATATCCGGCGCGAATCTGCACCGCAATTGGGTCATGATTCCGCACGTTACGAACAACGACGAAGCGGATATCACGGACCTCGAAGCGCTGCGCGTGCAGCTCAACAAGGAAAACGAGAAGGCGGGCGTGAAGTTCACGATGCTCGCGTTCGTGATCAAGGCGGTGATCTCGGCCCTGAAGAAATTCCCGACCTTTAACGCGAGCCTCGACGGCGATAACCTCGTCTTCAAGCAGTACTACCACATCGGTTTTGCCGCGGACACGCCGAACGGCCTCGTGGTTCCGGTGATTCGCGACTCGGACAAGAAGGGTCTCGTCCACATCGCCAAGGAAATGGCCGAGCTCTCGAAGCTAGCGCGCGAAGGCAAGCTCAAGCCGGACCAGATGCAGGGCGGCTGCTTCTCGATCTCGTCGCTCGGCGGCATCGGCGGCACGCATTTCACGCCGATCATCAATGCGCCGGAAGTCGCGATCCTCGGCCTGTCGAAGAGCGCGATGAAGCCGGTGTGGGACGGCAAGCAGTTTGTGCCTCGCCTCATGCTGCCCCTGTCGCTTTCATGGGATCACCGCGTCATTGATGGCGCAGAAGCCGGCCGCTTCAATGCGTATCTCGCCACGATTCTGACCGACTATCGACGGGTATCGCTTTGACCCGCGACAAGCCCCGGGACAACCGCACGGAAGAAACTAATAAATGATGCTTATCCAAGTAAAAGTGCCGGACATCGGCGACTTCAGGGACATTGAGGTCATCGAAGTCAACATCAAGGCCGGTGATGTGATCGAGAAGGAGCAGACGCTGCTCTCGCTCGAGTCGGACAAGGCCACGATGGAAGTGCCCAGCGACGTCGCGGGCACCGTCAAGGAAGTGAAGATCAAGGCCGGCGACAAGGCTTCGCAGGGCACAGTGATCGCTCGCCGAATTCCATCGCCTATGCACGATCAGTTCCGGTGTATTGTTTCGCTGGCTGATCGAGCAGCGCTACGTGCTGGCGAAAATTCGCTTCCCATCGCAACTTTCGGACGCGGTAGTCCCAGTTTTCTCGCAATGACGATCGGGCCTGCTAGACCCGTTCGTCATGGATCGCATCCACTGTTGGCGTGCGGTCAGACGCTTGACCGCGGTGCAGGAGGTAGCACCGTAGCGGCGTCTCGCACCTCCACCGCGATCGACCGCAGTGGCGCCTCGGCAATAAAACGGTCTAGCAGTTCGCGCACGTCGTGGTCGATGAAGTCGGCGCGGGTTGTGTCGACGATGAGGGTCGCCCGATCCGGGATATGCGCTAGCATCTCCTTGAGCGCCACCTTGCCGAGAAACGACACATCCTTGCGAAACGAAAGCAGGAAATGGTCGTCGTGTCGCGCGAGGGCAATAGGCCGATGCAGATTCGCCCACAACGCGAGCGCGGCGCTGCACAGCACACCGAGAACAATTCCAGTGAGCAGATCGCTGGCGAGCACCCCGGCGATCGTTACAATGAATGGAGTGAACGATGCCGCTCCCTGTTTCGCGAGCGTAATGAACAGCGACGGTCTGGCGAGCTTGTAGCCGGTTTGAATGAGAATGGCCGCCAGACTCGCGAGCGGAATCAGGTTGATCGCATCCGTGAGCGCGAACATGCTGACGAGGAGCAGCACGCCGTGCACGATTGCGGAGAGCCGGCTTCGCGCGCCGGCGTGGACGTTGGCCGAACTGCGGACGATGACGGATGTGATGGGCAATCCCCCGATGACACCTGCCATCATATTGCCGACCCCTTGCGCTTTGAGTTCGCGATTCGGTGGTGCGACGCGACGCTGCGGGTCGATCTGCTCGACGGCTTCGAGGCTCAGGAGCGTTTCTAGACTGGCGACAACGGCAAGCGTCAAGGCGACGATCCATATTTCCGGATCCACAAGGCGCGCGAAGGTCAACCCGAACTCAGGTAAATGCAAGGCGTCCCCGAGCGCCGCGAACGATTTGATGGCCGGCAACGCTACGCGGTGCTCAGGTGGCAACGCGAGCGTGGCGCCTAGCGCGCCGCACACCAGCGTCGCGCTTACGCCCGCAACTACGACGACAAGCGGCGCGGGCACGAACCGCACTAGCGCGAAGCGTCTCAATGTATGCGTGTCCCAGGCCGCAAGGATGGCGAGCGAGATGGCGGCGACAGTACAGACGATGGGCGAGATGGATGCAAGCGCGCCTGCCAACGATTCGGTGTTGCGACCCGACGTCAGACCCACTGCAAGTGGGATCTGCTTGACGATCAGCAGCAGTCCGATGGCGGCGAGCATTCCCTTGATGACGGGTGTGGGCACATACGAGGCGAGCTGGCCGGCCCGAAGCGTCCCGAAGCCGAACTGGATGACACCCGACAGCAGCAATGCAATAAGGAATGCAGAGAAACTACCGAGACGCCCGATGCCGTCGACGACGATCACGACGAGGCCCGCGGCGGGGCCGCTCACACTGAGGGGCGATCCGCTGAGCAAGGCAACGACGATGCCACCAACGATGCCAGACACTAGCCCGGCTAGCGGCTCTGCGCCGGAGGCTTCTGCAATGCCGAGACACAACGGCAGCGCGACGAGAAAGACTACAGCGCCGGCAGCGAGGTCACGTAGAAGCGCAGACGGGAAAACTCTCGAAGTCATGATGGAAGCGAAAAATAGTGAAGGGTGGATACCCCGACGCCAAATTTGTGCGACTGCGATTTTTTGGTGAACGAGGTAAGCGGAGCGATCTGGAGAGACGGGTCAGACGGGGGCGATTGCCTTCGTTGTTTCAGGCTCGAAGCCCGACTCGAGTTCG
>NZ_JBKGUA010000066.1:0-27407 GCF_046543485.1 Paraburkholderia sp. EG304 | reverse complement strand
GTGAAACGACTCCACGCCGATGATAGTGCGGATTGCCCGTGTGAAAGTAGGTAATCGTCAGGCTCCCCCACAAGCCAGAAACCCCACCCCCAGCGGTGGGGTTTTTGCGTTTACGCGGCCGAAATCGTCAGAGATGACGTTTCCGTGACACGCCAGCCGCCTCAATTCGACAATACGACGCCGGAAACTGCGCGCGTCAACTCTCTTTCAATCGTTCGCGCTATGCTCATGTATTCCTTTCGGAAGCGCTGGCATTGAACGCCCTATGAAATCAGATCTGGCATTGCAAACCTACGGCGCGGATTCGTCGGGTATGGTCTGCGGTTTCCGGTTTTTGCCGACGCTTGCCGGACGGCCGATCGACGCGGACGAAGTCATCGACTGGTTCCGCGAGCGTGAGGAC
The DNA here is from genome assembly GCF_046543485.1 of Paraburkholderia sp. EG304. Taxonomy (NCBI): domain Bacteria; kingdom Pseudomonadati; phylum Pseudomonadota; class Betaproteobacteria; order Burkholderiales; family Burkholderiaceae; genus Paraburkholderia; species Paraburkholderia sp. EG304. Next base: position 27,004 of record NZ_JBKGUA010000066.1, on the reverse strand, counting down.
GATGCCGACACTACCGTAAGGGACGCTGGCGAGTTTCTGTCGCTTCACTTCAATCTCGCGCATAGCGCGAGCGAGCGCTGGATGCGCACGCAACTCGATCTGCCCGAAGCGTTTTTCGACGCCTTGCGCGAAGGCTCGCATTCGACGCGGATCGAACATGCGGACGGCGCACTGCGCGCAGTCGTGAACGACGTCATGTTCAACCTCGAGTTCATCCCGTCCGAAATCGCGACGCTGTGGATCTACGCAACCAAGCGGCTCATCGTAACCGCGCGGCTGAAGCCGCTGCGCTCGGTGGACCGTTTGCGCGCGTCGGTACGGCAAGGGGAAGTATTCAGGTCACCTGCCGAGCTGCTCGTTCATCTGATGCGCGACCAGGCCGACCTGCTCGTGCAGATCGTCCGCCGAACCAGCGCCGACGTCGATCGAATTGAGGACCGCTTCCTGTCGCAACGGCCGACGCAAAACCGCCTCGACCTCGGCGCGATGCGTCGCACGCTGACACGTCTGCAGCGGATGCTGGCACCCGAACCGGGCGCGATTTTCCGCTTGCTGGCGAGGCCGCCTCGCTGGCTTCACGTGGAAGACGTGCAGGATCTGCGTGAATCGACGGAGGAGTTCTCGGTCGTGCTTTCGGACGTGGCCGGATTGATCGAGCGGGTTAGATTGCTGCAGGAAGAAATCACCTCACGACTCGAGGAGCAGAACAACCGCACGCTATTCACGCTGACGCTCGTCACGGTGCTGGCGATGCCAATCAATATCATTGCCGGTTTCTTCGGCATGAACGTCGGTGGCATTCCGCTCGCCGAGAACAAGCATGGATTTTGGGTGATGGTGCTGCTGGTCGCCGGTTTTACCGGGCTGACTGGCTGGTGGGCATTTCGCCGCAGAAGGGAGCGCTGAACGCGCAGCAGACTTGGCCCGCTTCTTACAAGGCCAAACCCACCGGCGTAATTCAAACCAGAAAATGCCCGTCTTCGAATACGCTTTGCAACGATTCGAAGAGGGCAAGTACTCGTCGATTAGCCGAGTGTGTTATTCGAGCGCGGCAGCCGGCCCAAAAAACTCATAACGGCTCTGCGATTCCGGCACGCCGATCGCCTTCAGGCATTTCTTGATCGCCTTCATGAACGCGATGGGCCCGAGGAAATACACGTCGACGTCGCGCGTTTCCGGCAGCCACTTCTTCAGATTCGCTTCGTCGACGTAACCGACCGCGTGCGCGTCGGCATCGCCGTCACGGCGCTGCTCGTAGCAATAGAAGCGCTTCAGTTGCGGATGGCGCGCGGCCAATGCATCGATCGCGCCGCGGAAAGCATGCACGCCACCATGACGGGCCGCGTGAATGAAATGCACCGGACGATTGGTCTTCAGCGCGGCTTGCAGCATCGCCATCGTCGGCGTGATCCCGACGCCGCCACTGATCAGCACCAACGGTTTGTCGCCAGGTTGCAGCGTAAATTCGCCGGCCGGCGCGAACAGTTCGAGCGGGTCGTTTACCTTCATCTGCTCGTGCAGATACGTCGACACGGTTCCATTCGGTTCGCGTTTCACGCTGATGCGATATTCGCGACCATCGCTCATTGCTGACAGCGAATAGTTGCGACGCACTTCTTCGCCGTCGATCACCAGCCGCACGCCAATGTACTGCCCCGGCTTGAATGCGAGCAATTCGCCGCCGTCATCGGGACGCAGATAGAACGACGTGATCTCGTCGCTTTCACGCACTTTGCGCGCGAGGCGGAACAGCCGCGTGCCGCGCCAGCCGCCGGGCGCTGCCGCGCTTTCGGCGTAGATCTTCTCTTCGAGTCCGATCAACAGATCCGCGAGTTGCTGATACGCGGCGGCCCACGCTTCGATCACGGCGTCGGTTGCGACGTCCGCGCCGAGTACTTCACGAATCGCGCGCAGCAGGCACTTGCCGACGATCGGATAGTGCTCAGGCTGCACGTTCAGCGACACGTGCTTGTTGATGACCTGCGCGACGAGCCCGCCCAGTTGTTCGAGCTGATCGATATGGCGTGCGTACATCACGACGCCGTTGGCCAGAGCGCGCGCCTGCGAGCCGCTCGCCTGGTGGGATTGATTGAAGATCGGGCGCACTTCCGGGTGCTCGCTAAGCATCACGCGGTAGAAGTGCGTGGTGAGCGCCTCGCCGCCGCTTTCCAGGAGCGGCACGGTTGCTGTGATAATGGCGCGGTGTTCGGCGGATAGCATATTTTCAAGTCCTGATGAGAGTCTGTGTGAGCGTCTGTCTATCAGCGAGTGTCGCAGCCGGTTTCGGCAGACTGCCTCTACTATCCACGAATCGTGCCAGGTATAAAATGTATGTAGATCAACGGTCTGGCAAATAGGATGGTTCATTCGACCCTAGTCGAAAAGACTCAACCCGCAGTCGATCTGACTGCCGAGGCGGTCCTCGACGTTCTTACCCCACTGATTCTCGACCTGTCGCGCGAGTTGTCCGAGCGCGAGCGTTATCGGCGGCTGCTCAGCGCGCTGCGCTCGCTGTTTCCTGGCGACGCGGCCGCATTGCTACGCCTGGAAGGCGATACGCTGGTGCCGCTGGCGATCGACGGCTTGAGCAGCGATACGCTCGGGCGGCGTTTTCGCGTCGCCGAGCACCCGCGCTTTCAGGAGTTGCTGGCCCAGCCAGGGCCGACGCGCTTCGCGGCTGACTCCGAACTACCCGATCCCTACGATGGCCTCGTGCAAGGCATGGCAGCCGGGCATCTCGAAGTGCACGACTGTCTGGGTTGTCCGCTGTTCATCCGCGGCGAGCCTTGGGGGTTGCTCACGCTCGACGCACTCGACCCGGCGCGCTTCAACACGCTCGACATGGCTTCGCTGCAAGCATTTCTCGGCCTCGCGGCTGCGACCGTCAGCGTCGTCGAACGCATCGACGCGTTGGCGCGCAATGGCGAAGAGGCGCAGCGTCGCGCGGAAGCTTATCGGCTGGCGAGCAGCGAGAGCCGGCGCGAGCTGATCGGCAGCAGCGAGGCGCATCGCCGGATGGTGGAGGAGATCGAGGTGGTGGCCGCCAGCGATCTGACCGTGCTCGTCACCGGCGAGACCGGTGTCGGCAAGGAGCTGGTCGCGAACGCGATCCACGCGCTGTCGCCGCGCGCGAACAAGCCGCTGATCAGCCTGAACTGTGCGGCATTGCCCGATACGCTCGTCGAGAGCGAACTATTCGGCCACGTGCGCGGCGCGTTTTCGGGAGCGTCGGCGGATCGGCGCGGCAAGTTCGAACTCGCCGACGGCGGCACCATTTTCCTCGACGAGGTCGGTGAGTTGCCGCTCGCGGTGCAGGCGAAGCTGTTGCGCGTCCTGCAGAACGGACAGTTGCAGCGCATCGGCTCGGACCACGAGCACAGAGTCGACGTGCGGCTGATCGCCGCAACCAATCGCGATCTCGCCGAAGAAGTGCGCGCGGGCCGCTTCCGCGCCGATCTCTATCATCGCCTCAGCGTGTATCCGCTGCGCGTGCCGCCGTTGCGTGAACGTGGCCGCGACGTGCTACTGCTGGCGGGCTTCTTCCTCGAAGACAATCGCTCGCGGCTCGGGCTGCTGAGTCTGCGGCTTGCGGCCGACGCGCAGGCCGCGTTGCTGCACTACTCATGGCCCGGCAATGTGCGCGAACTGGAGCATCTGATCGGACGCAGTGCGCTGAAGGCGTTGGCGGCCAGTCGTGAGCGTCGCCGTATTCTGACGTTGACGGCCGCGGACTTCGCGTTGTCCAACGCACAGAATCAGGAAGCCAATCAAACGGCCACGCAGAGCGAGCAAAGCGAGACGAAAGACTTTCGCAGTGCGGTCACCGAGTTCGAACGCAATCTCGTTCTCGAAGCGCTGATCCGCAACAGGCAAAACTGGGCGGCGGTCGCGCGCGAGCTGGGGCTGGACCGCGCGAATCTGAATCGGCTGGCCAAACGGCTCGGGCTCAAATAAGCGAGCAGGTGAAGGAGCGCCGTTGCAGTTCGGTAAAGCAATAAGGTCGGGCCGCGTCGAATCTCTGATCGCGCTGAAAACAGATTGTCAGTGCCGCGCGCCGCGCCTAACGTCTTAACCAAAGCCAAAGGCCCGCTTCGGAAAATCGAACTTCGCGGCACACAGCGCGTCGGTCATAGTGGGCCCTAACGAGGACCAACACACTAAACCAGGAGACTCCGCCATGTCCGCTGCCCCACAGAAGCTCGACGATTGGCTCAACAAGGAGGCGGTGGCCGAAGACGACATCACCGCGTTTCCGTTAGCCGCACTCGCCGCCACGCTCGATCGCGAGGAAAGCGGCGACACCGTGCCGCCGTTGTGGCACTGGCTGTACTTTCTTCCGGTCGCGCCGCTATCCGAAGTCGGTCCCGATGGACATCCGAAGCGTGGCGGTTTTCTTCCACCCGTGCCATTGCCGCGCCGCATGTGGGCTGGTGGCCGGCTCACGTTTCATGCGCCGCTGAAGATCGGTGAGCATGCGCGGCGAACTTCGACGATCGCCAATATCGAGGACAAGACCGGCCGCTCGGGCCGCCTCGTATTCGTCACCGTGCAACATACGATCGAAGTCGATGGCGAGTTGAAGCTCGAAGAGGAGCACGACATTGTCTATCGCGACGCGCCGCACGAAGGGGCGCGGCCGCAACAGCCGGCGCCCGCGCCCGAAGGAGAAACGTGGAGCCGCACGATCGACGCCGATGCCGTGATGCTGTTCCGCTACTCGGCGCTGACTTTCAACGGCCATCGCATTCACTACGACCATCCCTATGTGACGCAAGTCGAAGGCTATCCGGGCCTCGTCGTGCATGGCCCGCTGATCGCGACGCTGCTCGTCGATCTCGTGCGCCGCGAACTGCCGCAAGCGACGCTGCAAAGCTTCGCGTTTCGCGCGCTTCGCCCGACCTTCGCGGATCAGCCGTTCACGGTATGCGGCAAGCCCGCCGCCGACGGCAAGACCATCGACTTGTGGGCGAAGGACCAGGAAGGTTATCTGACCATGCGCGCGACCGCCGCGCTCGCCTGAATTCCACGAGACTCGACTATGCAAACCACGCAACACGATTCGTTCCAGGACATTCGAGAGGCCGTGCGCGATCTGTGTCAGCAGTTTTCCGGCGAGTACTTTCGCAAGATCGACGAGTCGCGCGGCTATCCGGAAGAGTTCGTCGACGCGCTGACGAAGGCCGGCTGGCTCGCCGCGCTGATTCCGCAGGACTTCGGCGGCTCGGGGCTCGGGCTCACGGAAGCGTCGGTGATCATGGAAGAGATCAATCGCGCGGGCGGCAACTCGGGCGCATGCCACGGACAGATGTACAACATGGGCACGTTGCTGCGGCACGGTTCGGAAGAACAGAAGTGCAAGTATCTGCCGAAGATCGCGAACGGCGACCTGCGTTTGCAATCGATGGGCGTGACCGAGCCGAGCACCGGCACCGATGCGACGAAGATCAAGACTACCGCCGAGCGGCGCGGTGACCGTTACGTGATCAACGGCCAGAAGGTGTGGATTTCGCGCGTGCAGCACTCGGATCTGATGATCCTGCTCGCGCGCACCACACCGCTCGCGGACGTGAAGAAGAAATCGGAGGGCATGTCGATCTTCATCGTCGATCTGCGCGAAGCGATCGGGCATGGCCTGACCGTGCAGCCGATTTTGAACATGGTCAATCACGAGACCAACGAACTCTTTTTCGACAACCTCGAAATCCCGGCCGAGAATCTGATCGGCGAGGAAGGGCAAGGCTTCAAATACATTCTCGACGGCCTCAACGCGGAGCGCACGCTGATCGCCGCGGAGTGCATCGGCGACGGTTACTGGTTCGTCGATAAAGTCACCGAGTACGCGAAGGAGCGCGTCGTGTTTGGCAGGCCGATCGGACAGAACCAGGGCGTGCAGTTTCCGATCGCGCGTTCGTTCATCAACGTCGAGGCAGCGAGCCTGATGCGCTTCGAAGCGGCACGTCGTTTCGACGCGCAGCAGCCGTGCGGCGCGCAAGCGAACATGGCGAAGCTGCTCGCTGCGGACGCGTCGTGGGAAGCGGCCAATGCGTGCCTGCAATTTCACGGCGGTTTCGGCTTCGCATGCGAATACGACGTCGAGCGCAAGTTTCGCGAAACGCGTCTGTATCAGGTCGCGCCGATTTCAACCAATCTGATTCTCTCGTACGTGGCCGAGCATATTCTCGGGCTGCCGCGTTCGTTCTGACCCGCTGGCGGACATCATGAGACCACTCGACGGTATCAAGGTCATCACGCTCGAACACGCGATCGCCGCGCCGTTCTGCACGCGTCAACTGGCCGATCTCGGCGCGCGCGTGATCAAGATCGAACGGCCCGGCGTCGGCGATTTCGCGCGCGGCTATGACGAACGTGTGCATGGACTGTCGTCGCACTTCGTGTGGACCAATCGCTCGAAAGAAAGCCTTTCGCTCGACCTGAAGCAGCCCGCGGCGGCGGAGATTCTCGATGCCTTGGTTGCCGATGCAGACGTGCTCGTGCAGAACCTCGCACCGGGTGCGGCGGAACGGCTCGGCCTCGGCTACGACACGCTGAGCCAGAAGTATCCGAAGCTGATCGTCTGCGATATTTCCGGCTATGGCGCGGACGGTCCGTATCGCGACAAGAAGGCGTACGACCTGCTGATTCAAAGCGAGTCCGGCTTTTTATCGATCACCGGCTCTCCTGGCGCGCCAGCGAAGGCGGGCTGCTCGATCGCTGATATCGCGGCGGGCATGTACGCCTATTCGAACATCCTGAGCGCGCTGTTGCAGCGCGGACGCACGGGGCGCGGTTGCCGTATCGACGTGTCGATGCTCGAAAGCATGGTCGAGTGGATGGGTTATCCGCTCTACTACGCGATCGACGGTCAGCCGCAGCCCGCGCTCGCGGGCGCCGCGCATGCAACGATCTATCCGTACGGACCGTTTCCCGCTGGCGACGGCAAGACGGTCATGCTCGGCCTGCAGAACGAACGCGAATGGAAGCTGTTCTGCGATCGCGTGCTCGAACTGCCTGAGCTAACAACGGACGAACGCTTCGCATCGAACTCGAAGCGCACTGCGGCGCGCGATGCGTTGCGCGAGGTGATAGTAGCGGCGTTCGCGAAGCTGAGCGCCGCGCAGGTGATCGAGCGACTCGATCACGCAGGCATAGCGAACGCGCAGATGAATACGCTCGCGGACGTGTGGGCGCATCCGCAACTGAAGGCACGCGAGCGCTGGCAGGAAGTCGGCACGGCAGCCGGCACGATACCGTCACTACGGCCTCCGGGTTTGCCTTCCGACATCGAGCCTCGGACGGACCCCGTTCCCACAATTGGTCAACATACCGAATCGATTCTGCGTGAGCTTGGCTACGGCAAAGCTCGTATCGACGCGCTGCGCGCGGCCGGCACGGTCTGATTCAGTAAGCCTGTTTCGCTTCGAGCCCGCACGCATGTGATGCGGGATGACAAGCCGGTATGCCGAACGAACCCGATACAACCTGGCATCACACGGCGCACGACACTCATGACCGACCATCCCAGTCTCACGCTCGCCACTTTCGCCGCGCAACTCGACTTCGACAGCATCCCGCATGAGGTCGTCGAGCGGACCGTCAACCTGTACGTCGATTGGCTGGGCTCGGCGCTGGCCGGCAAAGGCGCTCGCCCCGTCGAGACGATCGCTCGGTTTGCGCGTGCGGCAGCTGGTGCGACTAACGAGGGCCTCTGCGAGGTGCTGATCGATCGCAGCCGCACCACGCCGTATTTCGCCGCGATGATCAACGGCGCCGCATCGCATTTCGCCGAACAGGACGACGTGCACAATGGCTCGGTGTTTCATCCTGCGACCGTGGTGTTTCCGGTTGCGCTCGCGTTGGCACAGGCAAGGCGAGCGCCGGGGCGCGACTTCATCGCGGCGGCCGTGGCGGGATACGAGGTCGGTATTCGCATCGGCGAATTTCTCGGGCGCTCGCACTACAAGGTGTTTCACACCACGGGCACGGTCGGCACGGTCGCGGCGGCCGCAACTGCAGGACGTTTGCTCGATTTGTCGCCATCGCAGATGCTCGATGCGTTCGGCTCGGCAGGCACACAGGCGAGCGGCTTGTGGGAATTTCTGCGCGACGCCGCCGACTCGAAACAACTGCATACCGCGATGGCTGCCGCGAACGGCCTGATGGCCGCGCAACTCGCCGCCGACGGCTTCAAAGGAGCGACGCATATCCTCGAAGGCGCCCAAGGCATGGCCGCGGGCATGTCGAGCGATGCCGATCCGGCTCGGCTCGTCGATCGGCTCGGCAGCCGCTGGGCGACCGCGGAGACGTCGTTCAAATATCACGCGGCGTGCCGCCATACGCATCCGGCCGCCGATGCGCTGCTCGCCGTGGTGCGGGCGCATCGTCTCGCGCCGCGCGACATCGCGACGGTCGTCGCGCACGTGCATCAAGGCGCGATCGATGTGCTCGGTCCCGTGATCGCGCCGCGTACCGTGCATCAGGCGAAGTTCAACATGGGTACGGTGCTCGGACTCGTCGCGCATCACGGCTATGCGGGCGTGACCGAATTCGAGCAGGATTTCGACGCGAGCGAGATCGTTGCGTTTCGCGACAAGGTCACGATGACGCTCGACGCTGAAGTCGACGCCTCGTATCCCGCGCGCTGGATAGGCAAGGTCACGGTGACCACTGCCGACGGCCGTGTTTTCGACGGGCGTGTCGATGAGCCGAAGGGCGATCCAGGGAACACGTTGTCGCGCGAGGAGATTGCGACGAAGCTGCATCGGCTGGCGGCATTCTCGGGTGCGGCTAGTGACGAGGAGGCGGCGCAACTGCTTCGCCGCGCGTGGCGTGTTGCCGAAGTGGCGCAGATTGGCCAGGTATTCGATTCAGCCCCGCGCACGATGGTGGCGGCATGAGCGCGCTGCCCCGGTCATATCTTTTCGTGCCTGGGAATCGGCCTGAGCGGTTTCACAAGGCCTATGCGGCCGGCGCGGATGCGGTGATTCTCGATCTGGAAGACGCGGTGCAGCCGGATCAGAAAGTGCCGGCGCGTGCGGCGGTGGTGGCCGCGGTATCGGCTAACGCATCGGGGGCCGTGTGGGTGCGTATCAATGGCTCGGATACGCCCTGGTTTCCAGATGACGTTGCGACGCTCGTTGGTCAGAGCGGTGTCGCCGGAATTGTGCTGCCGAAGGCTGAGACGCGCGAACAGATCTGCGCGGTGCTGGCGAACGCGCATCCAGCGTTGAGCGTACTGCCGATTGTCGAGACTGCGCGCGGGTTCGCGAATCTTGCGGAGCTATGTGGCACGCCGCGCGTGCCGCGTATCGTGTTCGGGACGCTGGATTTTCAGGTCGATCTCGGCATCGATGGGGATGGCGAGGAGTTGCATCTGTTTCGCTCGCAGATCGTGCTTGCGTCGAGGCTGGCCGGCATCGGTGCACCGGTGGATGGCGTATCGACGGCCATTACCGATGCTGATGCGGTGCAAGCCGATGCACGGCGCGGGCGGCGGTTTGGTTTCGGCGGCAAGCTTTGCATTCATCCGAAGCAGATCGAGGCGGTGCACCGCGCATATGCATGGAGTGACGCCGAGGTGGATTGGGCGCGACGCGTGCTCGCGGCCGTCGAGGCGAGCCATGGCGGGGCGGTTGCCGTGGATGGAAGGATGGTCGACATGCCGGTGATCCTGCGGGCGCGGAGAGTTTTGGGCCACTCCGAAAGATTCTGACAATGCGGCTTTCGTCGTGCCTTCATAGCAGGATTCCTATACATCGCCTGCCGGTCATTCGGACGACGTACCAGTAAGGAACTCAACCAAGGGAATACCCTCCCATCATCGCACTTGAATAGTTAGCAGGTCACATGCTAGATTGAATTGTTAGCGGTAACAACGCTCGCCGAAAAAGCAAAAAGATCTATTCCTTTCAGCACGTCAGAAACATACCCTCCCGATGAGTACTATTCAAAATCCAGTTCTGCGCGGCTTCAACCCGGACCCTTGCGTATGCCGTGGCAAGGATGCGTGGTATATCGCGGTTTCAACGTTTGAATGGTATCCGGGCGTTCTCATTTACGAATCGAAAGACTTCGTCAACTGGGAACTCAAGGCCACGCCTCTGGACAGGTTATCGCAATTGAACCTGATCGGAGAGCAGCCGTCCGGAGGCATATGGGCGCCAGCCCTGTCCTATCACGACGGTCTCTATTGGCTCGTCTATACCGACACCAAGGCATGGAAAGGCGAGCAGAAGATCTCCCCGCTGCGCGACATGCACAACTACGTCGTGACCGCCCCCGACATTACTGGACCCTGGTCGGAGCCCGTGCATCTCGTGTCCGGTGGATACGATCCATCCCTGTTCCACGACGAATCCGGCAAAAAGTGGCTCGCTTATATCCGGCGCGACTTCAGAGGAATCCACGAAGATCTTTTCGTCGGAATCGTTCTGCGGGAATACTCGGTGCAGGAGGAAAAGCTGATCGGTGAAGAGCGCGTCATCTATAAAGGCGCCAACCTGAAGACCGATTACTTCATGAAATGTCAGATATACGAGGCCCCTCATTTGCTGAAGAAGGGGGACTGGTACTACCTGATCACGGCGGAGGGCGGCACAGGCTATACGCACGCAACGTGCGTATCCAGGTCCCGCGATATCTTCGGTCCATACGAGCTTCATCCTGACACGCCCATGCTCACGTCGCGCGACGCGAACGGACGGATCCAGCGGACCGGCCACGGCAATCTGGTCGAGGGTCCGAACGGCCAGTGGTACATGACGTACCTCGGATCGAGACCAATCGATGCACAAACGAAGCGCTCGCCGCTAGGACGTGAGACCTGCATCGCCCCGATCGAATGGCGTGACGGCTGGCCCTGCCTCGCCACTGGCGGAGTGGTCCCCGCCGAATCTTTTGCGATCGACTCGGAGATCGAGCAAAGGCTCGACAGCAGTTGGGCGATCGATTTCGAACAATGCGCCGCTCTGCCGCTGGAATTGCAGAGTCTGCGCATTCCCATCAGTGACGACTGGTGCAATCTTCACGATCGTCCGGGCTACCTGCGAATCAGGGGGCAAGAGTCGCCGACTTCGCGCTTCCATCAAAGCATGCTGGCCTGTCGCATCCGTGACTGGCAGTTCGAAGTCGAAACGGCGCTGGAATTTTCGCCGAAGTCATATCTGCACATGGCTGGGCTCATGGCGCGTTACGACGAGAAGACCTTCTACTACCTGTTCGTCACGCGCGACGACGACGGCACGAAAATCCTGTCGTACATGGAAATGGATGCCGGCAGCTTTGCCTATAGCAATCGACTGGCGACGCTGCCCGAGTCCACCGGGATCGATCTGCGGATTCGCGTCGTGGATGCGACACTGCGCTTCTTTTATCGCGTGACACACGGTGACTGGAAGGACCTCGGACTGGAAAAGGATTTCACGAAACTCAGCGATGAATATGCCACCCCAATCGGCTTCACGGGGGCTTTCGCAGGTATCACCGCCAACGACATGCTGGGCTTTCGCGAACCTGCCGACTTCAGGTCGTTCTCATATCGCCAACTGACCGGCTAGAGCCCGGATTTCGTTTCACCGCTGTCACTTAATAATAAGGAAGACCTCATGCGCTTTCGTTGGAGACATCGCTATCTCGTGCTGCTGATTCTGTTCGCGATCTATCTGCTCTGTTACATGGACAGAATGATCATGGCAGCAGCTATTCCATTTATTGCGTCCGAGTTTCATCTGTCGGCGATGGAAATGGGAGGAATCCTGAGTGCGTTCTTCTTCAGCTACGCGCTATGTCAGATTCCGGCCGGCCTGCTTGCAGACAGATTCGGCCCGCGGTTGATGACCACGATCGGCATCACGTGGTGGACGATTTTCACCGCGCTTACCGGACTGTGTAATTCGCTCGGATTGATGCTGGTGGTGCGGGTCGCATTCGGCGTCGGCGAGGCGCTGTTTCCTCCGGCCGCGTTCAAGGCACTGTCGGCATGGTTCCCGAAGCGCGAATTGGGCAGGGCGACCGGGCTGATGATGACCACGAATGCGCTGGGACCCGCTCTGGCTCCGCTGTTCGTGGCGGCCGTGATGGCCGCATGGGGATGGCGCGCGATTTTCACGAGTCTGTTCATCCCCGGTATCGCGATGGCGATATTCGGCTGGCTCTATATCAGAAACAGCCCGAAGGATAGCAAGCACGTTTCGAATATCGAATTAGAGGAAATCGGCACCAGCGAAAAGGCTCAGTCTGGCTCCGCCGGCAAAGCGGATTTCGCTGGACTGGTGAAAACGCCGCTGGTCTGGTGGTGCTTTGTCACCTTGTTCGTATTCAGCATCGCCTCGTGGGGCATCATGAGCTGGTTCCCGACGTATCTGCTGAAAGCGCGCGGCCTTTCGACGGCCAAAATGGGCATCATGGCGTCGGTGCCATTTCTGGTCGGTACGATTGCCTATTGCATCACGGGCTTTCTCTCCGACAAGTTCTTCCGCAATCGTCGCGAACTGCTTGTCGTCCTCGGCTGCGTCGTGGCCGCCATCTTTGCCTATCTGACTGCCCATGCGGAGACCACTGAAACCGCGGTGTTCTATCAGACGATCGGCTATTTCTTCTCGACCATGGCCGGCTGTTCGTTGTACACGATCCCGAACGTCGCGCTACCGAACAAGGTCGTCGGATCGGCAATCGGCTTTGTCAATGCAGCGGGTCAGCTGGCAGGATTTCTTTCCCCGCTGATCGTCGGTTACATCCTGACCACGACGAAGAACGACTTCAATGTCGTGTTCCATCTTTTCGTCGGCTGCTTCTTGCTGGCTTCGGTTTCTGCATGGTTCATCAATACGAGGACGGATCGCAGCGACACCGTCATTCGGTCCGACGGTAGAAACGTGGCCGCGCAGAACCAGACAGCCGGCTAAATGGCGCGACGGGGCTTGGACCGGCGATAATGCCGGCTCATCACCTGTTTTGATTCGCGCGACCATGAAATCGAGGATCGAAAATTTTTCGAGCGGCATTAGCGTATTTGCGGCGGTAGTGGACGCCGGTACGTTCGCCGCTGCGTCGGAAGTGATTGGAATGTCGCCGCCCGGTGTGAGCCGGGCGATTGCAAGGCTGGAAAAAAGATTGAAGATCCGGCTCTTCAACCGGACCACACGTTCCATATCCCTGACGGACGAGGGCCGCCGCTTTTACGAGCAGGTCATGCCGCACCTCGCAGGGCTGGAGGAAGCCGCCGTGGCCGCGGCTGGCGGAGCATCGGCGGTGCGAGGAAAGTTGCGGGTCAACCTCGATCCGGTGTGTTACCGGGCGATACTCGGGCAACGCCTCGACCAGTTCATGGACGCGCATCCTGAACTCGAAATCGAGTTCATTGCGCGCGACCATCTCGGCGATCTGGTTCTCGAGGGCTTTGATCTCGCGTTGCGGTTCGGTGAGCCGAGGATATCTTCCCTCGTCGCACGCAAGCTGCTCGAGACGGCCGTGGTCACGGTCGCCGCTCCGTCGTACATCGCGCGACGTGGGCGTCCGGCAAAGCCGGAAGATCTCGAAGGCCCAGGTCACCGATGCCTGGAATTTCGTAATCCGGAGACGGGCAAGCCGTTCCCCTGGGAATTCCATCGCAAACGCAAGCACACTGTAATTGCACCGCGCGGGCGATTGACGGTGAACGATCCTGGCGCGCTACTGAATGCGTGCCTTGCTGGCTCCGGTATCGCGCAGATGCTCCTTTTCGGTGCCGAGCAACTGATTGCCGAAGGGCGGCTGATCAATCTCTTTTCCGATTGGCCTGACGAGCGCTATCCCCTGTACGCCTGCTACCCGTCACGCCATCACATTCCGGCGAAGACGCGTGCCTTTCTGGACTTCGTCGTCGAATTGGCAAACGCTCACTAGCGAGCGGCCGCTACTCAAACGGCCTGCGTTAACCAACCTCTACGCGGTTCCTCCCTCTGTCCTTGGCGCGATACAGCGCCAGGTCCGCGCGCTTGACGATGGCGCCGACGTCATCCTCACCAGGCAGGCGCTCGGTCACGCCGATGCTGACCGTAAATGGAATCGGCTTGCCGAGCCGCCACGGATGTTCGAAGTTCTGCTGCTCGATCGTCTGGCGCAAGTCTTCTGCCACGCCCGTCGCCTGTTCGATATCGAGGCCCGGCAGCGCGGCGACGAACTCCTCGCCGCCCCAGCGGGCAAACACGCCGATGCGCCAATCGGCGTTCATGACGACCTTGGCCATCACGCGCAGCACTTCGTCGCCAATGTCGTGTCCGTAACTGTCGTTGATCTTCTTGAAGTAATCGATATCGAGGAGAAAGATCGAAAGCTTGCGGTCCGACCCCAGCAGGTTCTCGACCGTGTCCGCGAATTCCCTGCGGTTGGGCAGGCCGGTCAGCTCGTCGGTCACGGCCTGCTTCTGCAGCAGGTCCATCAATTGAACACGATCGGCGATGTCGCGAATCACGGCGGTGAATTCGATCAGGCCGCCCACGTTGATCTTCGAAATCGCGATTTCGACGGGCAGCAGCGAGCCGTCTCGATGCAGGCCATAGACGCGATTGCGCTCGTCCATTTGCCGCGAGCGCACCGGCGAGCGGGCGAACTGATGGACGTACTGGGAGTGATTGGCGCGATAGCGCTCGGGCAGCAGTTCCGTGATGGGGTGCCCCACCATCTCGTCGGCCGAATAGCCGAAAAGGTTTTCCGCAGCGCGATTGAACAGAGTGATGCAGTGCTGCTGGTCGATCGTAATGATCGCGTCATAGGCGGCATCCACCACCGAGCGGAAACGCGACGTGCTGACTTCGAGCTCGTGTGTCAACTCCATCTTTGCGGTGATCTCGAGACCCGTCACCATGATTTCGATCACCGAGTTCGCGCCTCTGTTGTGCCGCAGCGGTTTCAACGACAGGCGCCACCAGTGGGTTCCGTCTCTCAGGTCATAAGCCTGCTCGAGTTCGCGGGCGACGCCGGATTCAAAGCATTCGCTGAGCTTCTGACGGAATTCGGTTCGTGCGTAATTGGAAATCAGCGTGTCGAATGACGCGGGGAACGATTTGATGCTGTTGCGCTTGCCGCCCGTCATTTGCATGAATTGGTCGTTGCAGGCGGAAACAAACAGCTGCCCCCTCTCATCGCGTCCGATGATCGGGACGCTTGCGGCGATTTCGTCGACGATCGTCCGCATCGTGCAGGACCAGTCATCAACCATTCTGCCTCCGAGAATTTACCTGAATGCCCCGCATATTCTCCTGAACCGCATGCACGTCTACATGCAAATCATTCGGTGCGACGGGCTCCGAAGCTCGATATCGAGCCGCTTTGCAAATGGGTGCGGCCGGCCAACATCCGGGGGCAGTACACCGACAGAGTAGGCCGTAGTCCGATTTTTGGGAAGAATTTATTCCTGGAAATGAAGTACCAGACTCTGATGCACTGAAGCCTTTCAGGTATGCAAATCGCTTCTTCTTCATCCCTTAATCAAACCGGAACACTCACCTCCAAAAAACCCAATTCCCACTCCACGTCGCCTGTCGCACTCTTGAAGCCAACGGCCCGCGCGATCCAACTACGGCCGTTCAGCGCTCTGCGCCGAGCCGCCGCATCCAACGAAGGCAGCCTCGCAGAACTGCTCCGCGCACGCGAGCCTCTCGCCCGTGCACCGCCTAAAAAGACAGGAGACACAATTTGCCAGCCCCCATCAACTCCGGCGCACGCCTCGACCGCCTGCCGATCAGCCGCTTTCACTGGAACATCCTCGGCCTGATCGGCGCAGGCGCTTTCCTCGACGCCTTCGACATCTATCTCGCCAACGGCGCGCTCGCGGCGATGGTCAAAACCGGCTTCACCGATCTGCGCCTCGGCTCCTTCTTCATCTCCGCGACCTTCATGGGCATGATGATCGGCGCGGGCCTGTCGGGCTATCTCGGCGACCGCTTCGGCCGACGCTATTCGTATCAGGCCAATCTCGCGATCTTCGGCCTCGCATCGCTCGCCGCCTGCTTCGCGCCGGACATCTACTGGCTGATCCTGCTGCGCTTCATTATGGGCATCGGCCTAGGCGCCGAACTCGTGGTCGCCGCCGGCACGCTGTGCGAATTCGTGCCACCCGCCACGCGCGGCCGCTGGACCGCGTTGCTCGCGCTGATCATCAACTCCGGTCTGCTCGGCGCGACCGCGGTCGGCTATTGGGTGATTCCGCATCTCGGCTGGCGCTACATGTTCGCGATCGCGGGTGTCGGCGCGATGATCGTGTGGTTTCTGCGGCATCGGATGCCGGAGTCGCCGCGCTGGCTCGAAACTGTTGGCCGGCTCGAAGAGGCGGAGGCCACCGTCGCGGCGATCGAGCGCCAGGTCGAGGCGCGCGTCGGCAAGCTGCCGCCGGTCGCGCGCGTGGTCAGTCACGAGGTGCCGGCCGCGCCGTTCTCGGCGCTGTTCGCGCGCGGCATGATCGGCCGCACGCTGGTCGCCGCGCTGACCTGCATGGCGATCAACATGTCGCTGTACGGTTTCGTCGCGTGGCTGCCGACGTTCTTCGTCAAGGAAGGCCTGACCATCGTGCAGTCGCTCGGCTTCGTGCTGCTGATGTCGTTCGGCGCGCCGGCCGGCGCGGTGGTCGGTTATCTCGTGACGGACCGCCTCGGGCGGCGCAACGGCATCGTGCTGTTCTCGCTGGCAACGATCGTGCTCGGCTTCGTCTACGTGCAAATGCGTGCGCCGGTGCCGATCGCGGTCGTCGGCTTTGCGCTTGTCACGACGATCTACACGGTCTGCACGCTCGGCCTGTTTGGCTATATCCCCGAGCTGTTTCCGACCGCGCATCGCTTGCGCGGCACCGGCGTGGCCGGCACGTGCGGCCGCGCGGCGTCGATGTCGACACCGTATGTCGCACTGCTGCTCTACACGCAGTTCGGCGTGACGGGTGTGCTGACGATGGTCGGTGGCGTGCTGTTGCTGCTGAGCATCGCGATTCTCGCGCTGCGCATCGAAACGAGCCAGCAGACGCTCGAAGAGATCTCGCCCGAGGCCGAGCTGATACCGCAAGCGGAGATGATGCAAGAGTCGGCGTAGGCCGTACGCGCATGAAGGGGGGCCGTCGATTCGGATCTTTCCCCGGCTAAATTTTCACCACACCTGGTTAAGATGAAAGTCTGTCCTGCTCATGCTTCGCTAGCAGCTTTCATCATGCACTTCGATTTCGTCGATTTACGCCTGCTCATGCACATCGCCGACACGCGCAACCTCGCGCGTGCGGCGGAGCGTTCGCACCTGTCGGCGCCGGCCGCCAGCAACCGGGTCAAGAATCTCGAGGAGCAGCTCGGCATCAAGCTGCTCTATCGAACCAGCCAAGGCGTGACGCCGACACCCGCGGGCGAGTCCTTCGTGCATCACGCGCGGCTCGTGCTCGAACGCGTCGAGCATCTGGCCGGCGATATGCAGGAGTACGGCGATGGCATCAAGGGCCACGTGCGCATCTGGGCCAACACGACCGCGATCAGCGAGTTCCTGCCGGCCGTGCTGAGCCGTTTTCTGCGCGATCACCCGGACGTGAACATCGATCTGCGCGAGGTGCTGAGCGGCGAGATCGTCAAGGGCGTCGCCGACAGTGCGACCGATATCGGCATCGTCGCGGGCAATGTGCATGCCGAGCATCTGCAGATGCTGCCGTATCGCGACGATCGGCTCGTGCTCGTGACGTCGTGCGAGCATCCGTTCGCGAGGCAGGCGTCGGTCGATTTCTCGCAGGTGCTGAACGCGAACTTCGTCAGCCTGCCGACGTCGAGCGCAATCCACGCGTTCATCACGAGCGCCGCCGATGCGCTCGGCGCGCGTCTCAAGCTTCGCATCCAGGTCGGCAACTTCGAGGCCGCGTGCCGGATGATCGAGGCGGGCGTCGGAATCGGCATCGTGCCGGAATCGGTCGCGCTGCGCCACAGGAAGACGATGCAGATCGCGATCGTCGGCCTGAACGATCCGTGGGCCGAGCGTAAGCTGAAGATCTGCGTGCGCAGTCTGCAGGACTTGCCGCCGTTCGCGCGTGTGCTGGTCGATCGGTTGATGGCGGCGGCGGAAGGGGACGGCGCGACCGATGCTTGACGCTCGACGCGCGGGCTTGGCACATCCGCCTGAGTCCCGACTGAAGTTTCCTTCAGGAAACAATGCCGCCTTTTGTCAACCGGTGTTTCACTCTCCGGGCATCTCCTTGCCGCCACACAAAGCCGCGTGTATAGTTTCCGAACTTACTCTTGTTTCGCATCGGAAATTAAAGGGGTTCACATGGACGCGTCCACCATCCTCGCCGATCTCGGCATTGCCCACGCCGCGCGAGCCGGCGATATCGCGGTTCATTCGCCAATCACCGGCGAGCTCATCGGCCGTGTGGCCAGCCAGACGGCGGCTGAGGTCGACGCTGCGCTCGCCCGGGCCAAAGACGCGTTCGCCGTATGGCGCAACGTGCCGGCCCCGCGCCGCGGCGAGCTGGTGCGGCTGCTCGGCAATCGGCTACGCGAACAGAAGCACGCGCTCGGCAGCCTCGTTTCGCTGGAGACCGGCAAGATCCTGCAGGAAGGCATGGGCGAAGTGCAGGAAATGATCGACATCTGCGATTTCGCGGTCGGTCTGTCGCGCCAGTTGTACGGCTTGACGATCGCGTCCGAGCGCCCGGGTCACCGGATGGCGGAGTCGTGGCATCCGCTCGGCACCTGCGTCGTGATCTCCGCGTTTAACTTCCCGGTGGCGGTGTGGTCGTGGAATGCGGCGCTCGCGCTGGTGTGCGGCAACGCGGTGATCTGGAAGCCGTCGGAAAAGACGCCGCTGTCGGCGCTCGCGGTGAACAAGATTCTCGAAGATGCGCTGAAGGAATTCGGCGATGCGCCGGCTGGCCTCGCGGCGTTGATCATCGGCGGCCGCGACGTCGGCGAAAAGCTCGTGGCCGATCCGCGCGCGTCGATCGTCAGCGCGACGGGCAGCACGGAAATGGGCCGCAAAGTCGGCGTCGAAGTGGCTAAGCGCTTCGGCCGCTCGCTGCTCGAACTCGGCGGCAACAATGCGGGCATCGTCGCGCAGACGGCAGACCATGAACTCGCGATGCGCGGCATCCTGTTCTCGGCGGTCGGCACGGCCGGTCAGCGCTGCACGACGCTGCGGCGTCTGTTCGTGCACGACAGCGTGTACGAAAAGACCGTCGAGCGTCTGAAGCAGTTGTATAGCCGCGTGCCGATCGGCAATCCGCTCGAAAAGGGCACGCTGATGGGGCCGCTGATCGACCGTCAATCGTTCGATCGCATGCAGGAAGCGCTGCAGCAGGCGAAGGCCGAGGGCGGTAAGGTGTTCGGCGGCGAGCGCGTCGAAGTGAAGGGTTATGAGGGCGGCTACTACGTGCGTCCGGCCATCGTCGAGATGCCGTCGCAGACGCCGGTCGTGCTGAAGGAAACCTTCGCGCCGATTCTGTACGTGCTTCGCTATGCCGATTTCGCCGATGCGGTCGAGGCGAACAATGCCGCGCATCATGGTCTGTCGTCGTGCGTGTTCACGAGCGACCTGCGCGAAGCGGAGCGCTTCCTGTCCGCGTCGGGCAGCGACTGCGGCATCGCCAACGTCAACATCGGACCGAGCGGCGCGGAGATCGGCGGCGCGTTTGGCGGCGAGAAGGAAACGGGCGGCGGGCGCGAGTCCGGTTCGGATGCGTGGAAGGCGTATATGCGTCGCGCGACCAATACCGTGAACTACTCGTCGGCGCTGCCGCTGGCGCAGGGTATCGACTTCAATCTCGACTGACGCGCGCATGCGTGACGTCGCCGTCAGGCGCGCCACAGCCGCGCGTTGCAGATAGCAATCCGTTTGCGCCGCCCGGCGTTCCGGAGCGGCCACGTTACTCGTGGGGTAAGACGTGAGTTCGAAAGTCGTGATCGTCGGCGGTGGGGTAATCGGCAGTTCGATTGCGTATTTCTTGCGGCTGTCCGATCCGACGGTCGGCGTCACAGTGATCGAACGCGATCCGAGCTATGCGCGTTCGTCGTCGGCCTTGTCGGCGGCGTCGATCCGGCAGCAATTTTCTACGCCGCTTTCCATTCAGATGTCGCTGTTCGGCATCGAGTTTCTGCGTTCGATCGGCGAGCGGCTCGAAGTCGACGGAACGCGGCCGTCGATCGCTCTGCACGAAGGCGGCTACCTGTTCCTCGCGACATCGGCCGGTGAAGCGACACTGCGCGAGAATCACGCGCTGCAAAAAAGCCTCGGCGCGGACATCAGCCTGCTCGACACGCACGGCTTGCAAACGCGCTTCCCGTGGCTCAATACCGACGATCTTGTTGCCGGCGCTTTTGGCGAAAGCGGCGAGGGCTGGTTCGACGGCTACGGTCTCGTGCAGGCGCTGCGCAAGAAAGCGCAGGCGCTCGGCGCGCGGTATGTTGCGGCCGACGTCACCGCGCTGCATCGCGACGGCAGCCGCGTCACGCAGGTACGAACCGCGGACGGCGAGACCTATGCTTGCGACGTCGTCGTCAACGCGGCCGGCGCGTGGTCGCGCAAAGTCGCGCAAATGATCGGCATCGACCTGCCCGTCTATGCGCGGCGGCGCAGTATCTTCAATGTCACGTCGCCGGCGAGGCTCGAACGCTGTCCGCTGCTGATCGATCCGAGCGGCGTGTACTTCCGGCCGGAAGGCAATTCGTATATCTGCGGCACGTCGCCATCGGCCGATAACGACCCGGACGATCTACCGCTCGACGAAGTCGATCACGCGCTATTCGACGACGTGATCTGGCCGACGCTCGCGAATCGCGTGCCGCAATTCGAGGCGCTGCGCGTGCAGAACTGCTGGTCCGGCTATTACGAATACAACGTGCTCGATCAGAACGCGATCATTGGCCATCATCCGGATGTCGATAACTGCATCTTCGCGAACGGCTTCAGCGGCCACGGTTTGCAGCAAGGCCCGGCAACCGGACGCGGCATCAGCGAATTGATTCTGCATGGCCGCTATACGACGCTCGACCTCGGCTCACTGAGCTTCGCGCGCGTGCTTGAAAACCGGCCGATCATCGAGAAGAACGTGGTGTAGCCAGCGCCTTGTATGGCCCGATGGGGGGTCATGCGGAAAACGCAATAACTAGTGCATAGATATCGTTTGCCGCAGATCCCGCCGATGGCCACAATCGACGCCGATCGTCTTCGACATCCGAATCGATACCACACGAAAGGCAGGCGGCCGTCATGATGTTCTCGTTCAATCCCGTATTCGAAGCACCGAGCGGCTCGCCGATCCGCGAGCTGTTCAAATACCTCGCGCAGCCCGGCATGATCTCGTTTGCCGGCGGCTATCCGGCGAGCGATCTGTTCGACCGTGAAGGACTCGATGCCGCGGCCGCGCGCGCCTCGCATCAGCCGACGCTGTGTCTGCAATACGGCCCGACCGATGGCATCGCTATCCTCAAGGAACAGCTCGCGCAACTGATGGCACGGCGCGGCGCGCCCTGCACGCCAACAGAGCTGCTGGTGACGACCGGTTCGCAACAAGGCTTCGATCTGCTGCTGCGGGTGATGGTGGTGCCCGGCGACGTCGTGCTCGTCGAGCAGCCCGCGTATCCGGCCACGTTGCAGGCGCTGAAGCTGCAACAGGCCGACGTCGCCACGGTACCCGTGGATCAGCACGGACTCGACGTCGCGAAGCTCGCCGCAGTGCTCGAATCGGGCACGCTGCGTCGCGCTCCCAAGCTGCTGTACACGGTGCCGACCTTCGCGAATCCGACTGGCGCGACGTTGTCGCTCGAACGTCGAATCGCATTGTTGAAACTGGCGGTGCGTCATCGGTTCGTGATAGTCGAAGACGATCCGTACGGTGATCTGCGTTTTGGCGGCACGGCCGTGCCTTCGCTTTTCGCGTTGAGCGAGCAGGTGCCCGGTTCGCGCGACTGGGTCGTGCATTTTTCGAGTCTGTCGAAAATCGTCGCGCCGGGTTTGCGGGTCGGCTGGATGGTCGCGCACGGGGAGATCGTGCGGCGCTGCGTGGTCGCCAAGCAGACGGTCGATCTGTGCAGCGCGCCGTGGACCCAGGTGATCGCCGCCGAGTACCTCGCGAGCGGCGCGTTGGAGCGTCATCTGCCGCGCATCATCGATGCGTATGCGGTGAAATGCCGCGCGCTATGCGATGCGCTCGATACTCATCTCGCACAGCACATCGCGTTTCATCGTCCGGCCGGCGGCATGTTCGTGTGGGCGCGTCTTAATGCGGCGCGCGATGCATCCGACTATCTGCGCATGTGCATTGAACAGAACGTGATGTTCGTGCCGGGCGTCGCGTTCTACAAGGACTCGGTCGATAGGGCGGCGCTGCGTCTGTCGTTTGCCGCGCCGGGTGTGGATGAGATTGAAACCGGCGTGCATCGAATGAAGCGCGCGCTCGAGCTGTACTTCGAGGGGCAATAAAACCCGCAATGCATCAATACAATCCGCGCAATGCGGAAATTACCCGGCTAGCATCTAATGTGCAGCCGGGTTTTTTTATTCCAATGCCAAAAATTGTGGCGATTTAGCAGAATTCACCGCATTCCTTATTAATTGTGAAATTGCGTTGAGTGCGAATACGCAATCGTTTTCGTCCGCGTAAGCCGCTTCCTCAGGTCGGCCGTGGCAAGCTTCGGCCACGTCCGGAGGATTACCACGGCGGGCGGTGCGCACTCGCGAGCGGACCGTCAAATGATCGCCGCAATGAAATCTTTATTGCGTGCGGTAATTCGAAATTATGCGAATTGAATATATTCGCGCGTTGCCAAATTTCGTAATGAAAATGGCCGATTTATATGCGAAATGCCATTTATAAAGATAAGAAACCGTGTAATTATGTGTTTGCCGGTCGGTTTCCGTTTTGCGTGATTCCCTGCGTGTCTGAGAGACAGGTTTTGCATGGGCTCGCGCCACGCGAGCCGACCTTCGCACGGGAAAGCACCGTCGCCCGTCGCGTTCGCCCACGCATGCCGCATATGAGTGCCGCACGAGCATGCGTGAGCGGGCCACAAAAACGTTAAATGAAGAAGAAAAGAGGGCAACGCAATGAATTCACTCGACGAGAAGCGGCCGCTGTTGATCTACGACGGCACGCTCGGCGACCTCTACGGCATCTTTTTCAGAAGCCTTTTGCTGCAAATCGTGACGCTCGGCATTTACCGCTTCTGGGCGACCACGAACAACCGCCGCTATGTCTGGTCGCACATGCGGTTTCAGGACGAGCGCTTCGAGTACACCGGCACCGCGGGCGAGCTATTCAAGGGCTTTCTGGTCGCGATCGTGGTCGTGTTGGGCGCGACGTTCGCGGCTGGGGCGCTGAGTGTGGTCTTGCGCATGCTGACGAAAAGCGGGGCGCTCGGTTCGCTGCCTGTCATCGCGTTTTATCTGCTGATCGTCGTGTTCGCGGCGGCCGCGTTTTTCAGCGCGCAGCGCTACCGGCTGAGCCGCACGCAGTGGTGCGGTGTTCGCGGCGGCATGACCGGCTCGGCGCTTGGCTACGGAGTGCACGCGCTGCTGTATGCGCTGTTGTGCGTTGTCACGCTTGGCCAGATGATGCCGTGGACGTCGATGCGTCTGACGGAGCGCCGCATCAACGCGAGCAGCTTCGGTAGCCTGGCGTTTCGCTTCAAGGGGCGCGCGGGGGTCGTCTACGGTCTGTTCCTCGTTACGTTCGTCGGCGTGGTCGTTCTTTTTGCGGTGCTGTTCATGGTGTTTCTGAAGGGCGCGCTCGCATCGATGCATGTCGGCCACGTGTCGGGGGCGGGTGTGGCGCCCTGGCGGGCCGCGCTCGGATCGCTGTTTTTGTTTTATGCACTGTTCTCGATCGGCACGATGCTGATCCGCGGCTTCTATGTCGCCGCGCTGACGCGTCATGTGATGGGCAATACGTCGCTCGGCTCGCAATTGCATTTCGGCAGCAACGTCAGCGTCGCGCGTCTGCTCGGCTTGCAGTGCGGCAACCTCGCGATCATCGTGTTCACGCTGGGCTGCGGTGCGCCGATCGTACTGCATCGGCTGATGCGCTTTGCCGCCGACACGCTGCAGGTTTCCGGCTATCTCGATCCGCACATGCTGGGGCAAAGCACCGTGGCTGCGCCGCTGACCGGCGAGGGCATGCTGAACCTGCTGGATCATGGTGGCGCCTTTTGAGTTCGGATTCGCGTTGAGTGCGCAAACCTGGACGGCGGTTCGCACGGTGTGCGGTCACCGATAGGACACGCGACTCATCGAAGGCGTGAGAGCGAAACGCAGTACGCTCAATGACTTAGCGTAGTCATGCTCAGCTTGTCCACAAGCTTGTTCCCAAAATCTGTGGACAACAGGGGAGACGCGAAGCGGAGAACTCGCGCGCGTAAGGCTACCGGGAAGGTACAGCACAAAAACAAACAGCGGGACTCACCGTCAACCGGTTCATCCCGCTGCTTGTGTGTGACGATGTGCGTGGCTTGCCGTGCGGCGCGCACGGCAAGCGTGGCAAACGCTTATCGGTCGAGGAACGACTTCAGACGGTCCGCGCGGCTCGGATGCATGAGCTTGCGCATCGCCTTGCTCTCGATCTGACGGATCCGCTCGCGCGTCACGTCGAACTGCTTGCCCACTTCTTCGAGCGTGTGATCCGACTTCGTGTTGATGCCGTAGCGCATGCGCAGCACCTTCGCTTCGCGCGGCGACAGCGAGTCGAGCGCGTCGTCGATTGCAGCACGCAGGTCGGCCTGCATCGCGGCATCCGCCGGCGACGACACGGCTGCGTCTTCGATCATGTCGCCGAGCGTCGCATCGCCGTCGTCGCCGACCGGCGTTTCGAGCGATACCGGTTGCTTCGCGATCTTCAGAATCCCGCGCACCTTCTCTTCCGACAACTCCATGCGTTCCGCGAGCACCGCCGGATGCGCTTCCTGGCCGGTCTGCTGCAGGATCTCGCGCGAAATGCGGTTCAGCTTGTTGATCGTTTCGATCATGTGCACCGGCACGCGGATCGTGCGGGCCTGATCGGCGAGCGAACGCGTGACGGCCTGACGGACCCACCACGTCGCATACGTCGAAAACTTCCAGCCACGACGGTATTCGAACTTGTCCACTGCCTTCATTAGACCGATGTTGCCTTCCTGGATCAGATCGAGGAACAGCATGCCGCGGTTCACGTACTTCTTCGCGATCGAGATCACGAGACGCAGGTTCGCCTCGATCATCTCGCTCTTGGCCTTGCGCATCTTCGATTCGGCCGCGACCATCTTGCGGTTGATCTCTTTCAGATGCTTGAGCGGCAGCGACACTGTCGCTTCGATGTCGATCAGCTTCTGCTGTTCGGACTGGATTGCCGGCAGATGACGCTCGAGCGCCGCGCCGTACGTCGAAGCGCCGGTGCGCGCGGCACGCTCGGTCCAGCCGAGGTCGGCCTCGTTACCCGCGAACGTCTCGATGAACTTCTCGCGCGGCATGCCGGCCTTCGAGACGACGATCTGCAAAATGTTGCGCTCGATCGCGCGCACTTGCGCGACCTGGTGCTGCACGTCGCCGCACAGACGGTCGATCGTGCGTGCGGTGAAGCGGATCTTCGCGAGGTGCTGCTGAATGTCTTCGCGCGCGCGCAGATAGGCCTTCGAGGTGACGTCGCCGCGCGTGTGCGACGCGTTCATCTGGTCGAACAGTATGCCAACCTGGGCGAAGATTTCGAGGCAGTCGCTCGTGAGCTGCTTCAGGCGAGCTTCGTCCGCCGCCGACGAATCGGCCGGGCCGTCGTCGTCTTCTTCTTCGTCGTCGCTGTCTTCGTCGGCAACGCTGTCTTCGTCGGCATCCGCATCGGCGCTCTCGACTTCTTCCGCGGCGCCGGTCTCTTCATTCAGACCGTCGACGAGTTCGTCGATGCGCAGCTCGCCGTCGGCAACCTGCTGCGCGCTCGCGAGGATTGCGGAGATCGCGAGCGGGCATGCGGCGATCGCCTGGACCATTTCGTGCAGGCCGTCTTCGATGCGCTTCGCGATCGCGATTTCGCCTGCGCGGGTGAGTAGCTCTGTCGCGCCCATTTCGCGCATGTACATACGCACGGGGTCGGTGGTGCGGCCGAATTCGGAGTCGACGGTCGACAGCGCGACTTCGGTTTCCTCGTCCGCCTGGTCGTCCGACACCACCGCGGGGGAGTTCGAGTTGAGTAGCAGCGTTTCTGCGTCCGGCGCCTGCTCGTACACTTGCACGCCCATGTCGCTGAACGCGCTGACGATGCTGTCGATCGCGGCGGTTGCGGTGAAGTTGTCGGGCAGGTGGTCGTTGATCTGCGCGTGGGTCAGATAGCCTTGCTCTTTACCCAGCTGAATCAGTGCGCGCATCAGGCGCTGGCGTTCTTCGGCTTGTTGCGGCGGCAGCTCGGCTGCCACAGGGATCGCTTTGCTGGCGCCCTTGCCTTTGGCCGCACGGCCGGACGGAACTTTGGCAGTGAAGGCGGCGGTTTCGTGTTGCGAATCTTCGCGATCAAAAGGGTTCACGTAATTTCCTCTAGAGGCTTCGCTATGAGACGCAAGACGCTACCGTCAGGCGTTTCGAGCAGGGCTCAGCATCACCTGATGTGACTCAACGCGGTTGTTGGGCTGTGCTCTGGGGAGCAAAAAAGATGAGCCCGCTCGAAGCGGGCCGATGGACATGCGAAATTTTGCGCGGCTCGCATTATATACGAGCTTGGGAGTTCGCGCTCATGGGTGCACATCAAATCATCGTCGCTGTTGTCGCATGCATGCGTGAGACTGCGCGGGTGCGGAGTCCGTGTGCATGCGCGGGACACGACCTAGATAGGGGCGCGTTGATCCTTGCACAAGGGGGCTTGTCGTTTTCTTATCTATGGGGCCGCATCCTCGTGTGCTGTCCCCAAAAGAAATTCGCAGAAGGGGCTTGACGTGTTGCCGACCGCTCTCCATAATCTCGTTTCTCTGCTGCAGACGCAGCGACGCAAACGAAGCGGTGCCGGGTAGTGGTGGTTCAGGCGCGGCGGGTTGGGCGGATCGATCTTTAAAAACTAACAGCCGATAAG
>NZ_JBKGUA010000065.1:0-27442 GCF_046543485.1 Paraburkholderia sp. EG304 | reverse complement strand
AACGTCCTGGAGCCGGAACTCGACCAGAACTGACAAGGAAATCTACAATCGACACCGCGCAACGCCCAACCCCGCCGAATCGGTCACGTTCCCGAAATCGGCGGTCACGTTCGCCGAAATCCGCAGTCGGCAATCGGCGTGACATCTGAGTCAGCTCCCACGGGGGAAGTGACGTTTGACCAACGTTCGTGTGGCCGTAACCGGGCTTCGTAGATGCGTTGATTTTTACTTCCTCGGTGCTTCGCCTGTATGTGGCCGCACATCGGTGGCTTCTGGCGCGCAACCATCGGCGCGATGCTCGGCGCCGGTCTTTGCGCGTGGCTGTTCGGCGCGCCGTATTCGGTGCATATCGGCGCGAGTGGGCTGGTGTTCGGCTATGCGGGTTACCTGGTCGCACGCGGGTACTACACGCGCAATCTGGTGTCGATCCTCGTGGCTCTGGTCGTGGTCGGCAGCTACGGCCTGAGTCTGCTGTTCGGTGTGCTGCCGATCTATCCCGATGTGTCGTGGCAGAGCCATATCGGCGGCGTGATCGGTGGTGTGCTCGCGGCGCGTTCGGGGGCCGGGGCTGCGCGCCGGGTGCGAGCGCGCTGACGGAGATCTCCGGTTCGTTGGAATGGGCCCGGTTCGAGGGCGTATCGGCCTACAACTCCGGCCGCGCCAGATCGCTCGCGACGATGTGCTCGCCATACACCTGCGCTGCCGCGAGCGCTTCGACGCGGCTCGGATGCGGACCCAGTTCGGGCGCGCCGTCGAACGGAAACAGCACGCGGCCGTCGGTCGTGCGCACGACCTTCAACACGCCGAAGAAGCGCCGGTAGCCAGCCATCTTCGCGCTCGCCGAAATCTCGAAGTCGTCCTCCGATGTGCCCGGGACGCTGGGAATAAACGCGGTCTTGCTCATAGCTGAAAACATCGGTTGTTCATCGAAGCGGTGCGCAACGATGCGCACGGCCGACGTGCATTGTCTCAAATCCGCGCGAATGATGAAGCGAGCGAGCCCCCTCGCCGCGCGATCAGCAGGTTCGATTACTACCGGGACGGAAAAGTGCAACTAACTGCACAAGAGTTGCGAGGCAAAAAGCTGCTGGGCGTCGGTGTCGCTGTGTTTCTACGTGCAACGCGATACGAACCCGGACACGTGATATCCGAAGGATGCGCACGGCAAAGTCGACAAGTCGAACGATCCGCCGGTCGCACTGCGCGTGAACGTCGACACGACTGACGAACCGCCCACGCGCAAAGCAGGCGAGCGTCCGGTCTGTTCCGAGCGTGATAGCGACGACGTCGCCGCCTTTCCTCCAGACGCTGACGGACGGTTTCGACCTGAAGGCCAAAGCGGCCAGAGAGGCGGATCGAAAAATGCGAAGAGTTATGGTCACCCTTGATTTAAAAGACAAAAATGGTGCCGCACGGTACAGCGGGGCTATAATGCGCGGATCTTTGCTCCTCCGACGTCCACCATGAGCCGATTACTTTGCCTGATCGTGCTTTCGCTCGGCCTCGCGCAAACCGCGGCGGCCGACGAAAACACCGACCGAATATCGGCGTACCTGACGCAGAAATTCGGTGTGGGCAAAGAAAAAGCTCAAAAGATCTCCGACGCGGTGCAATCCGCCGCCAACAAATATTCCCTCCCTCCGGCGCTGCTGCTCGCCATCATCTCGATCGAATCCCGCTTCAAGGAAAAGGCCCGCGGCGCCAATGGCGCGACGGGGCTGATGCAGGTCGTGCCGCAGGCTCACCGCGGGCTGTTGCGCAACGTGAAGGACCTGACCGAACCGGGGGCGAATATCGAAGCCGGTTCGGCGATCCTGTACGGCTACATGCGCTCGGCGAACGGCGATCTGAATACCGCGCTGAAGAGCTATGGCGGTTCGAAGGCCTATGCGCAGAAGGTGAATCTGCGCGTCGAGGATTTCGCGGCGGTTGCGACGCCCGCGGACGGCGCATCAGGAGCCGCTGGGCGGGCCGCGTCGTGCGAGGCGGATCGTTGCGCCGGTGCGAACCCGTGGGCCGACGCGTTCAGCGTACCTGCGGCGCTCACTGCACCTGTGGCGCCTGCCGCGAGCGGGGCCACCGCGGCCTCTGGGTCGACTTCGGCCGCGACAGCGGGCTCGACGCGCACGACATCCAACTAGGCGCGCCCGCGCGGTTTCTACTCCCGTTCTAGCCCGTATGCGCTGCGAAGGCCGGGCTTCGTGCATCCAATTGATATGCTGTGTTACATGACGTAATGTGGTTCGGGCTCCGGCTTGCACGCTTTTTACGCACGTGGCGCTACCCGCTCTACAATGCATTCCCATTCGCGCTCACGAGGCGCTTCTTGCACCTGATCATGCAGATCCCCTTCTCCCGCACCACCGCCGCGGCCCTGTTCGGGCTGCTCGCGCTCACGGCATGCAGCAGCACGCCGCAACCCAAATTTACGCAGGAACTGTTCGAAACCGGCGCAAGCCCGTACGCGCGCAATTTCAATTCGAGCACCGGCGATAGCTGCGAAGCCGCGCGCCGCGCACTGCTGAGCCAAGGCTATCTGACGACGATGTCGCGCCCCGATACCGTGGATGGCACGAAGAATTTTCAGCCGACCGGCGATTCGCACGTGGTTGTCGAATTTCACGTCGTCTGCACACCGGGCGAAGAGGCGGCCAATACCAGCATCGTTTATGTGAACGCGGTGCAGAACGGCTTCGCGTTGAAGAAGAGCGATACGTCGGCGAGCGTCGGGCTCAGCGTGCTCGGTTCGCTGTCGCTGCCGATTCGCTCGAATAGCGACGCGATGGTGAAGATCTCGAGCGAAACGATCCCGTCGGGCAAGTTCTACGACCGTTTTTTCAGCCTCGTCGATCATTACTTGCAAACCGTCGTGCGTACGCAGCCGGTGACGAGCAGCTCGATCGAAACGCGCATGCTGCCGATGCAGGTAACCACGCCGCTCCAGCTGACGATTCCTGACCCGGTCCCCGAGCCGGTACCGGCGGCGGCTCCCGCTGCCGTTCAGGCGACGCCGGCCGTGCCGGTTCAGGTGTTGTCGCCAACTACCGCTCAAGCGGTCCAACCAGCGCCCGCCCCCGTGCAGTTAACCGCGCCCGCACCGGTTCCGTTAACAACGCCGTCGCCCTCTTCTCCGGTCCATCCATCCGGCCCGATCGGCCAGGCCGCGGCGATCGAACCCGCGAGCGGCACGGCGCCTCTGGTGCCGTGAAGGCAGCGCAGCGACTTTCGCATCAAGGCTGATCAAGTCCCGATCAGCCTTTTATTCATGCGCGCGGTCAGATTCACCTTATGGTGTTTACTTGATACGTATACATACGTAGTAGTAGTTAACAAGGGTTAACCGGTTCTGTGGATAAGTGGCAAATGTCGCGCCGCTTCAACATCATGCGAAGCCGATAACCCTGCGGAACGCCTCGGTAGAAAAACTACATAACTGGGATAAGTTCGAACACCCGTTAACCGACCCCACCTTTATCAAGATTTCGCGCACAGGCTGTTCGTCGCGCTATCCCGAAGTTATTCAGAGGTCGCTGTGGATAACCATCGCCTCCAAAGCACGCCTTCCGTTGCTGGGCACCTTCGCTTCGCGTGATGCGAAGCGCTCGCCAACGCACAGAATTTCGCCCATCGAACGCGCACATTGATGACGCGGTACGAAGATTGCGCGCCTTCTTATTGCAAGCGCAACTGTTGCTATTTCGTCAAAACCATTTGCCCAGCGAACAATCCGGCATAGAGTTAAAGTGTTTTGTGAGGTTTCTGGTGCAGTGCGGGGGATGTATGAAACGCAGATCAGCACGACAGCTAGTCCGCCTTCTGTCGCACCTTCGACATGCGGCCCATTGCAGATCGTTGCGGGCGGCCTCGACCAATCGGGTGATGGCGCTGGCAGCCGCCGAGGCTGCCGAGAACGGCGACACCACTCGCGACGACGACAGTCCCGAGTCCACGCGCGATGCGCAGCGCGACAAGCTGTTCCGGAGCAGATCATGAGAACCGCGAGCGAACAGTCGTTGCGGTTTCTGGTCGACAAGTGGCTTTCGCCATCGCCGGCCGAGCCGGTTCACGTGACCGAGTTCAGCCGCACGCGCACCGGCGGGCGACGTTATGTGCGGGTGGAAACTTCATCGGAAGAGGGCGCGCGAGGTTTGTTCTTCTTTCGGCACGACGATGGCTGCTGGTGCGTGTTTCCGCCGACCGCCGATACGCCGAGCCAATTCGCTCATCCACGCGCAGCATAGTTAGGCGAATGGGAAGGACGCCTGCCGGTGCGGATCGCGCACCGAGCGTCGGCGTCGAATGGTTTTAACCGCTGTCAATCACAACCCCTGCGGAGCACGCTGCCGGGCGCGTTTCCAGCCCGGCAGTATCTGACACACGATCAATCCCGCGAGCATCAACGCACAGCCGAACAATGCGCGAGCCGTCAGCGTTTCGCCGAGCACGAGCCAGCCCGCGAACGCCGCGAATACGCCTTCCATGCTGAAAATCACCGCCGCATGCGAAGGCGCCGCATAGCGCTGCGCAACCACCTGGATCGTATACGCGACGCCGACCGATAACGCACCGCCGTAAACGATGGTCGGCGCGGCTCGCACAATTACCGCGGCGCTAACGGGCTCGACGACGAGGCCGATCGACAGACATACGAGCCCACAGGTCACGAACTGCACGAGTGCGAGCATCAGCGTGTCGTGGCGCGCCGCGAAGCGGCCGACCAGCATCATCTGCGCGGAAATCACCAGCGCCCCGGCGAGCTGATACCAGTCGCCATACAGCATCGAGAAGTGCTCGTCGACGCTCAGAAAGTACATGCCAACGGCCGCGAGCAACGCGCCAAGCCATGTACCGAGGCCGGTCCGGTGGCGAAACAGCACGCCGAGCAGCGGCACGATCACCACATACAGCGAACTGATGAAGCCCGCGTTCGCGATCTTCGTGTACTGCAGGCCGATCTGCTGCAGCGAGATTGACACGGCCAGCACGACACCGAGCAGTCCGCCCGCGCCAAGCAGTTCGCGTGCACCGCCGGGCGCGCGCTTCGTCAGTTCGGCGAGCGCCGGGCGGCGCACGCAGACGATCATCGTCAGCACGACGAGCGCCCCGAGCAGAAAGCGCAGGCCGGTGAACAGGAATGGGCCGATCGTATCGAGGCTCAGTCGCT
Organism: Paraburkholderia sp. EG304; assembly: GCF_046543485.1. Classification (NCBI taxonomy): domain Bacteria; kingdom Pseudomonadati; phylum Pseudomonadota; class Betaproteobacteria; order Burkholderiales; family Burkholderiaceae; genus Paraburkholderia; species Paraburkholderia sp. EG304. The sequence goes on along the minus strand of NZ_JBKGUA010000065.1, from coordinate 22,278 downwards.
GTGCGACGAACGCGGAGCCCCAGATCATCGCGGCGATCAGCATCAGCACGTTCGCGCGCAGGTGTTGTCGGCTGTCGGGATTCAAGGTTGGTTCTGATTTGTCGTGTGGATCCGGCTGGAAAGCCGCAAGGGCGCTTCACGCGGTGCGCAGCCCGTAAGGAATCGCTCACATGATACGCGGGCCTCGCGCGCAGGGCAGGCAGAGCCCGCGCGCCGCGCGATAATCGCGCAACGGCCGCGCGGTCGCCGCCGTGCGGACCGCCCTGATCGGGCGACTTGCAAACCGGACCGTGATCCCGGCTCTTTCCACGAGCAAACGAAATGGACGACAGGGACTGGATCGCGGGCGCCGCGAAGGCGCTCGCGATCATCGAAGCATTCGACGAAGAGCACGCGCGCATGACGCCGACGATGGTTGCCGCGCGCGCCGGCCTTTCGCGGACGGCCGCACGCCGCTATCTGCTGACGCTGCGCGAGCTCGGCTACGTCGACACCGACGGCAAGCTGTTCTGGCTCGCGCCGCGCGTGCTGCGGCTCGGCCAGTCCTACCTCGATTCGGCGCGGCTGCCGCGCACGGTGCAGCCGTTCCTGCAGCGGATCACCGCAACCGTGCAGGAAACCGCGCTGGTCGCGATCCTCGACGAACACGATGTCGTCTACGTCGCGCGCAACGGCGTGAATCGGGCGATGGCGGTCGGCTTCGTGACCGGCTCGCGCGCGCCGGCGCCATTATCGTCGGCGGGGCTCGTGCTGCTCGCGTTTCAGCCGCCCGACAGCATCGACCCGTGGCTCGCGTCGTATCCGATCAAGGTTTTTACGCCGTACACCTATTCGACGGTCGACCGGCTCAGGGAAGTGCTCGGCGAAATCCGCCGCAACGGCTACGTGGTCACCGACCAGCAACTCGAGCTCGGCGTGCGCGGCGTCGCGGTGCCGTTGCGCGACCGGCACGGTACGGTGGTCGCGGCGATCAGCGTCAGCATGCCGATCGGCGAGGAGTCCGCGAACGCCGCGCTGCACCGTGTTTTGCCGGCGCTGCAGGAGACCGCGAGCCTGCTGCGGAACCTGGTTTGAGCGCGGCGAAGCGGTCGGTGAGGCGCGCGGCGGGCGGCTTCACGGGGAGTTGGTAGTGTCCCTGGCGCAACTTGCAGGTCGATGAAAGCACGCTGAAAGCAGGCTGTCTCCCGGAAAATACATATCGAGTTTTACGCATGACAAACCGCCTACGCTTGGGTAATACTCTCCCGCGGGGAGCGCAAGGCGCCTCGAAGTCCGGCCCGCTCTACCGTGCAGCTGTTGTATTCATTCACATTGACTAAGTCGTCTGGTTTGGGGATCAACACATGAAAAAAGTTATCGTCTCGCTCGCAGCCGCTTCGATCGCACTCGTTTCCGTTCAGGCTTTCGCACAGGCATCGGATGCCGCCGCTACGGAAGCAGCAAGCGCACCGAAGAAGCATCACATCAAGCAACTGAAGACCCACGGCAAGAAGGCACACGTTTCCGCTGCAGCTTCGGCCGCCGGCACGAACGACAAGGGCACGCAGAACTAAGCCGACGCCCGTTCGTCGGGCGTGCCATGCCGCTGCACCGCGCCGCTTGCCGGTCGGTGCGGCCGGCGAAGGCAGATGCGTTGCAAGCAAAAAGGCCAGAGCTCGCGCTCTGGCCTTTTTGCTTTTGCCGCGAATATCGCGCGTGGGAAGATCAGCCTGCGAGCCCGCGGCGGATCACTTCATCGAGCAGCCCGTTCAGGCCGTCCGGATGCGTGGCGGCGCGCGTTTTCAACTCTTCCACCAGCCCGCTATTGAGCTTGCACGCAAACGGGACGAGGCCTTGCGCCTGATCGAGCTTGCGCTGCTCGCGCCGGTCGGCTTTCGGCTCGGTCGCGACATTCTTGCCGCCGCGGTTCGCGGCCGCCTGCTTCATCGCGTTGCCCAGTTTCAGCGCCTTGTTCTTTTCAAGGTCGGTTTTTTTCATCGCCATCGGAAAGGCCTCTGCCAAATAGATCAACCCGCATTGTACGCAAGCGCGCGGGCTCAGCCGACCCGCTCCGGCGCGCTGGCGGAGACGCTGTCCATCAATGCGCGCATCCTCTGCCAATGCGTGCCTTCCCAGAACACGCGTCCGCATACATCGCAGGTCACGAAGCGGCTGTGCCGCTGCAGCACGCCGTGCGGCACACGCGGGCCGGCTTCCTCGCGCCCGATGCGCCGCAGTGGCGCGTTGCATACCAGGCATAGCCGGAACGGTTGCGCGCTGCGCGCGAGATCGAGCCGCTCGAACACTTCGCGCAACTGCTCGCGCGGCCGCAGCGCGCGCACATAGCAGCCGTGGGTGATGTTGCGGCGCTTGAGCAGCTCGCGGTCGCGCGTCAGCACGATGCGCTGTTGCGCGGCGGCGAGCGCCTCGATATCGGCGTCGGGAAAGTGGTTGTCGTACAGCGTATCGAAGCCCGCCAGCCGCAACAGTGGCGCGAGGCCGCCGAGATGCGCGTCGGCGATGAAGCGCATCACGCGCAACGGACGCTCGCGCACACGCAGCAGCGGCTGGATGTCGAGCGCCTCGAACTTTGGATGGACCGCGACGCGGTCGCCGTCGGCGAGCGGATAATCGAAACCGACCGACTCGCCGTTCACGAGGATCAGTTCGACCTCGGTATGCGGCACACCGAGCACTTCGATCATGTGCTTGGTCGTCGCGTCGCGCGCGCACACGCAGGTGAACGCGCGCCGGCGCAGCGGCCGTGCGATGAAGTCGTTCAGCTCCTCGTAGAAGCGGAATGTCGCGGTGACCATGCCTGCAGTATCGCACCGCCCGGGCTGCGTGTTGTCCTGCGCGTGTCGCATGAGTGTGCTTTACTTCGGGTTCTTTAGCAGACGGAGCGATAGATGGACATCGGTTTTATCGGTCTCGGCGAGATGGGCGCCGCGATGGTTGCAAACATTCTGAAAGCCGGGCACCAGGTGCGCGTGTGGAACCGCTCGCCGGAAAAGGCTCAGCCGCTGGCCGCGCTGGGCGCGCAAGTGGTCGCCACGCCGGCTGAAGCGTTTGCGGGTGACGCCGTGTTCTCGATGCTCGCCGACGATGCCGCGCTGCGCGAAGTCATCACCGCGTCGCTGCTCGAACATGCACCGCGCGGGCTGATCCACGCGAACATGGCGACGATTTCCGTCGCGCTCGCCGAGGAACTGGCGACCGCGCACGCGTCGCGCGGCGTGCACTATGTGGCCGCGCCGGTGCTCGGTCGGCCCGACGTCGCGGCCGCGGGCAAGCTGACGATCGTCGCGGGCGGGCCGGCCGAATCGATCGACCGGATCCAGCCGATTTTCGACGTGCTCGGCCAGAAGACCTGGCGCATCGGCTCGCTGCCGCAGCAGGCGAATGTGATGAAACTGGCCGCGAACTTCATGCTCGGTGCGGCGATCGAGTCGCTCGGCGAAGCGGCCGCGCTCGTGACGGGCCACGGCGTCGGGATGCACGACTTCCTCGACGTGATCACGAGCGGCCTGTTCCCGGGACCGGTGTATTCGGGCTACGGCAAGCTGATCGCCGAGCAACGCTTCGAACCGGCGCTGTTCAAGGCGCGTCTGGGACTCAAGGACGTGCGCCTCGCGCTCGCCGCCGCCGATGCGGTGACGACGCCGATGCCGGTCGCGAGCGTGGTACGCGACAGCCTGATCGAAGCGATCGCGCACGGCGACGGCGAGAAGGATTTCGCGGTACTGGGCCAGGTGGCCGCGCGGCGCGCCGGCCGTTGACGAAAGGCTTCGATCGCCGCACGCGAGCGATCGCCTTAATGTGAGCGCATGGAGTCACGTTGGGCGGCAAGGCATAATGGCCGCCCGATCCCCTCACATCCGATTTCGATGACTCTGCATACTTGGTGGCTGTTCGTCGCCACCGTTTTCGTCGTTTCCGCGATTCCCGGTCCCAACATGCTGCTCGTGATGACGCACGGCGCCCAGCACGGTCTGCGCCGCGCGAGCGCGACAATGGCCGGCTGTCTGTCGGCGCTGGTGCTGATGCTGGCGGTATCGGCGGCGGGACTCGGCGTGTTTCTGGCGGCATGGCCGACCATGTTCAACGCACTGCGCATGATCGGCGCGGCCTACCTTGTGTATCTGGGCATCAAGGCATGGCGTGCGCCAGCCGACGAAGCCGCCGCGCAAACCGTCGACGACCTGGCGCTCAGGCCAGCGCGCTCGCGCTTCGCGCTGTTTCGCAACGGCTTTCTGGTCGCGAGCAGCAATCCGAAGGCGATTCTGTTCGCGGCTGCGCTGCTGCCGCAATTCATCGATGCCACCGAGCCGAAGTTGCCGCAGTTCGGCGTGCTGCTCGCGACGTTCGCGTTGATCGAGGTCAGCTGGTATCTGGTGTACGCGGGTTTCGGCACGCGCATCGGCGCGAAGCTGAAAAGCCGCAGCGTCGAAAGGATGTTCAACCGGCTGACGGGCGGTGTGTTCGTCGGTTTCGGCGCGATGATGGCGCTGGTGCGGCACTAAGCACCGCGCCTCCTGGCAGACAAGGAGAAACGCAAGCGTATTAATGTGGCTGTTGTATGTTTGCAACATCGAGGGTCAACCCTAATTTGCATGTTGCAACGCACCAAGCGGTTTGCTATAGTACGTCTTGTCTCCTCCATGTCTCCTCTGATATGGATTCAGCCCGCCAACCTAGGCGGGCTTTTTTTTGCCCGGAATTCGCCGCATGTGCGCAAAGCGCGGCCGCGAACGGGGAAAACCAAGCTCAGAACTTATACGACACGGCCACGTAGGAAGTGATCGGGTTCGCGGTATTGAAACGAAAAAAGCCGGTCTGTAAAGACCGGCTTTTTTCGTTTTCGTAGCTCGCGGTGAGGCCCGCGAGCCGACTCGCTTAGCGTGTCAAACCGCTGTCTTCGGCCGCGCCGATCGCGAGATTCATGCACTGGATCGCCGCACCCGACGCTCCCTTGCCGAGATTGTCCAGACGCGCGACGGTCACGAAGCGCTCCTCATTGCCGAACACGAACAGGTCGACACGATTGGTGTCGTTGTTCGCCTGCACATCGAAGAAGCCGTTGTCGAGGTTCGCATCGGCGTCGAACGGTGCGACGTGCACGAATGCTTCGCCTGCGTAGTACTCGGCGAACAGAGCCTGCAGGTCCTGCGGCGTCGTCTTCTTCGCGAGCTGGCCCGGCGAGAAGTACGTGGTGACCGCGAGGCCCTTGTAGAAGTCGCCGACAATCGGCGTGAAGATCGGCGCCGACTTCAGGCCCGTATGCGCGGCCATTTCCGGCAGATGCTTGTGCGTGAGGCCGAGCGCGTACGGGCGCGGGCTCTTTAGCCTGTCGTTGCCGCCGGCTTCGTAGTCGGCAATCATCTTCTTGCCGCCGCCGCTATAGCCGGTGATCGAGTACGCGTGCGCGGCGAACTCGGGCGCGACTACGCCGCCTGCGACGAGCGGACGCATTGCGAGCACAAATGCCGAGGCGTGGCAGCCCGGCACGGCGATGCGTTTGGCGGTGCGCAGCCGCTCGCGCTGCGAACGGGCCAGCTCAGGCAGGCCGTACGCCCAGTCGGGCGACGTGCGGAACGCGGTGCTCGCGTCGATCAGCACCGTGCGGTCGTTCTCGACGAGCGAAGCGGATTCGCGCGAGGCGACGTCGGGCAGACACAGGAACGTGACGTCCGATGCGTTGATGAGACGACGGCGCTCGTCCAGATCCTTGCGCTTCGCTTCTTCGATACGCAGGATTTCGACGTCGGCGCGCTGCGACAGGTATTCAAAAATCTTCAGGCCGGTGGTGCCTTCCTGTCCGTCGACAAAAACTTTCGTGCTCATCTCAATCTCACTCGCTGGAAACGGGGCGCGACGCCGCGCCGGAACGTTATTTTAAGACGTCATCGCCGGGCCAGTGCGGTGCAGCGCGAAAAAACGACGATGCGCGCGCAACGTGACATCGGCGTGACCCGCTGTGCGGCAAATGCTGACTGATGACCGAAGATGCACCACCGATGCGGCGCGACGCCGTTTGGGCGCCCTTCAGCGCATGCAGCCATCAGCCGCGCGCCGCGTTCCAGCGCGCAGTGACGCCGGCGATGCGCGCGCCGAACAGGCGTGCGGTTTCGAGATCGCCCGGCGGCGGCGCTTCGTCGGGCGACGCATCGGCCGCAGATTGCGTGAGCAGGCCGGTAAAGCCGCCGACGAAGTTCAGATCGTTGCGCGTCGCGGCCTTCGTGTTCGACGGCATCATGCCGGTGCCCGCCCAGATCATGCTGTGCTGCATCGCCAGCGTGACGAAGTACTGGATCGTCGAGAACTTGTCGCCGTTCATCGTCGCCGAGTTCGTGAAGCCGGCCGCGATCTTGTCTTTCCACGCCTGCGCGAACCACGGTTTCGAGCTCGCATCGGCGAACTTCTTGAAGTCGGCAGACGGGCCGCCCATGTAGGTCGGCGCGCCGAAGATCAGCGCGTCGGCGGCGGCGAGCTCGTCCCACGAGGCGTCGTCGAGGTCGCCGACCGGCATCAACTTCGCATGCGCACCGGCTTCGAGTGCGCCCGCGAGGACGGCTTCGGCAACCTTCTTCGTATGGCCGTAGCCGCTGTGATAAACGATGACGATCTTCGACATGGACTGCTCCAGCAAGGCGACCCGCAGGTGATCGGAGACGAAACGCGAGGCGGCGAGGTGGCGCGCCATGACGGCCGCGCTGACCGCCACTAGCGCGCGTAATTGACCACCAGCTTCGCGCTGCCGATCGCGGCCGTGCCGATCTCGTGATCGAACATCAACGCGGGACGCCCTTGCGCGAGACGCAGATCGGCAGAGTTCAGCGCGTACACGGTGATGATATAGCGATGCGGTTTGCCGGGCGGCGGGCACGGGCCGCCATAGCCGTCGGTATCGAAGTCGTTGCGCGCTTCGACCGCGCCGAGCTTGCGCAGGAAACCGGACGAACTGGCATTCTCGGGCAGGCTGTCGACCGTGGCAGGGATGCCCGCGACCGCCCAGTGCCACCAGCCGCGTCCCGGCGCGTCCTCGTCGAACATCGTGATCGCGAAGCCGCGCGTGCCGGCTGGTGCGGCGCGCCATGAGAGCTGCGGTGAACGGTTGCCGCCCTTGCAGTCGTTCTGGTCGAACACCTGCGCATTCTGCACGGCGCCGCCCGCGCGCACGCTCGCGCTCGTCAGCGTGAACGGCTCGTCGGCCCGGGCACCGGCACCATGCGCCGCCAATAGTGCAAGCATCGCGCCGACGGCGAGCGATCGATGCCGCCACGATGAAGCCAACGAAACAACCAGGCAACGCACGCGCATATGCCGGTTCTCCTGTCAGGGCGCGAGGCGCGGGTCCTCGCGATGGTCGTTGTCCTGAATTGTGCCCCAAGGTCGAATAAAGTCTAACACCAGCGCTGATTAGCTCTGCGACGCAATCTGTTCGCGTCCCGCGGAATTAGCAGATAGGAAATCAGCTATAGTAAGAGGATTATCGTGCGACCCTGGCTGTATTTGTCTCGTTTAAATAGCGAGCGTCGAAAGAAGTGTTAGGAGTTGTGGAGACCGGTTTATCCGTCCAGAGGAGGACGATGCAAGTTTCACTCAGGGTCGTGGTGGCAGACGATCATCCGGTTATTCTGTTTGGTGCCGAAAATGCGCTTCACAAATTTCCCGGTATGCAAGTCGTTGGGCGCGCAAGACAGTCGACTGAACTCATCAAATTGTTGCAATCCACCGAATGCGACGTGCTCGTCACCGACCTGGCCATGCCGGGCGGCCAGTACGGCGATGGCTTGCAACTGATCGACTATTTGCGCCGCAATTTCCGGAACCTGCCGATCGTCGTGCTCACCATGCTCGAGAACGCCGCCTTGCTGAAACGGCTCAAGGAGCTGGACGTGACGTCGGTCGTGAACAAGTCGGACGATCTGAGCCATATTGCGCTTGCGGTACAGCACGTCGGCCGTCGCATGACTTATATGAGTCCGTCGGTGAAGGCGGTGCTCGAAGGGTTGCGGGTCAATTCGGCCGGCAAGCGCGACGACTCGAAGCTGTCGCGGCGCGAACTCGAAGTCGTGCGGCTGTTCGTATCGGGTATGACGATCAAGGAAATTTCGGAGCGTTTGAATCGCAGCATCAAGACCATCAGCACGCAGAAAAATGCGGCCATGCGCAAGCTCGGAATCGATCGCGACTCCCAACTGTTTCAGTATGCACAGAGCAATGGTTTGCTGAATCTGTCGTCGAACTCGATCAGGAGCATCACGAACGAGTCCTGATATCGCGCCTCGTTTTGTCCGCCGCGTAATCCGCGAACGGCAAGCGGCAATAAACAATCGGCGATAAAAAAAGCCGCCTGTTTTGCAACAGGCGGCTTTTTATTCAATTCGCATAAAGCGGCTACGTTTTTATTGTCACTGCTTTACCACGATGGCTTTATTGCGGCGCAGACGTCGCACCGCCATGCGCCGCGGACCATTCGGCCGGCGCGTGCAGGAATTTCTCCACTTCGTCGATCGTCTTCGTGTCGAAGTAGTTGTTTTGCTTCGCGACGCGCAGCACGTCCCACCACGTGGCGAGCGCGTGCAGATCGACGTCGATGTCTTTCAGCACCGACACGCTTTCCTTGAAGATGTTGTAGTGGAACAGCACGAAGCAGTGGTTCACCGTCGCGCCGGCGGTGCGCAGCGCGTTGATGAAGTTGATCTTGCTGCGGCTGTCGGTCGTCAAGTCTTCGACGAGCAGCACGCGCTGGCCTTCGGTCAGCAGACCTTCGATCTGCGCGTTGCGGCCGAAACCCTTCGGCTTCTTGCGCACGTACTGCATCGGCACCATCAGGCGGTCGGACAGCCATGCCGCGAACGGGATACCCGCGGTTTCGCCGCCGGCGACCGCGTCGATCTGCTCATAGCCGACGTCGCGCAGGATCGTCGCTTCGGCCATTTCCATCAGGCCGCGGCGCACGCGCGGATACGAGATCAGCTTGCGGCAGTCGATATACACCGGGCTCGCCCAGCCGGACGTGAAAATATACGGTTTCTCCGCGTTGAAATGCACTGCTTGCACTTCGAGCAGCATTTTGGCGGTGGTGTCGGAGATCGTCTGGCGATCGAAGCCTGTCATGGGCGGATCCTTCGGAGTGAGCGGGGGAGAAGCGGGCGCCGGGCCCGGTGGCGCAGCAAGCGGGGTATGCCGCGCCATGCTGGGCGGGATACGCGGCCGGGGGAAGAGCACAGACCGGCTTTTGCTGCGCGCGTGGGCCGCTATTTTACCTGAAATGGGTCGCACCGAGGAGGCCGTCGTACGCGGAGGCGCCGCCAGCGGACGGTTCGGCGCGCGCATCGTCTTGTGACCGGCTGAGGCCGCCTTTACACTCACGCGACTTTCCCCAGGCGGCAACCCACACGGCCGCCCCCAGACCAACGGAATGCTTTCAATGAACGCCGCCCCACCCGCCTCTGCCTCCGCCACCGAAACCCGTTCGGCCGTCAAGCCGGGCCATGCGGGCCGCGCGCTGCTCGCGTCGGTGCTGGGCTACGCGATGGACGGCTTCGATCTGCTGATCCTCGGCTTCATGCTGCCTGTGATCGCCGCCGATCTGCATCTAAGCTCGTCGCAGGCTGGCGCGCTGGTTACATGGACGTTGATCGGCGCAGTCGCGGGCGGCGTGCTGTTCGGCGTGCTCAGCGATTATTTCGGCCGCGTGCGCATGCTGACTTGGACGATCCTGATCTTCGCGGTGTTCACCGGCCTGTGCGCGCTCGCGCAGGGCTACACGGACCTGCTGATCTACCGGACCATCGCCGGCATCGGGCTGGGCGGCGAATTCGGCATCGGTATGACGCTGGTCGCCGAAGCGTGGCCGGCGTCGCAGCGGGCGCGGGTGTCGTCGTATGTCGGACTTGGCTGGCAGCTCGGCGTGCTGGCGGCCGCGCTGCTGACGCCGCTCCTGCTGCCGGTGATCGGTTGGCGCGGCATGTTCGCGCTCGGGCTGCTCCCGGCGGTCGTATCGTTCTTCGTGCGGCGCCGCGTCGAGGAGCCGGCGCTTTTCAACCAGCGCGTCGCGCGCGGCATGCGCAAGCTGCCGCTGAAACTGCTGTTCGTCGATGCGCGCACGACGCGCGCGAGCCTCGGCGTCACGATCCTGTGCTCGGTGCAGAACTTCGGCTATTACGGCTTGATGATCTGGCTGCCGAGCTATCTGTCGAAGACCTTCGGCTATTCGCTGACCAAATCGGGGCTGTGGACCGCCGCGACGATTCTCGGCATGGCGGCCGGCATCTGGCTATTCGGCATCGCCGCCGACCGCTTCGGCCGTAAACCGACGTTCCTGTTCTACCAGGCGGGCGCCGTCGTGATGGTGTTCGTCTATGCGCAACTGACGACGCCGATGGCGTTGCTGATCGGCGGCGCGGCGATGGGGGTGTTCGTGAACGGCATGATCGGCGGCTATGGCGCGCTGATTTCGGAGCTCTATCCAACCGATGCGCGCGCCACCGCGCAAAACGTGCTGTTCAACGCCGGCCGCGCGGTGGGCGGCTTTGGGCCGGTGGTGGTGGGCGCGCTGGCGGCGCGCTACTCGTTCGGCGCGGCGCTCGCGCTGCTCGCGTCGATTTATCTGCTCGACATCTTCGCGACACTATTTCTGATCCCTGAACGACGCGGCGCCGAGCTCGATTGAGCGTGTCGCCGCCACATGGCGCAAAAACACTGCCGGATGCAGCGACTCTGCATTTATAGCGGCTGTTTCGCCAATTGCGAGTTCTGTTAACCACTCAGTGCATCGACACATCCGGGGTGTACACTGATCGACCCGCGAAGCACTCCACATCGTCCCGTCTTCGTCGAGGTAAGCCATCGCGCCTTGCCGGGCGCGTGCGAAAACCGCCTCGGTCGGCTATCCATTCGACAGATGAAAACGCCGCAACGGTGTGGGGCGCCGGGCCCAATCACTTACGTCTCGCAGGCCTAGAAATGGACGAACAACTGAAGCAAAGCGCTCTCGCATATCACCAGAATCCGAAACCTGGCAAGATTTCGGTGACGCCCACCAAGCCGCTGTCGAACCAGCTAGATTTGTCGCTCGCGTATTCGCCGGGCGTGGCCGCAGCCTGTATGGCGATTCACGATGAACCGCTCGACGCGCAGAAGTACACGTCGCGCGGCAACCTGGTCGGCGTGATCACGAACGGTACTGCGGTGCTAGGCCTCGGCAACATCGGCCCGCTCGCCGCGAAGCCGGTGATGGAAGGCAAGGGGTGTCTGTTCAAGAAGTTCGCCGGCATCGACGTGTTCGACATCGAACTCTCCGAATCCGATCCGGACAAGCTCGTCGAGGCGATCGCGATGCTCGAGCCCACACTGGGCGGCATCAATCTCGAGGACATCAAGGCGCCCGAGTGCTTCTACATCGAGAAGAAGCTGCGCGAACGTATGAAGATTCCGGTCTTCCACGACGATCAGCACGGCACCGCGATTATCGCGTCGGCGGCGATCCTGAACGGCCTCAAAGTGGTCGGCAAGAAGCTCGACGAAGTGAAGCTGGTTTGTTCGGGCGCGGGCGCGGCGGCGATTGCGTGTCTGGATCTGCTCGTCAATCTCGGTCTGTCGAAGAAGAACATTATCGTCGCCGACTCGAAGGGCGTGATCTACGAAGGGCGCGGCAACCTCGATCCGTCGAAGGAACGCTATGCGGCGCACACCGAAGCGCGCTCGCTCGCCGATGCGATTCGTGGCGCCGACGTGTTCCTCGGCTGCTCCAGCGCCGGCGTGCTGAAGCCGGAGATGGTCGCCGAAATGGGCTCGCAGCCGCTGATTCTCGCGCTCGCGAACCCCGAGCCGGAAATCCGTCCGGAAGAAGCGCGCAAGGTGCGTCCGGACTGCATCATCGCGACCGGCCGTTCGGACTATCCGAATCAGGTCAACAACGTGCTGTGCTTCCCGTTCATCTTCCGCGGCGCGCTCGACGTCGGCGCGACGACGATCACCGAGGAAATGAAGCTCGCGTGCGTGCGCGCGATCGCCGAGCTGGCAGAGGAAACCGACCAGGGCGACGAAGTCGCGAAGGCCTACGAAGGCCACTCGCTCGAATTCGGTCCCGAATACCTGATTCCGAAGCCGTTCGATCCGCGCCTGATCATCAAGATCGCGCCGGCCGTCGCCCAGGCTGCGATGGATTCGGGTGTCGCGACCCGTCCGATTCAGGACATGGACGCGTACCGCGAACAACTCGGCGCGACCGTCTATCGCTCGGGCATGGTGATGCGGCCGGTGTTCGCGGCGGCGAAGTCGGCGCCGGCGCGCATCGTGTTCGCGGAAGGCGAAGACGAGCGCGTGCTGCGCGCCGCGCAGTTCGTGCTGCTCGAAAAGATCGCGAAGCCGATCCTGGTCGGCCGTCCGTCGGTGATCGAGATGCGTCTGAAGAAGATGGGCTCGAAGCTCAAGTGCGGCGAAGACGTCGAGATCGTCGATCCGGAAGACGATCCGCGCTATCACAAGAGCTGGCAGGCGTATCACGAAATCGGCGCGCGCGAGGGCGTGACGCCCGACGTCGCCAAGGCGGCGATGCGCAAGTTCAACACGCTGATCGGCGCGATCCTCGTGCATCTCGGGGATGCGGACGGCATGATCTGCGGGATGATCGGCCAGTACCACACGCACCTGAACTTCATCGAGCAGGTGCTCGGCAAGGCCGACAACGTCGATAACTTCGCCGCGATGAACCTGCTGATGCTGCCGGGCCGCAACCTGTTCATCTGCGACACGTACGTGAACGAAGTGCCGACCGCCGAGCAGCTCGCCGACATGACGATGCTCGCCGCGCGCGAAATCGAGAAGTTCGGTATCACGCCAAAGGTCGCGCTGCTGTCGAACTCGAACTTCGGCAGCGCGCCGTCGTCGTCGTCGCAGCGCATGGCCGCGGCGCGCAAGCTGATTACGCAACGCGCGCCGTCGCTCGAAATCGACGGTGAAATGCACGGCGACGCCGCGCTGTCGGAGGCGGTCCGCAAGGCCGCGTTCCCGGGCACGACGCTCGCCGGCGAAGCGAACCTGCTGATCATGCCGAACGTCGAAGCGGCGAACATCGCGTACAACCTGCTGAAGGTGGTGGGCGGCGAGGGCGTGACGGTCGGCCCGTTCCTGCTCGGCGCGGAAAAGCCGGTGCATATCCTGACGCCGGCCGCGACCGTGCGCCGGATCATCAACATGACGGCGGTCGCTTCGGCGAACGCGCGCAAGTCGGTGAACGCGAAGTAACGCGCACGCGACGGCCTCGGCAAAAGCGCTACGGAACTCCGGTTCCGTAGCGCGTTTTTTTGCGCCCCCCAAAAAAAGCGGCGGTCCGTGAAGACCGCCGCTTTTCAGTTCAACTGCCAGAGTCGATCAAGCCGCGTGCTGCGTCGTCTTGCCTGCATCGGACGAACGCCAACGCGTGAGCAGCTCGTTCCACTTGATGCGCACGCCTTTCAGGTTGTTCTCCTTGACGTGCCCATAACCGCGGATGCCGTCGGGCAGATTCGCGAGCTCGACCGCGAGATCGCGCTTCTGCGCAGTCAGTCCGCCGATCAATTCACGCACCAATGCCTCGTATTCGCCGATCAGCGCGCGCTCGGTGCGACGCTCCTCGGTGTTGCCGAACACGTCGAGCGCGGTGCCGCGCAGGAACTTGAGCTTCGCGAGCACGTGCATCGCGCGGAACATCCACGGACCGTACTTCTTCTTCACCAGATGGCCGTGCGCGTCCTTTTTCGATAGCGTCGGCGGCGCGAGATGCAGATGCAGCTTCCAGTCGCCTTCGAACGTCGCGTTCAGCTTTTCGATGAACGCCGGGTCGCTGTACAGACGCGCGACCTCGTATTCGTCCTTGTACGCCATCAGCTTGTGCAGGTTCTTCGCGACCGCTTCGGTCAGCGGCATTCGGCCGTCGGCGGAATCGAGCGCTTCTTCCGCGGCCCGCACCTGCGACACCAGCGCGCGATAGCGCTGCGCGTACGCACTGTTCTGCCAGGCGGTCAAATAGTCGGCGCGTTTGTCGATCAGCGTGTCGAGCGCCTTCGGCGTATGCAGTGCGATGATCTTGCCGTTTGCGTTGTCGGCCGACTCGCCGCGCCCCTGCGTTTGCGCGAGCTTGCGCACCGCGGCCAGATCGTGCGCGGCACGCCGGCCCCATTCGAACGCGGCACGGTTTTTCTCCACCTGCACGTTGTTCAGCTCGATCGCGCGAATCAGCGACTCGTGCGTGAGCGGCACCCAGCCGCGCTGCCACGCGTAGCCGAGCACGAACGGGTTCGTGTAGATCGCGTCGCCGAGCAGCGCGACCGCGAAGTGATTTGCGTCGACGGCCGAGACGTTGTCGTCGCCGGCCGCGGCGCGCACGTCGGCTTCGGTGCTGCTGCCGGGGAAGCGCCAGTTCGGGTTCTTGATCAGCTCGGCCGTTGGCGTGTGCGCGCTGTTCAGCACGACGCGCGTGCGGTTCGCCTGCATGCGCGACACGCATTCGTCGCTGGCGGTTACGATCGCGTCGCAGCCGATCACGAGGCTCGCTTCGCCCATCGCGATACGAGTCGCGTGGATGTCGGCGGGGTGGTTCGCGATCTGCACGTGGCTCATCACGGCGCCGCCTTTCTGCGCGAGGCCGGTGACGTCGAGCACGGTGACGCCCTTGCTCTCGAGATGCGCGGCCATACCGAGCAGCGCGCCGATCGTAACGACGCCGGTGCCGCCGACGCCCGTCACCAGCACGCCGTACGGACGTTCGATGGACGGCAACTCGGGGTCCGGCACCGGTGGCATTTCCGCGCCGGCGCCCGGCGCCGCCTTCGGCTTGCGCAATTGGCCGCCTTCAACGGAGACGAAGCTCGGGCAGAACCCGCTCACGCACGAGAAGTCCTTGTTGCAGGTCGACTGGTTGATCTGGCGCTTCGTGCCGTACTCGGTGTCGAGCGGCTCGACCGACAGGCAGTTCGACTTCACCGAGCAGTCGCCGCAGCCTTCGCACACCGCCTCGTTGATCACGACGCGCCGTGCCGGATCGGGATACGCGCCGCGCTTTCTGCGACGGCGCTTTTCGGTCGCGCAGGTCTGGTCGTAAATCAGGATCGTGGTGCCCGGCACCTCGCGCAGCTGGCGCTGCACGTCGTCGAGCTGGTCGCGGTGATGAATGTCGACGCCGGGCGCGAGGCCGACGTTCGCCGCGTACTTCTCCGGCTCATCGGTGACGATGACGATCTTCGCCGCGCCTTCGGCGGCGAGCTGATGCGTGATCTGCGGCACGGTCAGCACGCCGTCGACCGGCTGGCCGCCGGTCATCGCGACCGCGTCGTTGTACAGCAGCTTGTAGGTGATGTTCGCCTTCGACGCGATCGCCGCACGGATCGCGAGCAGCCCCGAGTGGAAGTAGGTGCCGTCACCGAGATTGGCGAACACGTGCTTATCGTTCGTGAACGGTGCCTGGCCGATCCACGCGACGCCTTCGCCGCCCATCTGGCTGAACGTGCTGGTGCTGCGGTCCATCCAGACCGTCATGTAATGACAGCCAATGCCGGCCATCGCGCGCGAGCCTTCCGGCACGTTGGTCGACGTGTTGTGCGGGCAGCCCGAGCAGAACCACGGCTTGCGCTCGACTTCGACGCGCGGCCGCGCGAGCGCCTTTTCCTTCGCTTCGATCACCGCGATGCGCGCGGCGATGCGGGCGCGCACGTCCGACGGCAGATCGAACTTGTCCAGCCGCGTGGCGATTGCCTTCGCGATAATCGCGGGCGACAACTCGTAGTGCGCCGGCAGCAGCCAGTTGCCCATCGGCACCGACCACTCGCCACCGGCGCCGTCTTTTTCGTCGAACTTGCCGAACACGCGCGGGCGTTGCGCGTCGGGCCAGTTGTACAGCTCTTCCTTGATCGCGTATTCGAGGATCTGGCGCTTTTCCTCGACCACGAGAATTTCGTCGAGACCGCGCGCGAAGGCCTGCGCGCCTTGCGCTTCGAGCGGCCAGACGCAGCCGACCTTGTACAGCCGGATGCCGATGCGCGAGCAGGTTTCATCGTCGAGGCCGAGATCGGTGAGCGCCTGACGCACGTCGAGATAGGCCTTGCCGCCGGTCATGATGCCGAAGCGCGCATGCGGTGAATCGATTTCGACGCGATCGAGTTTGTTCGCGCGCACATAGGCGAGGCCCGCGTACCACTTGTAGTCGAGCAGACGCGCTTCCTGCACGAGCGGCGGATCGGGCCAGCGGATGTTCAGGCCGCCGTCGGGCATCACGAAGTCTTCCGGCAGGATGATGCTGGTGCGGTGCGGGTCGATATCGACCGATGCGGACGATTCAACCACGTCGGTCACGCACTTCATCGCGACCC
The DNA here is from genome assembly GCF_046543485.1 of Paraburkholderia sp. EG304. Classification (NCBI taxonomy): domain Bacteria; kingdom Pseudomonadati; phylum Pseudomonadota; class Betaproteobacteria; order Burkholderiales; family Burkholderiaceae; genus Paraburkholderia; species Paraburkholderia sp. EG304. The sequence continues at coordinate 5,944 of NZ_JBKGUA010000065.1, read as the reverse complement.
ACAGGCCGGAGTAGCGGCTCATCGCCCAGCCGTGCAGGCCGAAGTCCAGATATTCCTGCACGTTCGAAGGAAACAGCACCGGCAGCCCGCATGCCTTGAAGATATGTTCGGACTGGTGCGCGAGTGTCGAGGATTTCGCCGCGTGATCGTCGCCGGCGAGCACCAGAACGCCGCCGTGCCGCGACGAGCCGGCCGAGTTGCCGTGCTTGAAGACGTCGCCGGAACGGTCGACGCCGGGGCCCTTGCCGTACCACATCGAGAACACGCCGTCGTATTTGGCGCTCGGGTACAGGTTGACCTGCTGCGAACCCCACACGGCGGTGGCCGCGAGGTCTTCGTTGACGCCGGGCTGGAACACGACCTGATGCGCGGACAGATGCTTTTTGGCTTTCCACAGCGACTGGTCGAGTCCGCCGAGCGGGGAACCGCGGTAGCCGGAGATGAAGCCGGCCGTATTGAGGCCGGCGGCGCGGTCGCGTTCCTGCTGCAGCATCGGCAGACGCACCAGCGCCTGGATGCCGCTCATGTAAGCGCGGCCGCGATCGAGGGTGTATTTGTCGTCGAGCGTGACGGAAGACAACGCGGCTTCGAGCGAGGCTCGCTGACCTGCGTCTAGCGGGGCATTCATTATGTGTACTCCTCCACTTCAGCTTGGGATCACCAAAACTTTTCTGGCTCCCGGCATCTCGTGAATGCTGGGGCCGGGGTCGTCATATTGACGGGTTTCAAGCGATGGTAGCACTGGTGGAAACCCGCCGCAGCAGATCAGAAATCGCCTGTGCGCGGTCTGAATTCCGATGGTTTCGCGGCAAGTTGGCTGCGGGTTGTCAACAGTTGGCACGCATTTTTGGCGGAATCGAGTTGGGTTGCACTTGTGCATGTAACAAGCTGTAAAACCTACAAACGCGCGGAACCGCAGTGAAAACCACTGTCTAATCCCCGGCCTGCGAGCGATGCCGATCGCTGTGCATTCTGCGCAGCTTCTGGACAGCAGGGTAGTTAGAAAAGGAGTACGCATGCACACAAGAAACATCCAGACGTTCCTGATGGTTTCCGCCGCTTTTTTCGCGATGAGCGCGCCGATGCACTCGAATCCGGGCAGCACGGGGGCGCTGTCGAACGCGATCGTTCGCACGGCGCAGGTCGCGCCGGCGCAGGCGGGGACGATCGACGGTGCAACCGGCAGCAACAAGTACAGGCAGAATTCTTGACGCGCCGCATCGCGCGCGTCTTGTGACAACTGGCCGCCGGTTCGGAGAGAGCGGCGGCGTGCAAACGAAAAAGGGCGAGGATGCTGCGATCTTCGCCCTTTTTTCTTCCGCGCGCCGATTAGGCGCGAGTCATCGTGGTCAGGTCTTATCCTGCACGACACCGCGGCGAATCTGATCGAGCTCGATCGATTCGAACAGCGCCTTGAAGTTGCCCTCGCCGAAGCCCTGATTGCCCTTGCGCTGGATGATCTCGAAGAAGATCGGGCCGATCTGGTTTTCGGTGAAGATCTGCAGCAGCAGATCGTCCGGTGCGCCGTCGATCAGGATCTTGCGCTTGCGCAGTTCCTCGAGCGGCTCGCCATGATTCGGCACGCGCCGGTCGACGAGTTCGTAGTAGGTGTCGATCGTGTCGAGCAGCGAAATGTTCGATGCGCGCAGGCCGTCGACGGTGCGGTAGATGTCGCTGGTGCCGAGCGCTATGTGCTGGATGCCTTCGCCGTGGTACGCGTCCAGATATTCCTGGATCTGACCGGCGGTGTCCGAGCCCTCCTCGTTGATCGGAATGCGGATCTTGCCGCACGGCGAAGTCATCGCCTTCGACTTCACGCCCGTCACCTTGCCCTCGATGTCGAAGTAGCGCACTTCGCGGAAGTTGAACAGGCGCTCGTAGAACTCGGCCCATTCCTGCATGCGGCCGCGATGCACGTTATGCGTCAGGTGATCGATATAAGTCAGGCCGTGGCCGACCGGATTGGGGTTCGCGCCGGGAATCGGTTCGAAGTCGACGTCGTAAATGTCGATGTCACCGATGCTGTTCGGCGCCGCGCCGTTCTTGCCGCGCCAGCGGTCGACGAAATAGATCAGCGAATCGCCGATGCCCTTGATCGCTGGGATGTTCAGCTCCATCGGGCCGGTCTTGTTGTCGAATCCCCAAGCGCCTTTTTCGAGCGCTTGAGCATAAGCCTTCGCGGCGTCCTGCACGCGAAACGCGATCGCGCAGATCGACGGGCCATGCAGGCGCGCGAAGCGCTGCGCGAACGAATGCTTCTCCGCGTTGACGATGAAGTTGATGTCGCCCTGACGATACAGCGTCACGTCCTTGTGACGATGTCGCGCGACGGCCGTGAAGCCCATCCGTTCGAATAGTTTGCCGAGCGCTTTCGGGTCCGGCGCCGTGTATTCGATGAATTCGAAGCCGTCGGTGCCGACCGGATTTTCCCAAGTAGAAACCTGCATTGTCTGTCTCCGATCCCATGTAAGGGGTTGCCGAGGCGCGCTGGCGGTGAGCGCGCGGGACGGTCGGCTGAGCGCGACCGGATAGGGCAAGTGTAGAACTGCGATGGAGGCAAGAACTTGCGAACTTAATCGCACATCGCTACTCTTCGGCTACTTTATGGCTCGATTTGAACGAAACGTGGCAGAACATGGCTAATAGCGAGATAGATGCGATCGATCGGCGCATTCTGGCGATCCTTCAGGAAAACGGCCGGCTGTCGAATCAGGAGATTGCGGAGCGGATCAATCTGTCGCCGAGTCCGTGCCTGCGGCGGATTCGCCGGCTAGAGGAAAGCGGCGTGATTCGCGGCTACGTCGCGCTACTCGACGCGCAGCGTCTCGGACTCGACCTGCTTGCGTATGTCAACGTGCGGCTGGAGAAGGGTGGCGGTCGCGCGTTCAGTCCGCATGGCGAGGCTACGCACGCCGATCTGTTCGGCGCGGCCGTGCAGACGTGGCCCGAAGTGGTCGCGTGTCACGCGATGACGGGTGAGATGGATTACCTGCTGCGCGTCCAGGTCGAGGACATGGCGCACTTTTCGCGCTTCGTGCAGGATCAGTTGCTGCGCCATCCGTCGGTGATCGATGTGAAATCGAGCTTTTCGCTCGAAAAGATCAAGGAAACGACAGCGCTGCCCATTTTGTAGGCTTCACGCGTCACGCCCTGCGCATCGCGTTAATTTGGTACAGATAGAAAAAAGGGCGACCTTGCGGCCGCCCCAGGCTCATGTCCCCGTAGCGATTATTCAGGCAGCGACAGCCACCGGCATGAACGACTCGAACAGTCGCGATGCCTGGCGCGCGTGGCGCTTGAGTGCGTAGTCGAACACGGCGGCCTGCTCCTGCAGCATTTCCGCGAGGATGCTCGACTGATCTGCCGGCGACAGCGTGAGATAAGCGTCGGCTTCGCCGTACGCGTACTCGATCTTCATGCCGGCCTTTTTGGCGATGTGCATCATGGTCGAGTTGCGCGCCAGGCAGTGGATGTACAGCGTCGTCACATGCGTGTTGCGGCTGCGGATCGCGGCGCGCTCGAACAGCTTCGAGCCGATACCAATGCCACGCGCGCTTTCGAGCACCGAGACGCCGAATTCGGCGGTGCGCTTGTTGTCTTCGGCCGGCAGGTAGGCCAGATGGCCGACGCCGCTCAGTTCAAGCTTGCTGTTGAATACGCCGAACACCGTGTCGCGCGTGAAGTCGATCGTGCGCACGTAGTTTTCGATCACGTGGTTCGGCACGACCTGGCCGAAGCGCAGCAGGCGGTCTTCCTCGTCGAGCGCGAGGAAGTGCGTGAGCAGGCGTTCGCGATCGACAGCGGTGAGTTCTCGGACCAGAACGTGCGGGCGTCCAGCAGGCAGCGACGCGCGGTCGTTCGGCTCGATCGGCTCGGTGGTGCGAAGGCTAAGCGTGTTCATGGTCGGGTTCTCCTTTTAATCAGGCGGCGTTGTGCACCGCAAAACCGATTTTAGCGGAAACCTAAGCCATTCACTAGGGAAAACCCGTACCAAAAACTGATGTGGTTACCTGGAATGCTGGAGCCCTAAATTTAATTAATTGATTTTTAATGGGAATTAGAAATGAACGCACGTTCGTGACACCATGCCGCATGCATCCCGGGAGCTGAGCTACTTCGTCTGAATGTTGTTGCTTTGCATCATCCGAGGCGCGGGATCGGTTCGGACCGTCGTCTCACCTGGCCGGCGCGGTGCCGAGACCATGCTCGACCATGCCGACCACCTGCTCTGCGAACTCGCGATAGCCCATGCGGCCGTCCGGCTTGAGCCACGTGAAGGTCCAGTTGATCATGCCGAACACCATCATCGTCAGCGCGGTCTGGTTGTCGCGTGTCGCGCGTTCGGGGTAGGCGCGCGCGAGCTGCCGGGCGAACGCGGCGACCACGTCGCGCTGGCGGTTCAGGATGATCTCGCGCTGCGAATCGACCAGATACTTGACGTCGTTCAGCAGCGCAACGTGCCGGCTGTGCGACGTCTCATACTCGGACAGGAACGCGCGGATCAGCTCCGCGAAGGTTTCTCGCTCGCTCAGTTCGCGCCGCTGGCTCGACCCTTCCACCTCGGCGATGATCAGCATCAGCCGCTTCGTGTAGCGATCGAGCAGGTCGAACAGGATCGCTTCCTTGCTCTCGTAATAGTGATAGAGGCGCGCTTTCGAGGTGCCGCTCGCCGCGGCGAGATCGGCCATCGACGTGCTTGGATAGCTGGTCTGCGCAAACTTCGCGGCGGCCAGTTCGAGGATCTGCTCGCGTTGGGTTTCGTGGTCGGGGGCTCGGGTGCGGGCCATAGTTGTCTGTTTTTGTCTTATTGGGGTGAGCAAGGAGCGGATGACGCGCGCAGTTCGAGCGAGCGCCATTCGTTCGCGTCGCCGCGCAGATGGATGCGTCGTTGCGTCGCGAGTTCGTGCATGCGCCACAGCACGATGCTGTCGCTGGCGAGAAACCATAGTTCGGCGGTCATAACATAGGCGGCGACGCGCGCGGCGGACTGCCAGTCGTCGGTTGCGCGTTCGAGGATCAGCGTGTCGAGTTCGGCAAAGCTGCCGCTCGTGAAGGTGTTGTCACGCCAGCGCCGTGTCTCGCCGTTCGCCTGCTTGACCTCCTGCCATTCGAGCGCGAGCCGGCTGATGCGTAGCACGGAAATCGGCGCGGCGTCCGGCAGATGTGCCTGCAATACGTCCGGCGCAAACATGCCGACCGATGTCGCGCGATCCTTGCGGGTATGCGCCCACGCTTGCGGATCGGTGAGGTCGGCGATCGACAGACGCACTTCATTCAAACGCTGCGGGCTGTTGCGCACCAGGTAGCAGACGCGGCGCAGCATCAGCTGATCGGACGCGCTTTCGCCATGCCACACGACGAGATTCGCGGTGTCGCTCGCGAGGCCGTCGAGCACTGCGGCCTGTTCGCGGAACTCGCGCACGAAGTCGCGCTGCGGGTCGGCGCTGACGCGTTCCCAGAAGTCGGCACGCACGTGCGGAGCGTCGTCGACGCCGCGCAACGGGCCGACCGCCAGATCGTCGCGCAACGGCTGCACGCGATCGTCGCGGCCCGCCTGGGCCAGCGCGCTCCGCAGCGACTCGGCGGCGACGTCTCCGTTGGTGAGATGAATCGTGCTCATGGGCAAGGGCTTGCTGTGACGCTTGCAGCTGTAACAAAAAGAGGCCGCTCGCCGACTGGATACCGACGTCCCGATCGAAGAGCGGCCCCTAGTGTAAGCGGATCGCGAAACGGCCGAAAGCGGCGCCGGCCGTTACACGAAGCGAGTCCGCACCCTGACCACGAAAGCTCCCGGCTCAACGTTCGTCGTAACTGACCACGACCTTGTCGCTCACCGGATGACACTGACACGTCAGCACGAACCCGTCGCGGACCTCGTGTTCTTCGAGCGTGTAGTTCTTTTCCATCTTCACTTCGCCCTCGAGCACCTTCGCGCGACACGTGC
>NZ_JBKGUA010000064.1:0-27476 GCF_046543485.1 Paraburkholderia sp. EG304 | reverse complement strand
TGCAATTCGCGCTGGCGATTCACTTTATCGAAGACCAGCTTGCGGTCATCCGGACGCTGCGCGGCTTGACGCCGGTATTCGGCTGCCTCGACGACGCGCAGTTCAACGAAGCTCGCACCGAACAGCAATATCGGGCAAAGCCGTCCCTGTCGGCCGCTGCATGCTGGTACTGGATCCGGAAGCTCCAGGTGCGCTATCTCGCCGGCGACCACGAGGCGGCCATGACTGCTGCCTCGGAGGCACAACGGCTGCTCTGGACCTCGCACTCGTTCCTCGACGAGGCCGAATATCACTTCTATGCGGCGCTGGCGCGGGCTGCGCTGTGCGACTCCGTCGCCGCCGGCGACCCCCAGGAGCACCTCGAAGCGCTGATTGCCCGCCACAACCAGCTGCGCATCTGGACGGATCTCTGCGCAGAGAACTTCGCAAGTCATACCGCACTGGTCGGCGCCGAGATCGCGCGCATCGAAGGCCGAGTGGTCGAGGCCGAGATGCTCTACGAGCAGGCCATCGATTCGGCGCAGGATAGCGGATTCGTCCACGTCGAGGCGCTGGCCAGCGAACTCGCGTCCCGCTTTTATGCGGCTCGCGGCCTCCGAAGAATTGCGCGTACCTATATGCAGGACGCCCGCTATGGCTATCTGCGTTGGGGCGCCATCGGCAAGGTGCGTCAACTCGAGGAACAGTATCCGTATCTGAGGACCGAAGAGACGGTGCCCGGACCAACCAATACGATGGCAGCGCCCATCGAGCACCTCGAGCTGGCAACCGTGATCAAGGTGTCGCAGGCGGCGTCAGGCGAGATCCACCTTGAGAAGCTGATCGGGATGGTCATGCGCACGGCCATCGAACAGGCGGGCGCCGAACGGGGCCTGCTGATCCTGTCGGATGCGGGCGACCTGCGGATCGCCGCGAGAGCCACCACCGCCGGCGACGGGCTCCACGTGCAGCTATCCGACACACCGCTCAATGGCGCAATGTTGCCGGAGTCGGTCCTCAACCAGGTCTTGCGTACGCGCGAGAACATTTTCCTCGACGACGCCGCAACGGACCCGATGGCCGACACGGATCCCTACGTCCGTCAGCATCGCGCACGTTCCATTCTGTGCCTGCCGCTGATGAATGGCGCCAAGCTCATGGGCGTGCTCTACCTCGAGAACAATCTCGCCGCGCGCGTGTTCAGCCCCGCGCGGATCGCCGTGCTGAAGCTGGTGGCCTCGCAGGCTGCAATTTCGCTCGAAAATGCCCGTTTATATCGCGACGTCGCGCAACGCGAAGCAAGAATCCGACGCCTCGTCGACGCTAATCTCATTGGGATCGTCATCTGGGGCGTGGATGGACGACTCATCGACGCCAACGATTCATTCCTTCACATGCTCCAGTACGAGCGTGAGGATTTGAAGGCCGGGCTTCGATGGTATGACATGATGCCTCCCGAATGGCAAGAACGCGTCCCGCGCGAGTTGGAAGAACTCGAGGCGACCGGCGCCATGCAAGCCAGCGAAAAGGAGTTCTTCAGGAAAGACGGCAGCCGGATACCTGTCCTGATCGGCGGCGCTGCATTCGAAGATCAGCCGAGCCAGGGCGTGGCTTACATTCTCGATCTGACCGAGCAGAAGCAGGCGGAAAAGAAAATCCGTGACAGCGAAGAGCGCTATCGCGACGTGCAGGCCGAACTGGCGCATGCGAATCGCGTCGCGACCATGGGGCAGCTCGCCGCGTCGATTGCTCATGAACTCAGTCAGCCCATCGCTTCGACGGTGATCGACGCTCGGGCCGCGTTGCGGTGGCTCGACCGCGAGCCCGCCAATGTCGACGAGGCCAGCCGCGCGCTCGGCAGTATCGTCAGCGGCGCGAATCGCGCCGCTGACGTTCTCGACCGAATCCGGCAACTGGTCAGGAAGGCGCCACGGAGAAGGGAGCCGGTGGACCTCAACGAAGCCATCCGCGAGATTGCCGAACTGGTCCAGGGCGAAGCGAAAAAGAGCGGCGCCCGGCTGGAGATGCAACTCTCGGAAGCTTTGCCGCTTATTGAAGGCGATCGGGTGGAAATGCAGCAGGTACTGCTCAATCTGATCATCAATGCGCTGGAGGCACTGAGCGGCATCGATGGAGTACGACAGGTGTGTCTCAGCACAGCGGAAGACGAAGGAGGCTGCGTGCTCGTGACCGTGCGCGACTCAGGGCCGGGCTTCGGCCCGAACGGTACCGAACCGGCATTCACCGCGTTCTACACCACGAAGGCGACCGGCCTGGGGATGGGTCTTTCGATCTGCCGTTCGATCATCGACGCCCATGGCGGACAGTTGTGGGCGACTGACTCGCCGCCGCGCGGCGCGGTCGTTCAGTTTACGGTGCCTAAGCATGCTGCTGTTTCTTCTTGATGGTCGCGATTGCGCGACGGAGGGTGCTCTCGGACAAACATATTCACCGCGCAACCAAAGGAAGAATTGAAAAAACCGATCGCGCAGGTGCGCCGCCAAGGTTGGGCGATCGTCGACCAGGAGCTCGAAGGCGGCTCGTTTCCGCTGTCTGAGCGTGGGCGGCAACACATTCAGCTAGTCGAACGCATTACTTCGGCCATCGCCATGACGGCTCGGACAGATGCTCCGCAAAATAATCGGACAGCGCAGCCACCTTCGCAGGACGCGCGCGCGCCGACGGCGTGACAAAGTAAAGACCACCCTTCGTCAGCGACCAGTCGGTGAGGATCGCTTCGAGCCGGCCATCGGCCAGATATTCGCCAGCGATGAATTCGGGCAACTCGGCAATTGCGAGCCCGTCGAGCAGCGTGGGCAGCAGCGCATCGGAATTCGTCACGCGCAGCGGGCCGATCGGCATGACCGGCTCCTCCTCGCCAGCGGCGTTCGTGAAGCGCCACACATCGCTGCGCGCCCGGTACGCGTATGAGAGGCATGGCCGCTCCACCAGTTCGCGCGGATGCGCGGGCCGCCCTTCGCGCTTCAGATACGCTGGCGACGCGACCACGAACTGTGTGACCGCGCACAGCCGCCGGGCGACCAGCGACGAATCCGGCAGCGCGGCGATACGCAGCGCGGCGTCGAAACCATCGGCGACCAGATCGACCGACGCATCCGAAAGATGCAAGTCGATCGACACTTCCGGGTATGCGCGAAAGAAGCCGGGCAGCAGCGGCGCGACCCAGCGCAGCCCGAACGACATCGGCACGGCCAGGCGTACCAGTCCGCGCGGCTGCACTGACATCTCGCGCGCGGCGCTTTCTGCCTCTTCGGCCTGACGGTAGATCTCCGCGGCCTTTTCGCAGATCGTCCGGCCGAACTCGGTAAGCGACAACTGGCGCGATGTACGGTTGAAAAGCCGTGCGCCCAGCCGGTCTTCCAGACGAGCGACGCCACGCGAGACCGTAGCGACCGATACCCCCATCGCGCGCGCGGCGGCCGCGAACGATCCTTCCTCGGCGACCTTCGCGAACATCGCGAGTCCTTCGAAATCAGGCAGCTTCGCCATTTCCCCTCATCTTTTCATTTTTGCAACGTTAGATTGCAATCAATTCTATTTCGGAAAGGGCGAGCCGTCGATATTCTCCTCACATCGCAGCACGCAACACCGAACCTCAACCTCCACTGAACGACACCAAAGGAGCAACACCATGGCACGCAAACTCGACAACAAGATCGCACTCGTCACCGGCGCAACCAGCGGCATCGGCCTTGCCACCGCCCAGCGCTTCGCAGCCGAAGGCGCGCACGTCTACCTCACGGGCCGCCGTCAGGCCGAACTCGATGCCGCCGTGAAGAGCATCCGCGACGCGGGCGGCAAGGCAACCGGCGCCCGCGTCGACTCCACCAGGCTTGCCGAACTCGACGCGCTGTATGCGCAGATCAAGGAAGAACAGGGGCGCCTCGACGTACTGTTCGCGAATGCTGGTGGCGGTTCGATGCTGCCGTTTGGCAACATCACCGAAGAGCACTTCGACGACACCTTCAATCGCAACGTGAAGGGCGTGCTGTTCACGGTGCAAAAGGCGCTGCCGCTGCTGGCCAGGGGAGCGTCGGTGATTCTCACGGGTTCGACCGCCGGTAGCGCGGGCACGGCGGCATTCAGCGTGTATTCGGCTTCGAAGGCTGCGGTGCGCTCTTTCGCACGCAACTGGATTCTGGACCTCAAGGATCGCCAGATCCGCGTGAATACGATCAGCCCGGGCGCAACGCGCACGCCTGGCCTGCTCGATCTGGCCGGTGACGACGCCGCCCAGCGCGAGGGTCTTGCCAATTACCTGGCCGCGCAGATCCCGATGGGACGTCTGGGCGAGCCCGGCGAAATCGCGAGCGCCGCGCTGTTCCTTGCCTCGGACGACGCGAGCTTCGTGAACGGCATCGAGTTGTTCGTCGATGGCGGCCAACAGCAAATCTAGGCGTAGTTCGAGCGTGCAGGGCGCAGCGGAGGCGGTCTTCGGAAATCGCACCCGCGCCCGGCGCGTAAGGCATTCGAGCGCAGGCACATCATGATCGAACATCGTCTTGACCTTGCGTGTAGCGCAGTCAGGCGCGACTGGCTCAACACGCGAGCGCATTTCCGGGTCGGCCAAGGCGGACGAACCGGCCATGCGCCGCTCGGCGCGCTCTACGTGTGGAACGACGATGAGTTCGCGCCGCGCTCGGGCTTCGACCTGCATGCTCACCGCGACGTCGAGATCGTGACATGGGTGCGCTCGGGCGCGATCACGTACGAGGACGACGCGGGCAATCGCGCGCGACTGGTCGCCGATTCCGTACAGGCGATGAGTGCGGGCACCGCGCTCCACCATGCCGAACGGAACGAAGAAGATGTGCCTGCGCGGCTATTCCAGATCTGGCTGCATCCACGCACGCCGGGCGGCACGCCCCGTTGGGCGACGCGTATCTGTTCGCGCGGATGTCGCGAAGGCCGCTTCGTCACGCTGGCGAGCGGCGATCCCGACGATGTGTGCGCGGGCGCGCTGCCCATCCATGCGGACGCGCGCGTGCGTATCGCGACGTTACGCGAAGGCACGACGCTGCACCACGTGCTGCCGACGTCGCGCCGGGCGTATCTGGTTGCCGATCATGGTCGCCTTGATGTCGGCGAAGTCCGGCTCGCGCCACGCGATGGAGTTGCCGTACGCGACGAATCGCAGCTTACGTTGGTGGCGCGAGACGACACTGATGTCGTGATAGTCGAGCTTTTGCGGTAGGAAAAGTGTGCCGTTGGGCTCGGGCGCGATGACATCCCTCGCTGGTTTCCGCATTTGGCACAAGACACGCTTTGGTAGCTTTAATCGGCTGTTTTGCGATAAGGAAACCGTGGGTCTTCAGTCGAACGTGATCAAGTCCTTGAAGATCAGTCGTCCCCAGTTATTTCCCCGCGCGTGCACAAGCAGTCCACCCTCCGACAGCCCGCCAAGTTTGATTGGCGCGAAACCGAGTTTTTCCGCAAGCGCACCAATCTCCGCTGCGGCGCCGTCATCATCGCTCGCGAGGAACACGACTCTCCTGCCACCCTGTACGGCCGGGTCCTGGCCGAGGACGGCCGCGGCCAGATGATTGAAGCCTTTCACCAGCCTGGCTCCGGTGAACGCATTCGCGACGAAAGCTGAGGACGGCAGGCCGTCCAGTTCCGCAGGCGGGGCGAACGTGTTCATCACGTCGACGATGGTCTTTCCCTTCCAGTTGGGTAGCACCTTCGCGACCTCCGCGTACGACTCGAAACGGACAGCCAAAAAGATGACGTCCGCCTTGACGGCTTCCGCCAGGGTTTTGGGAATGATCGTAGGTCCGACCGCTGCTGCATCGGACGCAAAGCTTGCCGGGTCGCGCGAAGTCGCAACGGATACTTCGATGCCGTTGCGCGCGAACGCCCTGGCAAGTGCGTGGCCGATCTTGCCGAAGCCAATGATTGCGTAGCTCATATGTTTCTCCTTGGTTTCCCGGCGCGCTCAGAGCTTGTAACCGCCGCTCGCTTCAATCGTTTGGCCGGTCACCCAATGGCCGTCATCGGAGGCCAGGAACGCCACCACGGCCGCGATTTCTGAAGGCTCGCCAAAGCGGCCCAGCGCGATTTGGGCCTCGACCGCCTTGACGAGTGCGGGATTCTCCCGAAAATCGGCGTTCGCATCCGTTCGCGTGAAACCAGGCGCTACGGCGTTCGCTGTGATGCCACGCGGCCCGAGCTCGATTGCCAGCGTATGAGTCAGGGTGTTGATGGCCGCTTTCGCCATCGAGTAGACGGGCGCAGCCGTCACGGGCTTGGTGGCGGCAGCGGATGAAATGTTGATGATGCGTCCACCATCGGCGAGACGGTCGAGAGCGGCCTGAATGATGAAGAAGGGCGCGCGGGCGTAGACCGCCATCAGGGTGTCCCAACTCTCCGGCGTCGCGTCCTTGAAGCCAACCCAGCCGGAATTGCCAGCGTTGTTGACCAGAATGTCGAGGGCCTTGCTTCCGTTCCGCTTGGTGAACTCGTCGTCGAGTCTCTCGAACAAGGCCGGCACGGTCGCCGGATCGACGAGATCCGCATGGATCGCGAACGCGCTGCCTTGCGCTTTCTCGATTGCCGCGATCGCCTCGTCCGCGCTGGATTTGCTGGCGTTGTAGGTTAGCGCGACTGTCGCACCATCCTGTGCAAGCCGTTCGGCGATGGCGCGGCCAATGCCTCGTGATGCCCCGGTAACGAGAGCTGTTTTGCCCTTTAGAGGTCGTGTCATCTGATTTTTCCCCTCAGAGTTGTGCCAAGCCACCGTCGACGGCGACCTCGCTGGCGGTCATGAAGCTGCTGTCCGACGACGCAAGAAAAGCGGCGACCGCCCCGATCTCCACCGGATCGGCCATACGCTGGAGCGGCGTCATCGAACCGTAGGCCTTCTGCCCCTCTTCGCCTAGCGCCTCCTTCGCTAGTTCGGTCGCCGTCGCCCCGGGCGACAGCACGTTGACCCGGATGCCGCTGCCCTTCAGGTCCTCCGCCCAAGTCCGGGCGAGGTTGCGAACCGCTGCCTTGCTCGCGCTATAGGCCGTGAACCCTGGGGCTCCTGTGGTGCCGGCGCTCGATCCGGTCAGGATGATCGAACCGCCTGAGCCCATCAGCGGCAGCGCCTTCTGGACCGTAAAGATCGTCCCCTTCACATTGGTGTCGAAGGTCTCGTCAATGTGCTGGCCGGTGATCTGTCCGAGCGGAAGCGGGCTTCCCGTCCCGGCATTGGCGAAGACGATGTCCAGGGTTCCGCGCTCGGCCTTCACCGCCGCGTAGAGCCGGTCGAGGTCGGCCAGATCGGAGACCGAGCCCTTCACCGCGCGTGCATTGGGCCCGAGGGCGGCCACAGCGGCGTCGAGCGCTTCCTGCCGGCGGCCGAAGACGAAAACGAACGCGCCCTCCTCGATGAAGCGCTGAGCCGCAGCGCGGCCGATACCGGTAGCGCCGCCGGTGATCACGGCGGTCTTTCCATTCAGTCTGTTCATGTCATGCATCCTTGGAAACGAAAGCGACAAACAGGATTCTGCGGCTCTTGATTCATGAAGCCAATTGACTAAATATGTATACTTTTCATCTAGTTTTTAGATAGCCATGCTCGACAACGTCACGATCAATCAACTTCGGGCCTTCGTCGCCGTGTGTGATCAGGGAAGCTTTTCCGGGGCCGCACGCGAGCTGAGGCGTGCGCAGTCGGCGATCAGTCACGCGATCAACGCGCTCGAAAGCGCCTTCGATGTGGTGCTGTTCGAGCGCAACACGCGCAAAGCGACGCTGACGGCTGCTGGCCGCAGCCTCCTGCCTGATGCTCGCGGTGTGATCTCGCGCACAGAGGAAATGAAGATGCGCGCGGTTGCCATTGCTGAAGCTGGGGTCCCACAGGTCTCGGTCGCCGTGGATACCTACTTTCCGCGTGCGCATTTGATCGAATGCCTGCGCACCTTGCAGGCGGACTTTCCAACGGTTGCAATCAATCTGCGCATGACGACCATGCAGGACGGCGAGCGTTTGGTTCGCGAAGGCATGTGCGCGTTGGCGGTGACGATCACGGACGTGCCGGAGCTGAGCCCCGGCACCATAGAAAGGCAGCATCTATGTGATGCGCAAATGGTGACCGTCTGTGCGCCATCCCATCCACTGGCCTCAATCGCGGGGCCGATCCCGCGGGAGGAATTTGCCCGGCACATCCAGCTCGTCGTAACCGACAATCAGCCCGATGCGGACAAGACCCAACAGGGGGTCGCCAGCGAACGCCAGTGGCGGGTGAATGACCTCGGCGCGAAGCACGATCTGCTTAGGGGAAGCTTGTGCTGGGGGCACATGCCGCGCCATCTGGTCGAGAAAGACCTCGTGAAGGGAACCCTTGTCGAACTCCAACGGCGCGCATGGCACATGCGCCCCCTCACGTTCATGATCTCGCAGCGGCGCGGGTACTCGTTTTCCGAATGCGAGACACGGCTGGTCGAGCTTCTCGGCAATCGTCATCCTTCGCAAACGCTGGGAAGACCCAGGCCAGCGTAACGCACGGTCGCTGATGGCTTTGCTGGGAGACGCTGTCCGCACCGGGGCATGTGCACCGCCCTCTGAGCGCGGTCGCGACGACGCTCAGTGTCGCGACCGGGTCCAGCGACACCAGTCGTGGTGATCAAGGTTGCGCAGCAGATCGGCGCGGCGCCGTTCGCGGCGGTAGTGCGAAATCACGCCACACGCGGCCATCACCAGCACGATCAGGCCCACAGCCATACCCAACCACGATTGGTCCACGTCAACCTCCTCTGACACACCCGGATTGCCACCCGCCAGCGAAGACGGCTCGATCAACGAATATAGTTCGTCTCGACAGGATGTCTGTGCACCAGTCAACGTAGCCGTGCAAAACGAACACAGCACGAAGTCGCCACGTGGCGTCGCGCGAGGAAACAGAAAGCGCGGCCCAGCAAACCTATGCAAAGAGAGCCAAAGGTGCCCCGGGGCACACCATTCATTGCGCGGTGACTTGCCAGCGCAGAACCGGTTGCGTGGCCCCGCGCGGCATCACCCACGGGCCGTTCCGGCTGAAGTCCCAGCCCACGAAGCTGGCTGGATTGCTCATCTGTGCGGATGTGAGCCCGTTTGCTGCGGGCAAATGAAAGTTGGACAGTGGCTGCTACCGTGCCGCGGTCAACAGCGGCACAAGAAAGGCGCGCACAATAATGGGTCGCTTACCTGGCCCCAGAGGAGACAGTCATGTCGCTCGATCGCTATACCCTGCTCGGTCGTTCCGGCCTGCGCGTGAGCCCGATGTCGCTCGGCACGATGACGTTCGGCACTGAATGGGGCTGGGGCGCCGACGAAGCAACGGCGCAGCGGCTCTTCGATCTATACGTCGACGCAGGCGGCAACTTCATCGATACGGCTGATCTCTACACGGAAGGCACGAGCGAGCAATGGGTCGGCCGCTTCACAGCGGCGCGCGCGATGCGCGAGCGGCTCGTGATCGCGACGAAGTACTCGTACAACGCGCAGCCCGGCAACCCGAATGCGGGCGGCAACCATCGGAAGAACCTGCTTCGGGCACTCGAAGGCTCGCTCAGGCGGCTCGGCACAGACTACATCGATCTCTATTACCTGCACACGTGGGACCGCATGACGCCCGCCGACGAAGTGATGCGCGCCATGGACGACGCCGTCAGCGCTGGCAAGATCCGTTACGTCGGCCTCTCTGACGTGCCAGCGTGGTATGCGGGTCGGGCGCAGACGCTCGCGGACTGGCGCGGTTTCGAACCGGTCGCGGCAATGCAGTTGGAATACTCGATGATAGAACGCAACGCGGAACACGAGTTCGCCGACCTCGCCACACACCTCGGCATGGGGCTCGTGGCGTGGAGCCCGCTTGGCATGGGCGTGCTGTCGGGCAAATACCGTCCGTCGCAAGACGCCCAAAACCAGGCCACTGTAACGGGCAGTGGTCGCCTGCAGACGCTAGGTACCGCGCCGCCGCCCGGATTCGACAAGCTATCCGCGCGCAACTTTTCGATCGTCGCCGAGCTGGAGGCAGTCGCGCACGCTGCGAATCGGCCGATGGCTCAGGTCGCCCTGAACTGGCTGTATCAGAAACGGGGGGTTGCGAGCATCGTCGTCGGCGCGACGAAGGCGGCGCAGCTCGAACAATCGCTCGGTGCACTCGACTTCGTGCTGGCGCCCGAGTTGATTGCCAGGCTCGACGCGGCTTCGGAGCCGCCCCACCCGTTCCCGTACTACATGTTCGCGGATGGCCATCAGGCACGCATTCACGGACAGGTCGATGTCGCCGCACAACCGCCGAATCATGCCGACTTTCAGCGAGTGCCCGCGCCGCCGCCCGCCGCCAAGTGAGCAGCACACCGCGCGACAGGAAGCTAGACGGCGTGGGGCATCCGTTTCACCGGCGCCAACGCGCACTTACCGTCGCAACAACCACAAGAGCACTGACACCACGACCGAAATCACGATGCACGTGACGATCGGAAAATGGAAATCGATACCGCCGCGAACGATATGTATGTCGCCAGGCAGCCGGCCGAACGGGATGCGCGCGAACCAATGCCATCCGAGGCCGGCAAGCAGGCACAGCACGCCCAAAATAACGAGGAAGCGGTTCATGGTGCCCGGTCACTCAAAAAAACCAATCATGTCGAAGTCCCCTATCAAGCATGGCTCAAGCTACCGCGTCCATTCTTCCCGGATCGCCTGCTGACAGCCGCGCCATCGACGCGCTCAAAGGAATGCGCCGCAGCCATCCCATGAGCACGCAGCACCTCGGCCAGCGAATCGCGCAAGAGTGCGATCGGCCGCACGAGCCGTCCCGGTAGCGGGTGGTGGACGAGCCAGACCTCGACGCCTGATTCGAAATCCGTGACATCGATCACCTGCAACACGTCGCGAAACGGGCTGCGCGCAAGCACTTCCGGCGAGACGATCCCGATTCCGAGCTGCCGCGCGACAAGCGATAGCTGCAAGTCGGAGCCGAACGCCTCGACGGCGACGTTGAACGGCAACCCCGCCCGCGCGAGCGCGCGCGACAGCGCCGAGCGCATGCCGCAGCCGTCCTGGTTGAGCACCCACGGATGCTGCGCGAGGTATTGCAGCGTGACGGGCGCTTTCGGCAGCCCAAGCGAACGCGCCGCGACGACGGCAGTCGGCATGAAAGCGAGCCGCGTACTGACCAACGCCTCGGGCAGCGCGATATCACCGGGCATCAACACGACAGCGGCATCGACCTGCGCCAGTTCGACCGATTGCAGCAGACGCGGCGACCAGCCCGCCGTCACACGCAGCGTCAGCTTGGCGTAGGTCCCGCGCAGGCGGTCGAGCGGCTGTTCGAGCGCGAGGTCGGAGAGGAACGGCGGCACGCCGATGCGCAGTTCGCCTTCCGGCTCGCTGTCGGGGGAAGCGACGGCCAGCAGTTCGTCGACGGCGCCGAGCACGTTACGCGCAAGCAGGTAGACCTCCCGCCCGGCAGCGGTCGGCTTGAGCGGCTTTGCCTGACGGTCGAGCAGCGCAAGAGCCAGCGTGCTTTCGAGGCTCTGGATGCGGCGCGTCAGGCCGGGCTGGGTTAGATGGAGCCGTTCGGCCGCACCGACGATCGACCCACATTCAACGACGGCCACGAACGCCTGGAGATCACGCGTATTCAAAACAATCTCGCATAATCATTATCAAGATGTTTCAATTGTCGCATAACGAAGCAGCTTCTAGCATAGACCACAAGTCCTTCAACCGGAGCGTCGTCATGGACCGCCCCGCAGATCTTTCATCCTGCACCGTCGGCCAGCCGCACGCTGAACGCGCCGACGAGCGCGAGGCCGGCCAGCTCACCACGCCGATGACGGTTTTTTTCGGCACTGCAGTCGGTCTCATCATCATCAACCTGTTCGCCGCGCAGCCGCTCACCGGCCCGATTGCCGCCACGCTGAATCTTCCCCATGCGCTCGGCGGCCTCGTGTCGATGCTGCCGCAGCTCGGCTACGCCACTGGGCTCGTGCTTCTCGTTCCGTTGGTCGATCTGATCGAGAACCGCCGCCTGATCGTGCGGACGCTGTTCTGCTGCGCATTGCTCCTCGCTGTGCCGATGTTCGCGCGTTCGGCGTGGGTGTGCCTTGCCGCGCTATTCCTGGCGGGCGCGACATCGACCGTGATCCAGATGCTCGTGCCGATGGCCGCGTCGATGGCGCCCGAGGCCCAGCGCGGCCGCGCCGTGGGCAACGTGATGAGCGGCTTGATGATCGGGATCCTGCTGTCGCGGCCGCTCGCCAGTGTCATCGCGGCTTGGGCCGGCTGGCGCGCGTTCTACGGCACGAGCGCGCTAATCAATGCGTTGCTCGCGGGTGTGCTCATGCGGCGCCTGCCCTACCGCGCGCCGCCGGTAATCACGCGCTACGCTGCCTTGCTGGGATCGCTCTGGACCCTTCTCGCGCGTGAACGCATCCTGCAGCGGCGCGCGATCTCCGCCGCTTTGGCGATGGCGGCGTTTAGCGCGTTCTGGGCGTCGGTCGGACTACTGCTCGCGCAGCCACCGTTCGGATTCGGCCTGCACGGGATCGCGCTTTTCGCGCTCGCGGGTGCGAGCGGCGCAGTCGTCACGCCGCTCGCCGGCCAGGCGGGCGACTGCGGGCACGGTCGCAGTGCGCTGCTGTTCGCGCACCTGTTGATCATCGCGGCCCTTGCGCTCATCGCCGTGGCGGGATCGGGCGGGTTGGGCTTCGCTCCGCAGGCCCACCCCCGGCTCGCGATCGCGGCGCTCGTCATCGGTGGTGCGGCGATCGACACAGGCGTCGTCATCGATCAGACGCTTGGCCGCCGCGCCGTCAATCTCATGAATCCCGCCGCACGCGGGCGGCTGAACGGACTGTTCGTCGGTGCGTTCATGGTCGGCGGCGCGCTCGGGGCGGCGCTCTCGGGCGCCGGATGGGCTCTCGCGGGGTGGCGCGGGGTCTGTGGCGTGGGTGTTGCATTCGCGGGAGCAGCCTTTGCCTATGGTGTCGCGGGCCGCTCCAACCGGGTGGGAACCTGAGATCTGCAACGCGGTTGAACGCGCGCGGCCGGGCGCGAGCTATGCTTGTCTGCTCGCAAGAGGGTAGTGCTATGGGTGCATCATTTGGCCGCTATTGGCCGCACTGTGTCCAACGATCGAGCGAGACCGTCATCTCGTATCGTGCTTGATGCAACAGGTATAGGCCGACCCTGAGCAGCCTTCGGTTCACTCAAGAGTAGTCGCTCAGAGATGTTTCGATCCTTGACGCGACGTTCTACTCGACTAAAGGTACTTGAATTTTATGATCTGCACTTTGCTAGTGAATCGGGCAGCTTTGAACTGAACTGGCTCAGTCGTGTTTGCAGTTGTGCGCTCCATAATCCACGGATACGGCCGATACGTCATCTTCCGGCCATTGATAATCAAATCCAGTATCTCGTATTCCTCCACATAGGCACGCGTCAAAAGTCGTCCACGAGATTGCCACTCCCAATGAGCCGGGATAGTTCGCTTACACATGACCGTGGCCTTTCCAGTCCGTGCTTTCGCTCCAGCAAAATTGGCAATATCGAACAATGCTTTGGTGATGCAGGCGACGATGACCCCGTAGAAGAAGAAAGCACACCTGCGCTACCAAGTTGACCGCGATTCAGTAGCGTGAATGGAAGCGACACAACGCCATGCAAAGACACTCTCGATCTCCATCCTGAATGGAACGTGTTTCATAGTGGCCGATCCACCCAACCAGATCTTCAGGCCGGGCGCATTCCCGCCGCTAACCACGGAACCGTTCAGCCCGAAACGGACGCGCGTCCGCACAGGTCGGTGCCCCGGTCATCATCTCCGCCAGCAGTCGACCGGTGACGGGCCCCAAGGTCAAACCATGATGGTTATGACCGAATGCAAACCACAACCCGCGATGACGCGGCGCGCGCCCAATGACGGGGCGCATATCGGGTGTGCAAGGACGCAGGCCGAGCCACGGACTCGCGTCGAGTCGCTCACCGAGACCGAAGCTCGGCCTGGCAATGCGCTCCGCGCGTTCGAGCTGTATGCCCGTCGGCCTCGCGTCACGCCGCGCGATCTCGACCCCCGTGGTCAGCCGCAACCGCCCTTCCATCGGCGCCACCACGTAGCCCTGCTCCGCGTCGACGAATGGCATCGACAGCATCTGGCGGGTAGGACGGTAGTGCATGTGATAACCGCGCTTCGCGCGCAAAGGAATGCGGTAACCAAGCGGCGCGAAAACGCGGTCAGACCAAGAACCGAGCGCCACCACGACTTCTTTAGCGCTGATCCGGCCCGACGATGTCTGAACCGTCCACGCGCCCGCTTGCGCCGTTAGCGTGGCGGCGTCGCCGGTGAGCACCGTTCCGCCGCCCGCTTCGAAAAAACTCGCATAACCTTTAGTCAGTGCCCCGGGATTGACGATGCTTTTCGGGTCCTGCCAATGCAACGCGCCACAAAAGCCGTCCGCGAGGCCCGGCTCGCGCGCGGCCAGCGCCGCCGAATCCAGCACCGCGACCCGCAAGCCATAGGTCCTGGCAGTCAATGCGGCGGCCGCCGCCTGCCGCGAAAATCCCGCTGGGGTGCGATAGGCGTCGATCCAGCCGCTGTCGCGAATGAGATGGCCGAGTTGCGCGCGCTCGATGAGCCGATCGTGTTCAGCTACGCTTTGCTGGATCAACGGCAACATGTCGCGCGCGGCGGCCATCAATCGCTCGGGCGACGATTCCCACCAGAAGCGCGCGAGCCAGCTCGCAAAGTGCGGCAACGCCCGATAGTCCCAGTACAGGTCGGTCGAACGATTCTTCGCATAGCGCAGCAACGTGCCGAAATCGCGCGGAAAACCGTAGGGAACGACCGACGAGCTTTCAATCAGCCCCGCGTTGCCGAAGCTGGTCTCTTCGCCCGGAGCGCGCCGATCAACCAGTGCCACCCGGCGGCCGCGATCCTGCAACTGCAGCGCGGACGATACGCCGACAATCCCAGCGCCCAGCACTATCACATCGAAATCCATAAACTCGCTTCGCTTTTTCTATCAGGACTGGACGCCGGGCGGCCGCATTTTGCGCAGCGAGCCGGCGAGAAACCTCTGGCGCCGGCTCGTGGACTCGTTACTTCGCGATGATGTCGTTGTTGAAATACTTCTGCGAAAGACTGCTCAACGTGCCGTCTTTCTTCAGCGCGTCGAGCGCGGCATTGACTTTCGCGACCAGCGCCTTGTCGGCCTTGCGCAAGCCCCAGCCGGTGCCCTCGCCGAGCGTTGCCGGATCGCTGAGCGGCTTGCCGACGATCGCATACTCGTGGCCCTCGGGCTTGCCGAGGAAACCGTCCTGCGCAGTTTGCGCTTCCTGAACGGCAGCGTCGAGGCGCCCGCCAAGCAGGTCCGCGTAGACCTGATCCTGGTCCTGGTACGACACGACCGTGACGCCGGCATTCGCCCAATGAGCTTTGAGGAAATCCTCCTGCGACGACCCCTGCAACACGCCGACCCGTTTGCCTTGCAGACTTTTCACGTCGGGCAACAGGCCGGAGCCACGTCGCGCCACCATCACGATCGGCACGATATAGATCGGCTTCGTGAATTCAATCGATTGCTTGCGCTTGTCCGTGATGTTCATCGCGGAATTGATCACGTCGAATTTGCGGGCTTCCAACGCGGGAATCAGTCCATCGAACGCATTTTCGACCCACACGCACTTCACGCCCAGCTTCGTGCAGACCGCATTGCCGACGTCGACGTCGAAGCCCTGAAGTTGCCCGCTCGGCGACTTGCTTTCGAACGGCGGGTAGGCTGCCTCGATACCGAAGCGCAAAGTGTCCTGAGCCTGCGCGCCGACGGTCCCTAGCGAGCCCGCCAATGCAGCAGCGACGATAAGTGAAAGTTGAAGCTTCCGAAACATAAGAGGTCCCCTGGGTATTTGGGCGACGACAATTGAGGGCATGCGCGACGGTTGACCGGCCCGCTCCGAGACATCGCATGAGGCAGATGACGCGCCGGCCTTACACGTGCTCTGGATTGACAGTCTATTCTGGACAGATATAAAAGCAAGCACTTTTCAAAATAAATGTCCAGACTGGACAGTTTGACTTAGAATCACCTGACCGCCGGAGCACCGGCACCGTTGTGGAGCGCAGTTCAATGATCCAGTCAGAAAACGCAATGCCCCTGGTCGTCGACCAGCAAACCATTCGCGAGGCGCTTCCTCACCTCGACGTGCGCAGCGTGCTGGCGCAGATGTTTCGCGCGCTCGGAAGCCACATGGCAGTGCAGCCTCCGCAGACGCTGACTCTTTTCCCGCAGAACGCCGGCGACTTCATCACATATCTGGGCGTGATGGCGGACGCGAAAGTGTTCGGCGCGAAGCTGTCGCCATACATCGTCACGCAGGCGAAGCCGATCATTACCGCGTGGACGGCATTGATGTCGATGGAAACGGGGCAACCGCTGATGTTGTGTGATTCGGGTCTGCTGACGATCGAGCGCACCGCCGGAGCGACCGCACTCGCGGTACAGCAACTCGCCGCCGATCATGCGCGCCGGCTCGCGATTGTCGGCGCGGGGGCGGTCGGACAGGCTCATTTGCGCCATCTCGCGTCGACGCGGCCGTGGCAGTCGATCCGGGTGTTTTCGCCCGGGCTTGCGAACGACACCGAAAAACGTGTGCAGCTCGCAGCGCTCGATGAAAGAGTCTCCATCTGTACAAGGATCGAAGACTGTGTCGCCGACGCCGACGTCGTTGCGCTGTGTACCTCGTCCGGCACCCCGGTGCTGCACGAAAACATGCTCGACAAGCCAGCGCTCATCACGTCTATCAGCACCAACGTGGCGAACGCTCATGAGATTCCGCCCGCATGGCTCGCCGACATGGACGTCTATTGCGACTACCGCCGCACCACCCCAGCCACCGCGGGCGAGATGAAGCTCGCTTCCGAATACCATGGCTGGCGTCCCGAAGCCGTGCTGGGCGATCTCGCCGAACTCATGTGCGGCGAAGCGATCAAACCGTCCTATCGAAAGCACGTGTTTTTCCGCTCGATCGGGCTGGGTCTTGAAGACGTCGCGATTGCCTATGAACTGTTCAAATATCTGACTGCTCGCGCGGGCACGTAAGTAATCCCCACGATCTTGCCGACGCGCCAGATCGCGCCATGCCGCCGGAGCAATGGCAAAGGGTCTTCGCCGACATGCGGGTCGTCGTGCCATCGAGCAGAAGTACCGCATCGCTCGTGGCAAAATGCCGAACGTTTTCGGACCTTCCATACCGACGCCCACCCAAGTGGACCTTCAGAAAGCTGCAAGCATCTCTCCCTATGCGAAAGCTCAAGACAACGGCCGCACGTCGGCTACTTCTGGACCGCTACAGCCGCGTCGCCGATGGCATTGCGCTGTTGTTTTTCCCGTACGTCGAAATCGTCATTCATGACCTGCAAAGTCAAACGATCGCCTACATCGCCAATAATCTGTCGAAACGCGAACTCGGCGACGACTCCGCGTTGGAAGAGATCGACCATTCCGCGGAGTCCGGTACCGTCGGGCCGTATGAAAAAATCAATTGGGATGGGAGGCGGATGCGTTGCGTCAGCACGGTGTTGTTCGACGATGCCGGCAGCGCCGTCGGCGTGATGTGCGTGAACTACAACATCGCCGTCTTCGAAGACATCAAACATGTGATCGATCGTGTGATCTCCGGCGCCGGCGTGGTGAAGCAGCCCGAAGAGCTGTTCAAGGACGACTGGCAGGAACGCATCAACACGTTCCTTCACACGTGGCTTCAGGAACGTCAGTTGGCGCTGAATTCGCTGACTCGCGACCATCGTCGCGAGATCGTCGAAGCGCTGTGGGCCGAAGGGGCGTTCAAGGGGAAGAGCGCTGCCAACTACGTCGCGAATGTGTTGGGGATGGGACGTGCCACCGTCTATCAGCATATTAGAGATTTGCGAGGCGCGGCGAGCTGATACGGGGCAGACAACACCGAAATGCACACGATGGCGAACGGCCATCCGCGCGGTCTCCCCGCCGTGCTGAAGCTGCCGTCGCGGCACCGAGACGCGACACGTAACGACCATGCTCGGGTTAATCGAAGCGGGGCTCGGCGTCGCCGCCGTGCCGTCGATGGCCATGCCCGGACATGACCACCCGATCCTCACGAGTGTGCCGCTCGTCGAACCGGTGGTGAAACGACGCGTGGGAATCGTAAGACGGCGCGGACGGCCGCTCACACCGGCCGCACAGGAGTTTCATCGGACGATCATCGAGATGAAGCGCGCCGGAGCCGCAAGCGGTGATGCCGTGGGCAATAACGTAACGGCGACAGTCAAGACAGGAAGGAAGACCGCATCGTGACGTTTCAGACAAGCCTTCCCGTGGTTCCGCCTCAATGCGCCAGGACTGAATCGAGCCCGGTCGATTTCACTTCTGCCTGTACACCGGGTGAAGCAAGATAGTCGAGAAGCGCCTTCGCTTCCTTCGGATGCAGCGCACCGACGGGAATGCCGGCGGCGAAACGCGTGACGGACTGCAGAGACTCGGGAATCTTGCCGACGAACGTGGCGCCCTGGACGGGCAGCAATTCGCTCACCTGCTGGAAGCCGATTTCGTAGTCCCCGCTTGCCACCACCGACGCCACCGGAATCCGCGGGATCATCTTCGCCTTCGACCTGACCTGGTCCTCGATGCCCAGCTTCTTGAACAGCTCTCGCTCGATATAGACGCCGCTCGCACTGTCCGAGTAGGCGATCGACTTCGCCTGCAACAGGGTCTGCCTGAGACCCTCGGGGGAGCCGATGTCGGGCTTCGCCGCCCCTTCGCGCACGACCATGCCGATGCGCGAATCGGCCAGCTCTACCCGCGATCCGGGGATGACCTTGCCTTGCTTGATCAGCTCGTCGAGTGCGTAGCCGACCATGATGACGGCGTCCGCGGGCTCGCCGCGCTCGAGCCTGTTGGGGATCGCTTCGGGCGATTTGCCCATCGAGGGTCCGAGCGCGGTGTCGAGCGTGTTGCCCGTCTCGGACGCGAACCTCGGGCCGAGCACCTTGTACGCGGCGGTAAAGCCGCCGGAACTCATGACGTGCAGGTCGGCGGCCTGCACGTTCGCCGCAGCGGCCGAGCTTGCGACGAGCGCCGCCGCGCAAAGTTTCAGAAGCAGATTTCTCATGGTTAAGGTCGTGTGCGGTTGCGATGGATGCGGGGGAAGCGCATCAGTGCGCCGGCGTCAGCGACACTGCGCGGCGGCGATAGAGCGCGAACGTCGCCAGAAGCGCGCACGCTGCGGCGAGGCTCATCCAGTATCCGGGCGCGGCCTTGTCGCCAGTCATATGAATAAGCGCCGTCGAGATCGCGGGCGTGAAGCCTCCGAACACGGCCGTCGCGAGACTGTAGGCGAGCGAGAAGCCGGCAACGCGCACCTGCACCGGCATCACTTCCGTGAGCGCGACGACCATCGCGCCGTTATAGATGCCGTACATGAACGAGAGCCAAAGGAGGACGAGCAGCATGTTGACGAAGCTAGGCGCGTGAGCGAGCAGCGACAGTGCCGGGTAGGCGGTCGCGATCGCGAGCACCGTCATGGCGACGAGGAGCGGCCGGCGGCCGAGCTTGTCGGAGAGCGCACCGCCGACCGGCAGCCACACGAAGTTCGATACGCCCACACACAGCGTCACGAGCAGGCTGTCGGCGGTGCTCAGGTGCAGGACCGTCTTGCCGAAGGTCGGCGCGTAGACCGTGATGAGGTAAAAGCTCGTGGTGGTCATCGCCACCAGCATCATGCCTGCGACGACGACGGCCCAGTTCTGGACCAGCGTGCCGAATACTTCCTTCATGGTCGGACGATGCTGGCGCGCCTTGAACTCCTGCGTTTCCTCCAGATTGCGACGCAGCATGAAGATGAACGGCACGATCATGCAGCCCACCAGGAACGGCACGCGCCAACCCCAGGCTGCGATGGCCGATGCGCTCAGCCACTGATTGAGCGCGAAGCCGAGGCCCGCGGCGACGACGATCGCCACCTGTTGGCTCGCGGACTGCCAGCTCGTGAAAAACCCTTTGCGGCCGGGCGTGGCCATCTCGGCAAGATACACCGACACACCGCCCAGCTCCGCGCCCGCCGAGAAGCCCTGCAGCAGCCGTCCGAGCAGCACGAGCGCGGGCGCCAGGAGTCCGATCGTCGCGTAGCCCGGTACGAACGCGATCAGGATCGTGCCGCTCGCCATGATGGAAAGCGTGACGATGAGGCCCTTGCGGCGGCCGACGTCGTCGATGTAGGCGCCGAGCACGATCGCGCCCAGCGGCCGCATCAGGAAGCCGGCCCCGAACACGGCGAACGTCATCATCAACGAGGCGAACTCGCTGTGGGCGGGAAAGAAAACATTGGCGATCTGCGTGGCGTAGAAGCCGAACAGGAAGAAGTCGAACTGCTCCAGGAAATTTCCGGCCGTTACACGGAAAACTGCGGCGGCCTTCGAACGTCCGGTCGAAAGGTTAGTCGAGGGGTGCATCAAGGTGTCTCCTGAAATCTTGAAAAGACGCGGTGGTCCGGCCGATTGTGGTTCTGGCAATATTCGCCCGGAGGCGGCAAAACGATAAGTGCAATTTTCGGAACGATTGATGTTCTACTGTTATCAATCTCGGCCCTGCCGTCGCCACCGAGCCGCGCAACGCGGGCACGGCGGCGACCGTCAGAGGCTTATCACTGCGTCGACATTGACGCACCTGTCCGCCTTTGCCAGGCGCCTTGCCGAACACGACGTTCGTGCCCGAAAACGCATGGCTCACCGGCGTCACCTCCGACGATTCGCCGCCCAGAATCTTGAGCACGCTCTCCTTATGCCACGCGCGCTTGCAGGTGCGCCTCGCGCGCGCCGATACGCGCCGCGACCTGCGCGTCCGCCCGATTGCATCCACGCATCGGCCTTGAGTGCGCACTGGATCACTTCGCGCTGTGCTTTTGAACCGTTTTCTCGGGCTTCTGATGACGCATAGTTGCGCAAGAAGACCAAGAGTAGAAGTGCGATTTCTGGAATCATTGATGCATGGACGTTATCAATGCCCATGCATCGACCGGTTGAATCGCCAACGCATAGCGGCCTTTGGCACTCGGCCAATGACCGTAATGGCCGAGCTGCTGCCTCTGATCCGCCCTCATGAATGACCGGACCACCTCGTTATTTGTGGCTGAATTCCCAACGTCGCGACCGGCGGCAATGCTACGAAGACAAGTTATAGCGACAACTGGGCAGTGCTCCCATTTTTGATGGGCGGTTTTCATCGATAGAAATGTGCCGGTGCCTAGTTGCGTGCGCCGTGACCGCCGCTGTGGCCCCCGCCCTGCTCGAACTGAGTGCTGCGACCGTGGAACCCATGGTGAAAGCCGTCGCCATGGTCAAAGTCGTGGAAGCGGCGGACACCGCCGCCAAGGAATACGCATGGCTGGCCGCGAGACGGACAGCCGGCATAGAACTCACACGGATAAGCCGGATACGCCGCGCACGTGTTGTAATAACCTGGATCCGCAGCGCAATCTATCGCACCGAGCAGCAGCACGGCGAAGAGAAACTTGGCCTTCATGAGGCAAACCTGCCATACCCCGTTCTCTCAATACTCGCCACCGCTATTCACAGCCGTTGGCATGGTGGTGCCGTCACCCGATGGCATATTTTGCGTGACAGGTGGCGCGTTTTGCGTGTCGGGTGCCGCTGTTATGGTCCTGGATGGCCTATCCGCAACGGCTGCATCGATGCAATGAATAAAGTGTAGACCATTCGATCCAGTGGATTGCCTTCGGGCACCACGGATCAATAACAGCCGGTCGCGTCTGGTGAGTCCCGCGACCGGCTGAGATGAGGTCCTTCGTCTCGAACTTGAATATCGTCAATGGTCAGCGCCTCGCTCCCTGGAGCCTCTTGCCGGAGCGATGATCCCGAAAAGTCCATTGGTCTCCTTGTTAGGACCGGCCGAGAAGTACAGCGTGTCCGGGCTCGAATTGCGGCCGCCACCGAGTGTCAGAGTCCACAGACCGTCGATTGCCAGTGGATTGCCGAACTCATTCTCCAACTGATCGACGAAAGCGCCGTCATTGTCGAAGACATTGATTCGACCATCGCCGAAGTTGCCAATGAGAATCTTGCCGCTGAAGCGGCCGAACGCAAACGATGCACGGGCGATCCCCCATGGCGAGTCGAGCGTCCCTCGGCTTGCAAAGCGACGCAGCAGGTGGCCGTCGGTATCGAATACGTCGACGAATCCACGACCGCGTCCTGCATCGTCGTCATGCTTCTCTTTGTTCTGCTTTGCGTAGGTGACGAAAAGATCCCCATCGATATTCGCGATACCGAACGGGGCATAGCCGGCAGGGATGTTCGGGTCGACGAAGCCGCCGTCGGTCGTCGCAGGCGTGAACTGGCCGTCTGAACCGTTCGGCCCAAATACATCGATCCGACCCGAACGGAAGTTCGTCGCAAAGAGGAATCCGCCTTGCGCATTGACTCCGAAGACGAGCCCCTTGTAGACAGCCCCGCTGTCGGCGGAGGGATTGGAAGAGTTATCGACCGCGATCACGGCGTTATTCGGCGGATTCAACCCACCGGCCCAAGCGGAAATCGTGCCATCTTCGGTTGCGAAGATGAACACGGCTGGTATCTTGGTGCCTGGCACGAGAAACGCAGACGAGGGATTCCACACAATCCCGGTTGGCGCCGCGGGCGTGGGATTCGGTGGCGACTTGGGAAGGACGGGATGACAGGCGCCGCCCGGTATGACGTTGCCTGGCAGCGGGATCGCGACCTGCAGCGTCGTCACCTTGGTCCCCGCGCCGTCATATAGCGTGGAGCAGCCGGTGGCATTGTCGTTGATCCAGAATGGACTTCCTGCCGGACTAAAGGCAATACCCCAGGCGTTCTGCAGGACACCGTCGACTTTCGGGGCTGCGCCTGCCACGTTGGACACGAGCGGTGTGACGACATAGGCGTCATCAGCAGCGGCATACCCGATTGTGAAACCGGCGGCGAGCGCGATCGCAGCCGCCGCTTTGAGACCACGCGAGATCTGAGACATAGCTACCCTCCTCGTCACTGGCGAGACATCGCCGCAAGCTAAACGACCGCAGGAGTTCGAATATTCCCGCTCTACACGAAGAATTCCGAGCGGTGCGAAAGTCCGCACTGGATGCGCCACACTCACGCGACGCATGCGCCCGGAGGCGGCACGAAACTGAGCATCGTGCTGGACAACCTGCGGCACCCTTCAGCGTCGACAACGACGATCTATCTGCATAGCGATGAAGTGAAGCGGGCACGACAAATGAGCGAGTTCGGCAGGTGGCTAAAGTGCCTTGCTAAAACCCCCATCGTGCACTAAAAAACATCTACCTAGCTCGTATGTCTTACTGGCCGCCCAGCCAATGCAGTGGGCGCCTCCACCCCAGCGAACGCGACAGTCTATGAGTCTTCTTGAGCTCAGAGGCGTTTCCAGACATTTCGGCGCCATTCAGGCCCTGATCGACGTGACGCTCAGCCTGGAGCCGGGCGAGGTGGTCGGCCTCATGGGCGATAACGGGGCCGGCAAATCGACATTGGTGAAGGTGGTCGCCGGTAACTTTCCGCCTTCGCACGGTGAAATGCTCATCGATGGAAAGCCCGTGCATTTCACCAAACCGATCGACGCCCGCGCGCGCGGCATCGAGGTCGTCTATCAGGACCTCGCGCTTTGCGACAATCTGACCGCAGCCGCCAACGTCTTTCTTGGCCGCGAACTGCGGATCGGGTTCGGACCTGTCCGCGTGCTCGATCACGCGACCATGTATCGGCGTGCGGGTGATCTGTTCAAGCAACTGAAGTCCGAGACGCGCCCGCGCGACCTCGTCAGGCAAATGTCGGGCGGGCAGCGGCAAGCGGTGGCCATCGCCCGCACACGCCTCTCTGAAGCGAGGCTCGTCCTCATGGACGAGCCGACCGCCGCGATCAGCGTCCGCCAGGTCGCCGAGGTGCTCGATCTCATCAAACGCCTGTCCGAACACGGCATCGCCGTCATCCTCATCAGCCACCGCATGCCCGACGTATTCGCCGTCGCCCACCGGGTGGTTGTCATGCGGCGCGGGCGCAAGGTCGCGGACAAGAAAACCGAGGAGTCCTCCCCGGAAGAGGTGACTGGTCTCATCACCGGCGCCATCGCCGCTGCCTGAAACTGCCTTGCATCGGAGCCCCACTTTGAACGACGCGTCGCGAAGGCCCCCCACAATGCCGCCATTGCTCGATGATCCACAGTCCGCGAGGACGCATACTCGCTGGTCGGGACTACTCGCAAGCCAGGTGTTCTGGGTCGTGCTGGCAACGATCGTCGCCTGTATCGCCCTGTCGATTGCGACCTCGACCTTCGCGACTTCCGAGAATCTTTTCAACGTTACGCGAAACTTCGCCTTCGTCGCCATCGTGGCGCTGGGAATGATGGCGGTGATCGTCACGGGCGGCATCGACATTTCGGTCGGCTCGACCATCGGCATCAGCGGTATCGTGCTCTCGGTCGTCATGAACGCGGGCTACCCGATCTGGGCCGGTATCGGCATGGGACTGTTGACCGCCGGGCTGGTCGGCCTCGTGAACGGCCTGCTCATCGCCTATCTCGGCATGCAGCCGTTCGTCGTGACGCTCGCGATGCTGAGCGTCGGCCGCAGCCTCGCACTCGTGATTTCCCGCAGCCGGACCATTTTCGATTTCGGCCCCGACGGCAGCAAACTCCTCACGCTCGGCGGCGGCGCGACGCTCGGCGTCGCCAATCCGGTGTGGTTCCTGATCCTGCTTGGGCTGTTGTTCTGGTTCGCGTTCGGCTGGACGCGCTGGGGCCGCTACGTCTTCGCGATCGGCGGCAACCGTCATGCGGCGAC
This sequence comes from Paraburkholderia sp. EG304, assembly GCF_046543485.1. Classification (NCBI taxonomy): domain Bacteria; kingdom Pseudomonadati; phylum Pseudomonadota; class Betaproteobacteria; order Burkholderiales; family Burkholderiaceae; genus Paraburkholderia; species Paraburkholderia sp. EG304. The sequence continues at coordinate 2,639 of NZ_JBKGUA010000064.1, read as the reverse complement.
TCTCACCGGCGTACCGGTGCGCCGCATCGTTTGTAGCGTCTACGTGCTCTGTGGCCTCATGGCGGGTGTCGCGGCGATTCTCGAAGTCGGCTGGCTAGGCGCAGTGACGACCGGCCTCGGCACCGGCGACGAACTGCGCGTGATCGCGGCCACCGTGGTCGGTGGCACCAATCTGATCGGCGGGGTTGGCAGCGCTTTCGGCACGATCGTCGGCGCGGCGCTCATCGAGGTCATCCGCAACAGCCTGATCCTGCTCGGCGTCGACGCGTTCTGGCAGGGCACGGTCGTCGGCAGCTTCATTGTCGTCGCGGTGCTCTTCAACCGGCTCGGTGGCGAGCGGCAAGGGGATTGAAATGTCTGTGGACGCACCGGCCGCTTCCGGGCCGGTGCCGCGGGAGGCGGGACGCGTTACGAAGACTGTGTAAGCCGACATGGGTACCGCAGAGCCGGCGCCCAACAGGAGGAAGCCATGAAAAAACTGTTGATGTGTCTTGCTGCGGCTGGAGGACTCGCGATGCTGGCGTCCCCGGGCTTTGCGGCCGATAAGACCCTTGCGCTGGTCGTGAAGGGTCTCGACAACCCGTACTTCGACCTGATGCATCAGGGATGCGAACGGGCGAACAAGGAACTCAACAAGCAAGGCTACAACTGTTATTACACCGGTCCCGCGACCGCGGCCGACGAGAGCGCGCAAGTGCAGATCATCGACGACCTGCTGACCAAGGGCGTCGCGAGCATGGCGATCTCGCCCGCGAACGCGCCGGCTGTGGCCGAGGTGCTGCGCCGCCGCGGCGGATCGGTCCCGGTCATAACCGCGGATGCCGATTTGCTGCCGAAGGATGCGTCACTGCGCAAAAGCTATGTCGGCACCGACAACTACGAGCTGGGCGCCAAGCTCGGCGAGCAGCTGAAGATGCTGATGCCGAAAGGCGGCAATGTCTGCCTCGTGATGGGCAATCCGGCTGCGGAGAACATCAACCAGCGGGCCCAAGGCGCGCGCGATGTGCTCTCCGGGAAGAAGGGCATCACGAAGCTCGCTGGCGAGAACGGGTGGCATGAGATCAGTGGCTGTCCGCTCTACGTGAACGACGACGCCGCGAAGGCGAATCAGATGATGCAGGACACGCTGACCGCCAACCCCACGGGTCTCGACGCCTTTCTACTGGCGGGCGGCTGGCCGCTCTTTGCTCCGCAGGCCTTTTCGCAGGTCGTCGCCCCGATCATGGACAAGATCAAGAACGGCAAATTCGTGATCGTCTCGGCTGACACGCTCGGGCCCGAACTGCAGGCGCTCAAGGACCGCAAGGTGAATGTGCTCGTCGGTCAGCGGCCCGAGGAAATGGGCTACCGCGCCGCGATGGTCATGCGCGACCTCGCGCAAGGGAAGTCCGTGCCTCCGGTCATTCACACCGGACTCGACGTCTGCACGTGGAAGAACGCCGACACTTGCCTGAAGCATTGAAAGCCGGCGACCACGGCGACGACGAAGCGGCTGAAAATGTGGGATTGCGCAGCCAGTTCGTCTGGATAGCAAGTAGTAAGCCCCGATCGTGCCTTGATTGTAAGTTGCGCCGTTGACGCCAGATCCTATCGGCGCACGGAGCATACTTCGCGAGTCCCGGATGAAATGGCCATCGAAATGGATGAGCGCGCTCCTGGCAGTCATCGTGGTCGCTGCACTGCTTGCCGTCCCGTTGCCTGGGTCGGTCAATCTTACGACGAGGATTGCCACCGTGACCTCGATCGAGCGACCGGATGCGGTGGTTTTCGACTACGTCACGACACCTGCTCACTGGCCCAGCTGGCACCCGTCTTCGCTATCGGTAAGAGGGGCGGTCGACCACTCGTTAAATGTCGGTGAACAGGTTGCTGAAGAATTCCGCGTGGCGGGTCGCCGGGGAAGCGTCCTGTGGACCGTTTCCGTACGGGACCGTCCGCACAAATGGGCCATTGTCGGCACGATAGACGGGAAGCCTGCAGGCACAGTGAGCTACGCGTTGACGCCCGTAGCGTCAGAAACACGATTCGTGCGCGAGTTCGTGTACCGCGCGCCGACACTATGGTTTGCGGTGTTAAGGAAGCTCTGCAGAAGTCGTTTTCGTAGCGGCGATTTTCCACACGCATCGCAGTCTGAACGGCGACGACATTCCTTGTGCGGAGATCGCCCGGTACAGTCACCAGTCGGAGGCTGTACCGGTGAAACATATGCCCGCACCGGCTCCATCTTAAGCGTTTCGCAAAGCTCTGCGCGCCATCCACAAATTGCTCAAAGCGAACAACGTGGTGATCTGGGCAGTGTTTTTCATCAAACCGCGATAGCGGGTCTTCGCATAGCCGAACTGCCGCTTGATGACGCGAAACGGGTGCTCAACCTTGGCACGGATACCGGCCTTGAGCCGCTCGATCTGATGGTATATCGCGTCCAGAGGATTACTCTGGTCCAGTAGTCTGCGCTTGCCCGGTCTCATCGCAACATGCCAACGAGCTGCGTCGGCCTCACAATGCTTTTCGATTCCCTGATACCCGGCGTCAGCGTAGACATCCGTCTCCTTGCCGTGCAGCAACGCCTGGGCAACGGTGGTGTCGTGCACATTGGCCGCCGTTCCAATGACTGTATGAACCAGTCCGGAGTCTGCGTC
>NZ_JBKGUA010000063.1:0-28998 GCF_046543485.1 Paraburkholderia sp. EG304 | reverse complement strand
AACCCGCACCTTCGTCAGCTTCCATCGCCAGCGTCTGCTGCTTCATCCTGTTCTGCCTTCCTTATCCACTCCGCTCTATAACGCTCCGAGTAGCTATGCGGTGGACTTGATCAGCAATGCCCTAAGTGTTCCGCCGTATGTCCGCACGCGAGCCCTCTTGCAAAGGTCGGCCCGACAACTCCAAGATGTTGCGGGAAAACGAACACAACGGCCAGCGAGGAAACGTCTGCGCCGGGATGTGCTGCGACGGTCCATCGGAACGTCGCGCACTCCCTCGAAGCCTCGGCGGTCAGCGCGTTTCCAGCCGAAACTTGTCCTTTGCCCACGATGCGTAAGTACGCTCCGATGTCTCGCGCCGCATCCGGGCAGACTCTTTCGCATCCTCGACTACGACGTAACGCAACGGTTCGGTATCAGCCCTAGTCGCCTCTACAACTGCTTGCGCTGCGTCCTGTTCCGTTGCGAGCGTACTTTAGGAGCCTGCATATACAGTTACATCGTTCGATCCACGCGATGTCGAAGCCGTGGGAACCGGTATTTGCGCGGCCTGTACAGCGGTCCTATGTACAACCTGTTCGAGACCAATGTGTTTGGCGCGATGTTGGCGATGCAAGTCGTCATCCCCTGCTTCAGAGCAATCGGCGGCGGCAGGGTTATCAATATCAGCTCCGACTCACCACCTTGACGGAAGCGCGTGACTGCCGTTGGAGCCGCGACAATACTCGGAACAGGACGGGCCGGCTACCTTCCGCCCGGACGCCCGGTCATCAACTCAATGCTGCTCGATGGCCTATACGCAATTTTCGGCCATCGCAGACGTTCAGGGATTCCCACCGCAAGTCGGCTACTGACCGGTGATTCATACTTCGCCAGCCGCGAATGTCTGATTAGCTGCGAGCGGATGCGAAGCGGTCAGTCGGCGATTCCGCACTCCGGCCTTTGCGGCGCATGCAGCGAAATCTCATCGGCTACGGCTTGGCCGAGTTCTGACCAGTTCATCGGCAACCGCACAAACACGCTGTTATTGTTGTCCGACGAGATACAAAGCTTGATACGACTGACGTGATCGTTGGCGCCGTATTGAACATGAAGGATTCGCGTGGTCGCCGATGGGTGCCATGCCACCTTTCCGAGAAAGTACGAGCGGGCACTGCCCCGTTCGGAGGGGTCAATGACCAGGTCGAAATAGGCGGTCAGGAACGTGTGAAGCGCTTCTTTAGTCATGTCAGAAGGTAATGGCTGCGTCCTTGAGTTCGATATGGACTGCCATGCTAGCAAAGAACCGATTTTCAGCGACCCAGCAGCCAAATGCCTGGCGGCCGACCGTCCGAGACGGGCCGAACTCGATATCAGCCCGAAGCGGGCGTCCTCCTGCATGCTGACGATCATTCCCTTGCAGGAGACGAATATTCCCGCAGGAGCATATCGTCTATGACCCGCTGACCCGCGCTACAGCCCGTCATGAGTGCAGTCGCTTCCGTTCCGAACGGCTTCTGGGTATCTTTCATCAGGCGGATCGGAGATCCCAGCGAAGCCGGCAACCCCTTCCCTTCGATAGACACGATTGCGACAAAGCCGGTCGGAGGCGACAGCACAGCGCTGCCTGACGCCTCCCACACGAGTTCAAGGTCAACGATTATTTCGAAGCCTTTGTAGGGGTAGGTCCTTTGCATATCGAGTGGTAGATCGTTCTTTGGCGCGCTGGCGTTCGGCGCGCGGAAATAACCGACCCGACTCCGATGGGAAACCCTTGATCGCGCGCTTCGCGATTTCGCTGAATCGACGGATTAACGGACGCTTGTCGAAGCGGAAGCGCCTGGTGTTGCCGGGAGAGCTGTCTTACCGGCCTATTCCTACGACTGCGCGCAAGATGACTGGCTGTCCACCGCGCAGCGAAACAGCACCAAGAACGGAACGAGAATGAACGCCCGCGGGCCCCAAAACTTCCACCAGGAGGTCGGATGCACCATCGAGAACCTGGGCGTGCCCTTTGAAGTCATCCGATGCATTGATGAATCCTTGGAGCTCGATGAATTGCCCTATACGGTTCAGCGAGCCTAGCTCTTCGCGCAAGACAAGAAGCAACTCCAGCGCAACCTCTCGGGCGATGCGTTTTCCCTCGTCCAAGGCGATGTCGACACCCAGCTTGCCGTCCACAACTCTCCGAGAAGATTTCCCAGATAGGAACAGCAAGTCGCCCCATCGAGTCACATTCCTATAGTTTGCTGCTGGGGCGCTAACACCGTCATAGCCTTCAGTCAACGCGTCAAGCTTCTCGTCAGCGCTCATTCGATTCAATCCCCTGGTCGGTTTGAGTCGCTCGATTGTCGCCCAATGTTGCGAGAATACTTATGGCAAATTTTCCTTTGCTAATGATCTAAACGTTGATGTAAACGCTGCGCCAACGAAAAACGTGGCATTGCACCGAACGTCTCATTCTGGCCGAGAGCACCGGTTCGGCCAGCTTACTCCCGAGCTGACGCAGAAATCTTCAATGGCCGCGTTCGGACGAAGTAGCCGAGTAGGTACTTCCGGCCAATTTTCAGTCGTTCGCTCGCGCGCGCCGATGGCCCACTCAAATGTCGGCTCGAAAGACAGCAGCGGTCCCTCACACATCTAGCTGATACGAATCTGTTGGTAGATCGGAATCTCGAGGCCGCGCAACGGAGGTTCGAGCAACTGAACGGTGTAGACACGGCGAAGTGTCGATGCGTCCGTCAGAAGACTGAGCCTCCTGATGCATTGCGACAACAACATGATTCGCGAGACCAGTAATCATTCGAGGAAGGGCTAATGAACCCCCTGTCACTATCGAGGCATGATCGCACCGGATTCCGAGTTCGCCCGCAAAGCGGCGGTGCTCGCCGGGCAGAATCATTCGGGTCCGCTCCTCAATCATCTCCACAGCACATGGTGGTTCGCGGAGTTCATCCGCAAGAAGCGGCAAATGAAGTACGATCGCGAACTGGTTTATATCGCATCGCTGCTTCACGGCCTGGGTCTGCCGGAGGATCATGCTGCGGACAAGCGCTCCGAAGTCGATGACGCCGACGCCGCGAGCAGGTTTCTGCATGCCCACGACTATCCGGAGACGACAATCGGCATCGTTTGGGACGCCATCGCCCTTCACTCAGCCGCTGATATAGCCCATCGCAGGGAGCCGGAAGTCGCGCTCGTCCACTTCGGCGCTCATGTCGACGTCATGGGGCTCAGGATGGACGAGATTTCTCCCCAACTCATCGACGATAAGCTCGCGCTCTATCCGCGACTCGGCTTTGGGTTCCGCTGTCGCTCGGTCGAGTTGACCACGCAAGGCTTTGCGATAGACTGCCTTGATCCTGGAGGGGTTTGTCGTGGCTGATCTTAAAACTATGCTGGTCCGTACCAACGCCGCTTGCGCCCTGGTTTGCATGTCGCTGCTGGCGCACGCCGGGACGTCGGCAGACTCTGCCGCTGTTCCCAATGCGACTGAGCCTGAAATTTCTGCCTCTGCAGATGTCCTGTCGACTCGCCCTTTCGTCGGCGACGACCCGGTTGCTATCAGGGACGCTTTGGCGGGCCAGAGCTTCAATACCAACTCGCCTTCGTTGAGCGATCGCATCAGGAACCTGATCCACGTCCCTGTCCATAAGGCGCCAGGCGGACTCGACTCGCCGAAAGCCAGTCTCGAGCGCGACCTGGCTTTCGTCGTACCGGCGCCCTACGGAATACGATATCAATCAAAGACGCACCTGTTGACGGTGGACATAGATCTATCCGATGACAACAATCCGGGAGCGATCCTACTCAAGAAAACCGTCACCGGACAACGCGGTCGAGGGCTTGTGGTGGCGCCAGAGGCGAAGGCCAAGGGGTACATCCAACATATCGATGTGATTGAGCTCAAGTCGGGCGAACGGAGCAAGACCAGGGTTCACGGACGCGTGACACTGTCGCAGACGGCGTTCCACGAAGCGAATGGAGACTTCGCGATTGTGCTGATATGTAGCATGACGCCACCTTACCTGACCGACCGACGCGAACATAGCGATCCCAGCAACGACGAGCCCACAGACATCACAAAAAGAACCTCGACCCTTTACACCAACATTCACGCCATCTGGCTGGTGAGCCCGCAGCGGGGTATCGTGCTATCGAAGAAGCTGCATCTGTCGAAGTGAAGAAGTAAAGAACTACGGATTGCTTTTCGACACAACCTCTCTCAAGGGTCGGGCCGGCCGCATGTCCGAAAGCGTGTGGCATTCATTGCCGTTCTCCCGCTACTTTTTGGGCGTGATCGCTGCGCTTGCTGAATTCCTCGCCGACGACACGCATGCTTTCCTCGACTGCGGGATATCCGCGATAGGGAAGGACGTTTAGCAGCGTTTCGACGATTTCCGCCTGCGTCGCGCCCGCCGTCAGCGCCGCATTCGCATGGACCCGCAGCGGCGTCTCCGTCGCTTTGCTTCCCACCGCGGCGAGCGCCGAGCATGCGGCAAGCTCGCGCGTCTTCGCGTCGAGCCCGGCACGGCTAAAGATGTCGCCGTAGGAGTGCTCGACGATCGCGCGGCCGATATCCGGTGCCAGGTCGTTGAAGCTGTTGACCACGGCCTCGCCCGCCTGGGCAGAAGTGCTGGCGAGCGTCGCCAGTCCGCGTTCGCTGCGAGCCTTGCGAGTTTCGGAGACGATTGCATTCGCGCTTACCCGGCCGCCTGCCCCTTCCGTCTCTTTCTGCGCCGGCTTGGTGAAGACGGCGTCCGCAACCCCAAAGGCATTGAGAGCGCTCGGGAACCCGGCATACACGGCCAGTTGCATCAGGGCTTCGGTGATCTCGGTGCGCGACAGGCCGGACTCGAGCCCGGCTTCGATATGAAGGCGGAGCAGATCGCTGCGATTGCCGGCTGCTGCGAGCATCGAGATGCTCGCGATCTGTCTTGCCTTTGGATCGAGTCCTTCGCGAACGAAGATCTCACCGAACGCGAACTCGACGGACCAGCGGGCGAGTTCGGGTGAAGTGCTTTCCAGCTTTTTCACGTACTCCTCCGGATTGGCCATCAAGCCGTCGAGTACCTCGAGACCCCGTTGATATCGCGCAGTGCCATCGTCGGACGCCGGGGCGATCGGATCGAAAGCCAGACCGCGCTCCCGAAAGATCTCGCGAACGATACCTACTGCGTTGATCGAGACCGGAAACCCTAGAATGGCAATCGCCAGGAACAGCATTTCGACCAGTTCCGCGGGCTCGCCGCCCGCATTGAGGAAGCCGGTCATGTGATATTTCAGTTGCGGTTGCACGCTGCCATGGGCCATCAGCGCGGCAACGGTGGCGATCTGGCGAAGGCACAAGTCCAGCCCCGGCCGCGACAGGATGTCTCCATAGGCAAATTCAACCGTGAATCGTGCCAAATCCGGGGCAACCTCCGCCAGACGGTTAACAGGGATATCGTAGCCCGCGCCACCGATCCTCTTCAGCACCTCGATACCCCGGGTAAAACGTTCTGCACTGGTTTCGCCAGCGGACGCGCCCTGGAGGGCCGTCATGCCTGTCTGAGCCGTAGATCCATTCATCTGTGTTTTGCCATCGGTGATTTGTCGCCCCGCTTTAATCGGCGCGAAAGCGGCTGCTGCCAGCTTTCTGGCTGCTGTGATCCTCTGCAGAGTGCCTCTGCGCTTGCACGTATCCATGTCTGATTTGCTCCTTCTCGAAGTCAGCGGAATGAAGCATACGGGCAGGAAGATGCAACAGGCCAAGATCAAATTCGTGATACCTTTTCTGCATGAGACTACGAATCGATCTACGCCAGCTGGAGTGCTTCGTCTCCGTGGCCGAGGAAGGCACGTTTCGCGCCGCGGCCGAACGACTCCACATGTCACAGCCGCCTCTAAGCCGCCAGATCAAACAGCTCGAGAGCGAACTTGGGGTGACGCTGCTCAATCGCGGTTCGGCGGGCGCGGAACTCACCACGGCGGGCCGCGCATTCCTGAAGGGGGCCAGGAAGACGCTCCTTCAAGCCTCAGAGGCGATCGAAACCGCACGACGGCATTCAAAGGAAGGGCCCCGGCAGCTCAGGGTCGGTTATACCAAGATCTTCGACCCGGAGGTCTTTCCTTCCCTCGAGCCCGCCTTCAGGAAAGCGGTTCCTGGCGGGTCGCTGGTCTTCGTTGCGGCCACTTCCGTCGAACTCATCCGGCGCCTGCGGCGTGGCGCGCTCGATGTCGCCTTGATCGGACTGCCCAGCGCAACAGGGGAACTGGTGGTGGAACCGCTGCACAAAGAGCCGCTGGTCGCGGTAATCCCTGCACGGCATCCGCTCGCGCGGCACAAATTCCTGTCGATCGCGCAGTTGAATGACCAACCGGTGTTCTGGCCGCAGCGGCGAACAAATCCCGGATTTTTCGACTACTACGAAGAAGTGTTCGCGAAGCTCGGACATGCGCCGAGCCGAAGACTGACGGAACCCGCGGATCACCATCTTCTGCTGGCCGAAGTGGCAAACGGACAGGGCATCGGCTTCATACCTAAGTCGATGACGACGATGCGGCGCGCCGGTGCGACTTTCAGGCCACTCAAGGAAAGGGAATTCTGGATCGGATTTGGCCTCGCCTACAGGGATGCGCAACACGCATCAGAGTTGGATGCGTTGTTACGCATCGCGCGGCGCAAGACGGCGTTGGTGCCTCCGGGCATGCAGTCCTGCAGCAGCCCCTCAGGGCCGCCTAGCCCACCCCGCCCCGCCCGAGAAACCCTGCCACGCTTCCAAATCAAATTGAAGTAAGCGCGCTCCCACCTTGGTCCTGACGCCAGGATCTGGCGCGCGCGGTGCAGACACAATGTCCGACGCGATGCGTATCACAGGCCATACTTGTCCGTACCGCCGCTTCGGATAGCAGGAGGGGATCATGGCACCCAAGCTCGTGAACTTTCTCGTCGTAGCGATGATGTTGGGCGGGGTGCTCGACACACTGACCGGCTGCGGGGGGAACGCGGTCGCGCCTGCGCCCTCCGCGAGCATGCCTCCGCCCGGGATGCCTGCCGGCGCGGCTTCCCCGGGATTCTTCAAGATCTGCAAGGGACAGACGTATGCACTCTGCGCGACCGCGAGTTGCACGATGGTGAACCAGGTGGCCTATTGCCAATGCGACGTCAAAAAAGGCGACAGCATCAGCTTGCCCCTTCGGGTCGATGGCGAGGACGTCTGCTCGATAAACGCCAATGGCGCCGACAATGGGTACATGGTGAGCACGTTCAGCGTGCCGGAGTCTGTTGTCGCGCCGCAGGGCGATCAGGCGCTCTATAACTGTCCAGCGGGGTCCGACGGCGGCTACGCGCAATGCGACGGCGGCATGTGCTTCACCAGCAGCAAGGGCACCTCGTTCCCCGGGTTCAACGAGCCGCTCGACCGCGCGGACATCATCTGCGCATGTCCGATCAGTGTGACCCCGGGCTCCCCCGTCGGCTTCCAGATCGCCGGCCCATATCCTTGCGACAATTCGTACTTCCGCTTCTGCAAGAGCCAGGTCGCTAACAACAGAACCGGTTCGACGGTCAAGGTCGGCGCCCCGACCGGAACGGCCAGATTCCTTGCTCTGCGCCTCAACGGAAGTGCGCCGCCGTTGCACGAGTGTCTTCCTCCGTCCCAGTAGGCACGCAACCGAACACCACTCTCGCAGGTGGCGCATTAGTCAACGGATCATGTGGCGATATAAACATGAGGGATGTCAACGATCTTCATGTAGATGTTGAATGACGTTTCATGGCTGAACCTTACCATTGACCAAAGTTCGCGAGCGGTTTGTAGGCCGATCTGAGAGGTCGATTTTCCTGCGAGAGAATTGAAAAAGCCACGCAGCGACTTTTTCAACACAATCGGCCACGAACCGCCGTTCACCTGCGTTTTCGATCGGACATTCGTGCGTCGGCTCCGCCCCGTAACCGGCCTTCCGATCGATCAACACAACCGCTGGTTCGTCGCACGAAGTGACTGCTCCGTTTGTGCCTTCTTCGCATGATGATGGGTGACAACAGGAGGGCAGACACACCGAGCACCCGCGACACGCCTTCAACACCGCGAATAAGCCCCTTCGCTCAACCGACAAGGAGCGCCAGACCGATTGCCAGTTCGACGGCAATGATCGCAAGATTGGTTGGCAGGCGCGTTCGGGAAAGGAGAATGGCAACCGGCGCCTCCGTTGCGCGCCCTCCTTGCACCGGATACAGCAGCGCGGCGCGCTGGACGCTCACTGACGACGAGGATGCTCGAGAAAAAATCGCACCATCTCCGCACTGGCGTCGGGGCCGGATGGATCGGTATAGCTCCCGCTTGAAGAGCCTCCGGCCCACGCATGAGGCGCGCCGTGGATGATCCATAGTTCCGCATGTACCCCGGCTCGTGACGTCATGTGCCGGACCGTATGCTTGCGCGCCTGCCCATTAGCGCCCGACGGGCGAGCGGCTATCGGATCACTTGAGAAGAATCCGTGTACCAATCCGTCGGCGTTGGCAGGATGCACGGTCGCATCCGCGTCGCCGTGAAAAACGATGAGCGGGCATTGAGACGCCTGCGTGTCGTGAATGTCCGCTCCGCCAGGTTTCCGCGCTTTGGACCGGGCTTTGCCGCCGCGCATCGCCGCGAGCGCGGACGGCAAGTCGTGCGCGCATCCGACGGGTAGGCCCGAATGAACGCCCGCAGCTGCGTACAGATCGGGATAGGCTTGCGCGACGATCGCCGCCATCGCGCCGCCGGCCGAAAGACCAGCAACGAAGACGCGTTTCGGATCGACGTCGTAATTCGCCATGACTTCGCGCGTGATGCCCGCGATCAGCGACGGCTCGCCGTGGTCGCGCAGCTGATCGGCAGGCCTAAACCAGTTCCAGCATTTCGAGGTATTTGCGCGTTGCGGCTGGGTCGGATAAGCGACGATAAAACCGTGCGTTTCGGCAAGGGCGTTCATCCGCGTGCCGGCTGCGAAATCGTCAGCGTCCTGCGTGCAACCGTGCAGCATGACGATGAGGGGCAGGGAATCACTGCCGTATTGACTGGGGACGTAGATCTTGTAATTACGCTGGCCCGCGGCGTTGACGTAGAGCCGCATGCTGAAGTGCCCGCAATCCTGCACGTCCGGTTCGGTTTGCGTCGTATGGGCGCGATGCCGGGGTTGCAGGCGGTCGGCGAAGCGCGTTGTCGTCGGTTTGTCATGCGGGTCAGCATGCACGGTTGCCACGTCCGTCGGCTCGCCGCGCATGGCGCGCTTGACAATCTCCGCGGCCGCAGCAGGGTCGTTGCTGCGAAAGAGTGCGAACGCCTCTTTCATCGAGTCCAGAAAGCCTTCGTTAAGTTTCATGTTTGTTCCGATAGCGGGGAGGAGTCAGGGATGTCAGCGGATCCGATCCGCTAGCGCGGCCTTGACCGCCGGTGAGGCATGGAGCGCGCCTCGAACCAGAATCGATTCGATCGCTGCCAGCGCAAGGTCGGGTGAGACGTCCGTGGCAATGCTCGCCAGTCCCAGCACCTGAATTCTGAGTCGCTGACTGGCCGCGCACGCTGCCTCGAGGTCTTGTTTCGAGAAATGCTGGAGACCCAGTACAAGCTCACGGCGCGTTACGGTTTCCTTGACGGCAGGAGCATGAATCGACAGCTGATTGCGGATGGCCGTACGGATCAGATCCGTGCGGTTCGAGTAAAAGCCCTCTTCGACGAGCAAATCGATTTGCCCCAGATCGACTGGACCAAGATTGATCGTAATTTTTTCGGTCTCGCTACCTCGTGAGCGATCCGGCACTTCTTTTGCCATATGCAGAAACCCTCCACTCATCATCCATGTGGATGGTTATAGGATGATTTCAAGAGGGCGTCAACGGCTAATCGCTGCGATTGGCCCGTGTGCGGTCTATCGGCAGAAAGACGCGGGCAGGGAGGTAACAGGCGATGTCGGTGTGCGTCGAGGCGACGCGAGGACGAGATGGATTGCGAGTCGTGTACTTCGTGTTCCAGTGCCACGGTCCCAAGGCCTTACGCCGATAATCAGCCAGCGCGGTGCCAGCAACCGGATTTCGGGCACACGGCGGCTGGTGCGCCGTTCATCCAGACTTGCTCCTCCTCTAATCGCTGCGACGACGGGCGGTCGATGTCGAAGATCACCTTGAGTGCTTGCGCGCCAAAGGCATTGCCTCGACATCCCCAGGTTCCAGAGCGAGTCGCGTCGATATCTCTCTTTGCCAATCTGCCACGACGGGCGCAGGGGGTGACGGTACATCGAGCGTGGTCCATAAAACGATGTCACTTACGCGTCGACTGCGGATGGCGTCGCCGCTCCAGGAAGTCAGCATATTTCTCATTTCATGCTGTCGAAGGGAGTTCGTCGAGGCATTGTAGTGATTCAGCCTGGTCATCCCGGTAAAAATCGGCGATGAAGCGTTCATCACCTGGTCACATAGCCAAGTCATTCCAGCGTCGGCTGCCCCTTTGGAAACAGCCAGATGTCGCATCGCTTCGTCAGCAGCGCGGCCCGCCTGCTGAAATGGTTACAAGATAAGTGTTGACTCTGACCCGCCTGGCGGGTACTGTGCCGTTCGAAGTTCAAGAAGTTCGATTGCTGTTCATCAATTGCTCGCTCCTCAGCGGTATTCGTTGTCCTCTCCCTCCTTGAAGCTTCAAGCGCTCTTTGACAGAGCAAGTATTCATTTTTTCTCAAGGATTCTTCATGGAAACCGGTACCGTTAAATGGTTTAACGACAGCAAAGGCTTTGGCTTCATTACCCCGGACAAGGGCGGCGACGACCTGTTCGCTCATTTCTCCGAGATCCGGGCCGACGGCTTCAAGACGCTGGCTGAAAATCAGAAGGTGAGCTTCGAAACGAAGCAAGGCCCCAAGGGTCCGCAAGCGGCTAACATCAAGCCGCTGTAAAGTTTGAAGGACCCGGCATTCGACGAACGCCGGGTTGCAGCGACACCCTCGCGGAGTTTTTGTCTCCCAAAGTTAGCGTGATCGCCGTTAGCTGCATCTGCTGATTCGGCAGCTTAGCGAGCGCCATACGTCTTGTTGCGCCTCATTCTCTCCTCAGGCCTCAACGCCATCTTTCGCCTTTCGACTGCTTGATGAATCGGCTCGAGTGGCTTTGGGTCAACGCACCCGTGTCCTTTCGCACGGTACGTGCGCACTCCAATATCATTAAAATTAAAATGCAAAACAAACAAGTTCAACAATACAACGGCTATGCCGTCCAATCCTCGGCGCATCGTTTGCCCGACGGTAACTTCTCATCCAACCTGTTGCTCGAACGCCTCGATAACGTCCGAGCCGAATGCCGCTACTGGTTCTATTCACTCGACTACTTCACGAGTGAAGAGCAGGCGTTGCAGTACTCCAGCCAATGGGCACGCAATTGGGTCGACACCCGCGGTTAAGGGCGACTCCACAGTTCGAAACATCCAGCGCATTCGAAGCGCCAGGGCGGTGCAACCAAAGGCGCTCGAACATCGCGCAGGTTTTAGAGCGGCACGTCGTCGGCACGCGCGGCTATCGGCCCACCGTCCTTCTGGGCCGCCGATAGTGGCCTGGAAGATGGCGGGGCTCGGCCCGTGAAAAAACCTACCACCGAACGCAAGCGCAAAAAGGCTGCGGCAGTGGCACGACTGCGCAAGTAGAGCAAACGGTCGTTGCCGCCAAAAAAGCGGTATTGCCTGGAATTTTCCGGGCAGGCATGCTAAGGCGCCGGGCATCCCGCTAACCTCCGTATGGGGCTTCCTTCTGATCCTGGCCGATTGGCCGGTTGGGTTCGCATACCGGCCACGCGATTTTCTGCGATCGATAGACGGCTTCGGGTCGGTTTGGTGCATTCGCCGTCGGCCCGGATTCGGCCAGGAAGGGCGTGTGTAATTGATCGCCAGCGAGCGTGGTGATGCGCGGCTCTCGTGGTTTTAGGCCACCCAGACTTTCACCAGTGAAAACGGTCCAGCTGACGGTGGACTGAAATAAACCGAAATCCGCTCCGTTGATAGTGTTGTCGGCGGCCATCGGCGCCCGGGTCGGGCCGTACCAGGACGACCCTACGGTCGGCCCGTCACGCGTTGCACCATCCCGTAGAGCACGGACATCTGCAAGCCGCTCTTGAGCGCGTAGTTCGGGTCGTATTGATTGGAGTAGCCCCACCAGTCGAAGCATGCGTTCGGGTTGGTCGGCCCCGGCGCAGACGACGCGAACGTGTCGGGATACACGACCACAAGCTTGTTCGTGTCGGCCCATTCGTTGATGCCGGCCTCGGTGACCCAGCGGTTGCCGATCAGTGATGCCTCCTGCAGACAGCCGTGCAGAGCGAGCACGAATCCACACGTTTCACCCTTCGCGCAGGCTTGCGGAACAAAAACGCTGCCTGTCGAACTCATCGAAACGTTTTCGGACGCCCCGAACTCCGTTTGATCGAATGAAGACAGCGTACCCTTCAGCGCTCCGTTTTCGCGCGGTTTCAATGGGCCGAGGAACATCGTCAACCACGTCTTGACTGAATCGTAGACTTCGCCATTGGCCGAACAGCGCACCATGCAGGGACTCCCGAGAGTGCCGCACGCAAGTTCGCCGTCAGGCGATTCCCAGCCGTGCTCGGCGGGAAATGTATTGTCAAAATGAACATTCGCTCCGTAATGTGCGTATTCCGAGTTCAGGTCGGCCATCTCACGTGGATTGACGACCTCGTCCAGCGTGCCGGACCACAGATAGACCGGCTGTCCACGCAGATTCGTCGCCGGGTCGATGGTCCCGAGGGACGATTGCGCGTCAAGGTACGCTTCGGATGGCACCAGCGTGCTGTTATACGACGCCTCATTCGTCGGAAGAGTCTCGCCGCCACAGTTTGCCAAAGCTGTAGCGGCTCCTCCGGCGCCTGCACACCAATACACCCCGCCAGCGTACACAGCGGCTCCTTTGAAAGTAGACGAGTGGGCAACGTGCATCTGCACTGCCGCGAAACCGCCTGAGGAGATACCTGCAACGAAGACTTTCGCCGGATCAATTTTGTAGCGCTGCAGCTTGACGATTGCGGAAGGGGCCGACGCACTGTCCGAGGTTAGAGCCGCGGAGCCGGCTACCGCCTTCTCCTGCGCCGATGTTCCGGCCGAATCGCCACTGCCGCCACACCCGGCAAGGCCGATCGCTAGTGCAAACGCCGGCGCTAACCGCCGGCCCAAAGCCTTCGTTGTCATTGTCGTCTCCTCGGCGGGGCAACTTACACAAGTGCATCACTCCGACTGTCGAACTGGGCGCGGTTTCGCCTTCCGCCAAATGCTCGCTAACACTAGTGATCGACAAAGCACGCATGTTTGCCGCGTACGATGCGCCCGACGAGATCCAGCGCAGCAAAAATCGCTCCCGCAGCACGGCAATCTTGGAACGTCGGTTCTAACCGCACGCTCCATTAACGCAACCGGTTTCATTTGTCGAGGTGGATTTAAGCTGCTACGCCGAGGACAGCGAAACGCCCGGGCGTTGATGGACATCTTCGGCAAGCATGCCATTCGGCTTTAGTCGCGCGGGTGGCGGTCACTGCCATCGCATGGGGCCGCAGTCGGCCCAATTTCGGACGTTCGACGTTGATTCCGAGATTGCTGATAATCCCGGACGGTCCGACTCAAGCTCTGCACTAGCGTGCCGTTATCAACCTAAACCAATCAGCCTCCAAGATTCTCGGGGGCGGCTCTCTCTTCTGTTGTGACTCAACCGGCGCCGCCCGCGGTACCATCCTCAATCGCGGATACGAGTCACGATAAAAGGCAGCAGTGAAACGGAAAAATCAAAAATGTTTAAACGAGCTTGGAGGGGAGAAGAACCCTTGTGGAAAGTGTGGTGGCTGATCGGCGTGCCACTCAACCTGCTGCTGATCCCCCTGCTAGCTGTGCTTCTGACACCAAATGTTCCGACTCCGCTGTATTTCGGGGCACTCATCTTTTATCTGCTGGCGTTCTTTGCGTGGATACGAGCGGCCTGGTTGTGCGCACCGAACGTCGAGCGTCGTATCTGGATGGTTCTTGCACGAGCGGTGCTCGTACTACGCGTCTGCTCGCTGGCGAAACTCCTGTTGGTAACGAACTGATCCAACCATGCGTCAGAGCGGCCAGGAACGGGCGGTCGACGCGGGAGCCTGCATCGCCGACAATTGCGTGACAAGGCGAAATCAAAATAAGGGGAAACTAAATGCTGTGTCCGGCTTGCAACTCTCAAAACCTCGCTACTAGCGTAAAGTGTTTCCAATGTGGGACGACACTTATCTACGAAGCTACAGGCCACTCGGCTGCGTACATAAAAGGGGCTAGGAGGGTTGATTCATATATTTATGGACTCGCGGGCGCCATTTCCGCCTTGGTACTCGCAGTCGTTTTGCTAAAAACGCTATTTTCTGACTGGGATCTAAACGCACCTCTCATTTGTTTCATTAGCTTTACTTTCGGTGGATTGGCAGGCCGATTCATTGCATGGCTGAAGTGGCGTGATCTTTTGCGACTATCGAAATAGACCGGGAGCGATGAACAAACTCCAAATCCAATGTCCGCTATCGGACGCATTGGCCGACCGCTCCGGGTCGAGGCTGTGTGAAAACGCATTGATCACCTAAACTGAATTGACTCATTCAGCATGGGTGACCGGATGAAGCGATTCATAGAAGGCGAAGACCGCAAGCAGGTAACGCTATTGCCCGAATGCCTGGATGACTTCGTTGCCGAGGATAACCCGGTGAGGATCATCGAGGCGTTCGTTGAAGAGTTGGAACTGGAATCGATGGGCTTCGATGGTGTCACGCCATCAACGACAGGTCGCCCTTCCTATCACCCGGCAGTGCTGCTGAAGATATACATCTACGGCTATCTTAACCGGATTCAATCGAGCCGCCGCCTGGAGCGCGAATGTCAGCGCAATGTTGAACTGATGTGGCTCACTGGCCGCTTGATACCAGACTTCAAGACGATAGCCGACTTTCGACGGGACAACGGCACTGGTATTCGCAACGTCTGCCGCCGGTTCGTCGTTCTGTGCCGTGATCTGAAGCTCTTCTCACAGGCACTCGTTGCCATTGATGGAAGTAAGTTCAAGGCATCGAACACTCGCGACCGTAACTTCACGACGGGCAAGATCGACAAGCGGCAGCAGCAGATTGAGGAGAGCATCCAGCGTTACCTGAGTGCATTGGAAACCGCTGACCGGACGCAACCGCCCGAGCTCGAAGCGAGGACAACCCGGCTGCAGGAGAAAATTGGGCAATTGCGCGATCAAATGCATCGCCTTGAGCAGATCAGGGAAGAACTCAAGGCGCAACCGGATGGTCAGCTCTCGCTGACTGATCCCGATGCGCGCTCCATGGCGACGAGCGGCAGAGGTTCGGGCATGGTGGGCTACAACGTGCAGGTGGCCGTGGAGGCCAAACACCATCTCATAGTCGCCCACGAGGTAACGAACTCTGGCCACGACCGGGCACAACTCAGTCCGATGGCGCAAGCTGCTCGTGATTCCATGGGCGGGAAAAGATTGAAGGCCATCGCCGACCGTGGGTACTACAGCGGCCAACAGATAAAAGCCTGTTCGGATGCAGGTATTGCCGCCATTCTGCCGAAGAACCTGACATCAGGCGCCAAAGCCCATGGCCGATTCGACAGAGCAGACTTCATCTATATTGCCCGGGATGACGAATATCTTTGTCCGGCTGGACAGCGTGCGATCCACCGCTTCGCCCGTGAAGAACATGGCATGCAATTGCATCGTTACTGGAGCAGTGCCTGTCCTCGTTGCGAAATCAAATCACAATGCACCCCGAGTGATTATCGACGAATCACGCGATGGGAACATGAGTCTGTGCTGGAAGCTGCCCAGCAGAGACTGGACAGGATGCCGGATGCAATGACGGTGCGAAGGCGAACCGTTGAACACGTCTTCGGAACGTTCAAGCACTGGATGGGTTACACGCACTTCCTGACTCGCAGACTGCGCAACGTAAGCACAGAGATGAGCCTGCATGTGCTGGCTTACAACCTCAAGCGCGTGATATCAATATTGGGATTCTCGCGAACGATGAAGGCAATGCGGCTGGTGGGTGCGTGATGCACACCGAGATCGCAATCATAGACCTAGAAGCCGCTAGCATTAAGGCAACGCGGCCGCCCATCGCTCGCCACTCGACTGATTGATTGAGAGAGCGAAATGCGACTCTACGCTCGCTGCAGCAGATTCGTCGCACCTCAAACCTGCATTTCGCGTTTCCACACAGCCTCGGTCGAGAAGCGACATCAGCGTCGGGCGGTGATCGGGCACGAAGCGCAATTCGCCGTTACTGATGTTCAGACGTTCAGGCGACGGCTGCGCGCCTGCGAACGGCCGTTCGATCCGGGCGAAGCGGCAAATAGCATGTCTTGTCCACCCGACCGTCCACACGCAGATGTAGCCCCGCGCGCATGAATGTTGCGCACCTTCAGGCGACGCAACTCGTCGTGCTGCCAGGATCCAGCAACAGCTCCTGACGCCGCAGTGGTCAAATCTTTCGGAGAATTTTCGGCATTTATTCGGCACACCGTCGTGCAATCCGATGCCGCCCTACCTATGCTGGTGTTGCCAACGAAGTCGCGTATTCCGCTATCAGGCGCGATTCGTTGCAACGGGCTTCACAACTGTTCGATTGTCGATATCGACGATCTGTGTGCCAGCCCAGCGTACGCTCCCGAGCGTCATGGCCGCCTCCTATCACATCCCTCCTAAATGGGAGTGCCGGACGCCCAGAATGTCCTGATTCATAGGAAGGTGATTTGCGGTATTAAATGTGCGCCCTCCTTTGCGCACCGGGCTAACCAGCCCCAGTGGTCTCTATGGCGCAATAGAAACCGTTCACGTATGACGGATCGGCAACACGCGCCCCGACCGGTGGGCCGGGCAGCCGAGCCGCGGCCGCCATACGGATCCGCTATCCCGGAGAAGTGAAATGAAACAGACCAGAATCGCGGCGACCGTCGCCGCGGCCGTCGCCTTCGCATTCGTCGGCGCGGCCGCTCACGCGCAAACCCAAAACCCGATCGATCCGCCACAGCCCGTCGACCAGAACGCGCTGCAGGCAGTCGGCGGATCTCCCGCGCCGCAGACCGCAACGGGTGCTCCCATCGGCAAAACCCGCGATCAGGTCTATCGCGAGCTCCTTGACTCGGAACGCAATGGCGAAGCTAAGCGCATCCGGGGCCTGTACGAAGGCGCCAAATGATGCTGGCCGCGCGGGCCGTAGACGCCAATCCGTTTTTCGAGGCTGCGGATCCGGCCTATCGACCGCCGGCATAGGAATCCCAAATTGGATGCGCGCCGGCCGGGTGCCGCGGATACCGGGATAGGCTATTCCAGTAGAGCTGGAGCGAACTTTCCCACGGCTCTCTCGCGGGGTAGCCGGCTTTCATTGAGAGGGTGACATCATGAATGTAAAAACGACTTTCAACTTTTCTCAGACCATCGTAGCCAATGCCATCGTCTGCGGCATGTGCGTCCCGACGCTCGTGAGCGCTCAGGGCATACCGAAACAAGGCAGCTTCGAAGCCACATACTACGGCGTTGGCTCGGTCACGAAGAGCATGCCCATGGAGGGCGACGACGCCGTCATGTTTTTCGAGGACACCATTCTCGTCCCAAGCAATCCTTCCGTGCCCCTGTTCCAGAGCGTTTCAGCCAAATGCATCACCGTCGGCTATTCCAAGGGCGCATCGAATGGCTACTGCATTTACACGGACAAGGACGGAGATAAGTTTGTCGAATCCATCATCAAGCCGGGCCCTAGAGCGGCCGGCAAAGGAACCCTCGCGTCGGGCACCGGGAAGTACAAGGGACTAGAAGGACAGTTGGATTGGGAACTGGTCGCGTTCCTGCCCGCCGACAAAGGCAGCTATAACTACATCGGCAAGAAAACTGGCCACTATCGCATTCCGTGAATCTCGCCCTCGCAATTTATCAACTTCCGGATCGCGTGTATTCGCACGCCCGGCTCGCGAGAAGTTTGTCTCAGTCAGCATGCCTGTGACCGGCTTCTTTGGGCCCCAGAGAAAGCTCGAGCATGCGAAAGATTGCGCTAGCCTTCGTGCAATTTGCACACATCGGAGGTGGGTTAAGCTGGAGGTGCGTCTGTCTGGGGTCACGCGTTGTATCAGGCATTTTCCCCGTCAGCCAGATCGGGTTGAGTTCGCGGGGCATTATCGACGCTGCAAACATCTGCGGGTGGTCCAGTCGTTGTAGGACATACCGAGCTTGAAAGATTCATCATCGCCCCACGAGTCTCGCGGTGCGTTGAAGGCTGCACCGGCGATCATCGGTTCCGATCGGACAATCGGCCGACGAACTTCCATCCCTGATCGGCCAGCCAGACGTACGTGAAGCCCGTTGGACCATCAATGAAAACGGTTAATGGCCGTTCGGATCCTGACACCTCCTGTTTTCCCTGCGTCGATGCGGAAGCGATTCGCGCTTCGCCCTGCTTCAATGGCGCGGCTTGATCTTCAAGCGACCAACCGTCCTCGCTAACGTACGTGAGACGCGACGTACCGCCCGACGGGCTTCGTAGCGTGAGCGTAAGTAGCCGTCCGTCGACGTCCATTGGTCGGGTGCCACGGAAGTCCAGGTTCGCCGTCACCGATTCATCCGCAGCTGCGGCGACACGCTCCGTAGACGACGCAGCCAAGCCTACGCGGCATGCCGCTTCAAGCGCGATGAACACCACGAAGGCAAACGCTCCGGGTTTGATCTGAGGCATTTTCATGTTGAGCACCTCCGCGCTGCCGAGCTGAAGGGGGCGCCGGCTCCGTTAGCGGAGCCGTTTCAGTGGCAGCTATTCGTCAAATCAGCATAGGGGCGGGGGAATCGGGTCGCACGAAGGTACGCCGAATAAACGCCGAAATTATGCCGAAATGAATGACCATGGCGACGGTACATGGCAGCAGGTCCCTGCCTGACCAAGGCCGGGGCGAGTTTCGTCGTCGGTTGGAATACAAGAAGACGTGGCGCGGCGGCTTCTTCGTCGCCGTTTACCTAGTCCGTGTGGCGGCCACCAGTCGGCCGAGAGTCGCAAGACTCAAGCGTTGTTTGCCTGCGTTGAGTGCGGCCTCGCAGCGAACGCCAATCACCTCGGTGCGCTCAATGTTTGTAGCGGCGTGACACGCCGTAGTTACCTGTGGAGGGATCTCGCAGTCGGGCCACCCGCCGAAGCATGAACTCACCGAAGGTGCTCGCGCACCGTAAGAATCCTCATCCTCCAGGGCGCGAGAAGTATGTCAAACAGCAGCCGCTCGCGCCGTTCCCTTTCTTCACCGACGGAAAGCGCCTGGGCGCTTCACTGTCATCGCTGAAGAGCTGATACGCCCGCTCAATCTTTTCCCAAGCCCGTTCTTGGCGACTGAGATGCAACGCTTCCATTCGCGGCGTCCCATTGTCGTAAAGGACGTCGACGACGTCGAAGCGCGCCGTATTGCGCTCACCGAAAACATCCAGCGCGACAAACTGTCTCCTGCCGAAGAAGCCGTCGATACAGCCGAGTTGCTGCTCGAACTGCACGGCGGCGACCGCGACGTGACTGCCAAGCTCCTCGGATGGTCACGCTCGACACTGGACAGCTGCGTTGCGCTGCTGAACTGTTCGAAGGCGGTGCTCGACGCGCTGAGCGAGCGGAAAATCAACATCGCTCGACGCTAAATTGCTGGCGGCACTCTCGAAAGAGAATCAGGACGAGGTCCTGCCAGTCGTTGTTTCGGAGAAGCGCTCGGTCGCCGACGTGATGAAACTGGTCGAACAGGCATCCTGCGCGCGTGGGTCTGCCATTTTCGCGCCGGGCTTGAACAGACGAAGGCCCGTCACGCTTGTGCACGCAACGGGAGAGCCGCCGAACCACAACGGCCACGATCGCAAAGAAGGCGGAAAAGGCGCAAAACGTAGAGATATCGGCATCCATCCGCGACGCCAGCAGCTATTCTTCAGACACAGCGACTAGCGCGGCTCCGGTCGGCCCCGCGGGTCGTTGGTGGCCCATTCCGCCCCCACGCGGAGAGGGGAAATGTATGTCACGTCCCAACTTACCTCGGCCCATGCGACGCGCACCGCATCGTTGGCCGTTGAGCAGGCGCATCTGGCTAGCTGTCGGTATCACGCTCACCGGACCGCCGTTTACCCATGCTGCGCTTGCCGCGGGTGTTCTTCCGCAAGGCGGCCAGTACGTCGCCGGGGCCGGCGCCATCTCAAGTCAGGGTAACGCGCTGCTGGTCACACAGCCGGGTTCGACTCGCGGCGTAATCGACTGGGGCAGCTTCTCTGTCGGAGCCCAGAACCGCGTGAGCTTCGACAATGGCTCGGGCGCGACCTTGAACCGGGTCACGGGCGGCTCGCCGTCGACGATCCTCGGTAGACTCAGCGCAACGGGCAGTGTGTATCTGGTCAATCCGCAGGGCATCGTCGTTGGCCCGTCGGGCGTCGTCACAACGGGTGGACGGTTCGTCGCGTCGACGCTAGATGTCTGCAACTGTGCTTTCATGAAAGGCGACCCACTCACGCTGTCGGGCGATTCAAATGCGCGCGTGATCAACCTCGGCAAAATCAGTTCCAGCGGCGCCGATGTCTTCCTGATCGCGCGAGGCGCGGTCGTCAATATGGGCACGCTCAAAGCGCCGAACGGCACGGTCGAACTGGCCGCCGGCGAACAGGTGCTGTTGCAGGACTCGACCAGCAGCAAACAGGTGTTCGTGCAGACGGGCAGCCAGGGGACGGTCGTCAACAGAGGGCGCGTCGTCGCCGCGCAGATCAGCCTGCAGGCCGCCGACGGCAATGTATATGCGCTCGCCGGCGCTGGCACGCGGATCCGCGCGACGGGCACAGCGAATCGCGACGGCCATGTTTGGCTCGTCGCTGACAGCGGCCGTGTGGAGCAGTCGGGCGTGATCGCGGCCACCAACGCGGACGCCAGCGGCGGCACGGTCGACACTGACGCGGCGCAACTGGCGTTCGGCGCCAGGGCCTCCGTCCACGCGGGCGAATGGAATCTCTCGACGCCCGCGTTCACGATCGACAAATCCGCTGCACGCGCACTGCGCCGCAGCCTGAATGCGGGCACCTCTGTCGGTGTGACCACGACAGGCGCGATGAACGCGACGGGCGACATCGACATCGCATCGAACCTGAACTGGCGCGGCCCCGCTTCGCTGACGCTCGACGCTTACCGCAACGTGTCGGTCGGGAGCAACGCGACGATCGCGAACAATGGCGCGGGCAATCTGAGCTTGCGCGCCGACGCAACCGGCATCAACAACGGCGGCGGCGTCGTGAACAACGGCACGCTCGACTGGTCGAAGAGTACCGGTGCGCTGAGCGCTTTCTACGACATGAACGGCACCTACGTTGCCGGTACCCAACAGAGCAACCCGGCATGGACGCCCGTCGCATTCAGCGGCCTTGTTACGCAGCTCACCGCGTACAGGCTGGTGAACTCGCTGACCGATCTGGCGAACGTCGCCAACGATCTCACCGGTAACTACGCGCTCGGCAGGAACATCGATGCGAGCGCGACGAGCAACAGCCCCTTCTTTCCAATTGGCAACGCCAATACGCCTTTCACTGGTCAATTTGACGGACAAGGCGATTCGATCAGCTCGCTTACGCTTGCGCCGTTGGGCGGCATGTTCGGAGAAATCGGCGCCCAGGGTGTCGTGCGCAACGTAAATATTTCTGGCACGGAGAGCGTTGCTATCGGATTCGTCGGGCCCATTGGCATCCTGGCAGGCATGAACAACGGCAGCGTAGTCGGAGTGAACACGTCCGGCACGGTGATCAGCAGCGGACCCGAGGCGGCTTCTTCGCCCGACTATTCGACAGCGGGTGGGCTTGTGGGCATCAACACGGGATCGATCCTGCGTTCTTCGAGCAGCGCCGCTGTGACCGCGGGTAATGTGCTCGGCGGTCTGGTGGGCGCGAATACGGGCCTGATCAATCAGTCGTTTGCTACGGGGCCCATCGTATCGCTGAGCTATATCAATCAAGGCGGCGGCGGCCTTGTCGGTGATAACAGCGGCACGATCAACCAGTCTTATGCAACCGGCTCGACAACGCTTCAGGGCTATTGCCGAGGCGCATCCGGTACGCCGTGCGGCGGCGCCGGACTCGTCGTCACGAACGAAGGAACGATCACCCAGTCATTCGCAACCGGCCTCGTGACGCAGCCGCTCTACGAACCCATCGGCATCGCGCGGACTAATACAGGCACGATCTCGAACGATGTGTATTGGGACGTCGACACCACGGCTGCTACGATCGGCGTCAAGTACGGCGAACAGATCCCCGCAGCAAACGGGTTGACCACGGCTCAGATGAGCACGGCCGCCTCGTTCGTGGGGTATGACTTCAGTGCGCCCGGCGTGTGGGCGATGCCTGCCGGCGCGACGCATCCGGTGCTGCGCTGGCAACTGGCGCAATGACACACGCGCAGTCAGTCAGTAGGGCTGTTAACGAGCTTTCGACGCGGGACGATCTCGCCCACGAAGTTGCCAAGGCACGCGTCCAAAAAAGCTCGAACACGCCAACGTTTTCGCCTCACGAATGTCCGCTGTGCTTGGAAACGAGCCGCCCAGGTCGCACCCGGACCACTGGCTGAATTGGGTCGGGAAGACCGATTCAATTTTCCAAAAGCCGACGTTGATCCGGCACCTGTTTGTGAATGTCGCCGACCACCGTTCACGGGATCGAAGTCAGATGAGAATGGGCGAAACCGTCAGGCGAGAATCGGCCTTAAGACCAGCCACCCGTCACCATGACATCCTCCGCCGTGATCATGCGGCTGTCGTCGGCCGCGAGGAAGAGCGCCATGCGCGCGAGATCGCCGGGCTCCATTTCCTCGTCGATACACTGGCCGCGCCGTATCTCTTCGCGGCCTTCGTCGGTGAGCCACAGGTTGCGCTGTTTCTCGGTCAACACCCAGCCCGGCACGAGCGTGTTCACGCGGATCCCATACGCGCCGAGGTCCTTGGCGAGCCCGCGCGTCAGGCCCTGTACGGCCGCCTTGCTCATTGCGTAAACCGGGAACTGGCTGCTCTTGAGCATCCAGCAATGCGAGCCGAGATTAATGATCGACCCCGCGCGTGCGGCCTTCATATCCTCGACCACGGCCTGCGCTGCGAACAACTGATGCCGCACATTGACTGCAACGCCTGCATCGAACGACTCGGGCGTAACGTCGGCGAGCGCGTGGCGGCGATCGTTCGCCGCGTTGTTCACGAGCACCTCGATCGGTCCGAATGCGGCCCGCACCTCGTCGATGGCCGCGTGCAACGCGGGAATGTCGGTGACGTCGCAAGCGACGAAGAGCGGTTTATGGCGCGCGTCACCGAGCGATTTGGCAAGAGCTGTTCCCGCGTTCATGTCGATGTCGAGAAAGCCCACACGTGCGCCTTGCGCAACGAAGTGCTCAACGAACGAAGCGCCAATGCCACTCGCGCCGCCCGTGATGAGCACAACCCGGTCGACCAGGCTGGGATAGCTCGCGTAACGTGCTTGTCCAGAAGATTTTTCGATAGAAGTTGCCATTCACTTTCCGTATTGATGAATCGCGTACACCGCGATTTTTTTAATCGATCGAGCAGCACCGCGAGCAGGATCACGCCGTGCACGAGGTACTGACAGAACGCCTCGATGTTAAGCAGATCAATCACGTGGTCTTCGATGCACCGCCGTGCGACGTCGCGCTCGATGGCACGGCGGCGTTCTTTTCTGCTGCCGATGATCTGGGCGACACTTCGGAGGCGCTGCCGAACGGGAAGTGGGCCACGCTTGACCAGTTCCGGGACGTGGCCGCAATGGCCTGGTGACGCTGGACTTGGTCGTCGAGGTCGCACATCCAGGGTTCTTGAGCTTCACGTTGGCATACCCATCGCCTGCCTTGCACCAATGCGTTGGGCTGACGCGACTGCTTTTCGGCGTATTCGTCGCGCTTCATTAGCCAGTAGAACTTCTGGTTCCAGGCACCGGGTCGGCACCAGGCGGCGGCTTGGATTTTACGCCCAAATCAGGAAACGGGAAGATCGCGGTTTGGGGGAAGTACAACTCGACGGACGAATCACATGCGAACATGCTGTGCGACGACGAAACCGGCGGTGCGCCATGCAAGGTTTCTTATGCAGCCCGGCCTACAGCTGCCTTTCGGACAGGCGCAAGTTCAATGACTGCTTCCCGGGTGCAACTGCCCGCCGTACCGTCAGGTTTGCGCGTGCATCATCACCGGTGGCCGACAGTTGAACGACTTCCCGATCAACCCAGCCGTGGGCATCGCATACGTGACCACATATTGCGAAACACGATCCGCTCTCCCGGGCCTGGAGCACGACGATAATCGCGACGGCAGAACGGTGCTCGCGGGATAGCCTTTCACACCGGCAATCGCGGGTCCTTCAGCGAGCGCCTTGGGGCGTGCGCCGAGTGACTATGGATGCATCGCCGACATCAGGGCCGATGGTGGAACTTCCGGACCGCCCGACAGCGTATTTCGTACCGCAAAGCAGCTGACGGGCCGAGTTGCTAAGGCTCGTGTAGGGTGGCAGCGGCGTCCGACAGGTTTTCATGAGAGCTGTTGCGAGACACTCGCTCACCACCGCGCCAGTCTCTCCATTGCCGCCTATTACCAAAGTGATACAGCGGCAGCGAGGCTCGGAAATCATACTGGCCCCGACCTGTCCGGTTTTTCGTCCGTAACGCCGCGCCGGGGCCTGTCCTCGTGGCACAGGTTGTTAAATTTTTTGGCATCGTCTGTCGTCTATCGCGTAGGGGCACCCGGATTGCCGCAGTGCCGGCTAGACCACTATGAGGGGGTCATCATGAAGTCGCCTAACCACGCAGTTGCGAAAACTGTCGCTTACCTTTTGGTCGCATGCTCAGCATCGCTGACCGCGCCTGCTTTCGCAGGGGCGTACGTACCTTGCCGCTCCGGCAGCGGAGCGACAGAAGCGCAAAGCGGTCAATCGATGCCATTGCACCACGCCAGCGTGGTTCACAAGAAGAATGGCGGCGTCAACGGCGGCGTGCCAACCCCGTCGCAGTCCGGCAAACGCGTTCCCGGCGGCGACTCCATCGATCCCATGTATCGAGGAGGTTGATGGGCCCGAGGCGGCACTCGAAGAAGGCTGGCGCGCCGATCCGGTCTTTCCGAAGCACGCTGCGGCTGAGAGCGGTGATCGTGCTTTCGTGAGGAGGTCGTATGCGCAAGTTCAAACCGGTCGGTGCGGTCACATTCGTCGCGGTGCTGCTGGGAGTCGGTCTGGCGAATTACATCGGTCCGGCACACGCCTGGCCGCCAGAGCCGATGTTCGTCATTAACGCCGAGCCGGGGCCTTTCGTGACAACGGACGTTCTTGATTTTCTGGACATCGTCTATGTGCACCCGTATCGCCGCGGTGCCCGATAGACAACTATGAGGAGGTGCATCATGAAGTCGCTTATCCAGGCAGTTGCACTTGCGGCCGCGATCGCTGCGCCGGGCGTGTCTTTCGCGCAATCGGAGCAGCCGGTCACGCGCGCGCAGGTCAAGGCGGAGATTCTGCGGCTCGAGCAGAATGGCTATAACCCGGCCAACGCGCTCGATGCCCGGTATCCCGCGGACATTCAGGCCGCCGAAGCGAAGATCGCTGCACAGGACAGCCAGCAGCCGGCCAACAGTGACATTGGCGTCGCGACGACCAACGCCGCTGCACAGGCAAGCCAGCAGGAGGGCAGCAATGACGTTGGCGGAACGACCGTTGGCACCTCAGCTTCCGGTAGCGTCCCGCAGGTGTCGAAGCCCTCGCCATCTTCGTGCGTTGGTCCCGCAAGTTATTGCAACCTTTTCTTCGGTAATTGACCGCTGACGGGCCGCCCGACACCGCGCCGACGATCCGGGTAACGTGCCTGGATCGTCGGCGCGTCATGGCTTCACGGAGTCCGACAGCGACCAGCTCGATTCGACCCTGAACGGTCCGCAAAAAGCGGACAGCCTCCGACGCGCAGATCGCCATTCAAGCGTCGGCTTCGCACTCGGCACCAGACCGTCGCGGTTGGGATCATCCCGACAACATGTCGGCGTTTATGCGGATTTTTTCTCGTGTTGCTGACCCCACCGTCGACGCTATGAGCGACGCACGCCATGCCACCATCCAGCACGAGCGTCGCAAGGTGGTTACTGCCGCGCCGCTATCCGCACGCGCTCGCCCGCTTTGGTTCGCGCCGACGCGATGGACATGCCCAGGCCAAGCAACGCCAGGCAGACGACGGGCACGAGCATCGGAGCGCTTGCGTTGCCCGCGACCTTTCCTATGTAAGGCATCAGGTTCTGCGCGAAGAAGCCTCCGAGATTGCCAATCGAATTGATCGCCGCGATGCTGGCTGCAGCGCGGGCGCCCGTGAAGTATCGCGGGGGCAGCGACCAGAAGCATGGATAAAGCAGGGGAATGCATGCGCCGCCCAGCACGAGCGCGGCAAATTGCAGCGGCAGGCCCGGCAGCACGAGACTTAGCGCGAAGCCGATCACGCCGACGCCCGCAACCAACGCCATCGAGCGGAGCACCACACCCTCGCGTTTCAGCTTCGCGGGCAGCCACAGCAGAAGCAGCGCGGAGAGCATCCACGGAATCATGTTGAGCAGACCATTGAGCGACGAATGGGAGACGCCGCCGCTTTTCAGCAGCGTGGGCAACCAGTACGTCACGCCGTAGAGCGAGGTGGACATCAGCATGTAGCCGCACGCGAACATCAGCACGCGTTTGTCGACGAGCGCCCGCCACGGATGCCCGGCGGTCGCTTGCGCCGGCGCCTCGCGCCGCAGCGCCGCGATCATCAGGGCTTTTTCTTCGTTCGACAGGAACGGGGCGCGTTCGACGGACTCGGGCAGAAAGCGCAACGCAACGAGTGCGACGAGGACAGCAGGTATCCCGGTTGCCACGAACACCCATTGCCAGCCGGCGAGACCCAGGTTGCCGTCCAGCGACAACAGCAAGCCGCCCGCGAGTGAGCCGAGCATGTTGGCGAGCGCGCTGCCGAGCGTGAAGAAGCCGAGCATGCGTGTGCGATGACTCTGCGGAAACCAGAGCGTCAAATAGAAGATGACGCCCGGATAGAAGCCCGCTTCGGCGACACCCAGTGCGAACCGGAACACATAGAAGAGTCCCGTTGAATGTGTGAATGCCATCGCCACGGTAATGGCGCCCCAGGTTGCCATGATGCGTGCGAGCCAAAGGCGAGCGCCGAAACGATGCAGCGCAAGCGTGCTCGGCACCTCGAACAGCAGGTAGCCGATAAAGAAGAGCGACGCGCCCAGACCATATGACGCCTCCGACATTCCCAGTGCATGCACCATCTGCAGCTTGGCAAAGCCGACGTTCTGCCGGTCGATAAAGGCGATCAGGAACATCACGATCAACAGCGGCATGAGCCGCCAGGCGACCTTTTTCACGACAGCCTGCTCGGCAATCATGGTTTGGCTCACAATCAATCTCCGTTCAAAGGATTCATATATATGTTTAGGCGAATCCGTTTTCTCGACAATGAGTAGAAACCCGCTTTGGCTAGATTTCATGGCACATTTAGGGTTATCACTGATCTGCGGTTAGCCTTGTTCATGAAATCATATAGATGAATTGAACGGAGACTACGATGCCTGCCGATGACCGGTTGCCCCGTTACCAGCGTTTGCGCGACGAAATGGTCGCTCTGATCGCGGCTCGCCATTGGCGGCCGGGTGAAGCGATCCCTACCGAGCAGGCGCTCGCCAAAAGCTACGACGTGGCGGTCGGGACGGTCCGTAAGGCTGTCGATCTGCTCGTCGCGGAAGGCCTGCTGGAACGCTTTCAGGGCAGAGGGACGTTCGTGCGCCGCGCGAGCTTCGACAGCTCCCTGTTTCGTTTCTTCCGTTTCCAGACACGGCAAGGCGAACGACGCATTCCGGAGAGCCGCATCTTGCGACGCGAGGTCGTCGATGCGCCGTCGGCTGTCGCCGCGATCTTGCAGATTTCGAGTAGCGCGCGTGTGATCCAGATGACTCGCCTGCGGCTGATCGACGGCGTGCCGATGCTCGCTGAAGAAATCTGGCTGCCCTATGTCCGGTTTGCGGCGTTTGCGCAGATGGACCTGAATGAAGTCGGTGACCTGCTGTACCCCGTGTACGAGGCGCAATGCAATCAGGTCGTGGCGTCTGCCACGGAAACTCTGACAGTCGAAGCCATTGGCCCGTTGCATGCACGGCTGTTACGCATCGAGCCGGGCACGCCCGCCGTCGTCATCGAGCGTCTTGCATACGGCTACGACAGACAGCCGCTCGAATGGCGCCGCTCACGCGGGCCTGCCAGCGAATTCATCTATCAGGCCGAGATCCGCTAGCGATCGCGCGCCGTCACAAACAAGTTGTTCCCACCCAGGAACGACGACCTGGGAGACAGCAATGTTCAAGTGGTTCAGCCAGATTTCAGGGAATGAACGTCGGACGTTCTGGGCGTGCTTCGGCGGATGGGCGCTTGATTCGCTCGATGTGCAGATGTTCAGCCTCGTGATTCCGGCGATCATCGCCGAGTGGTCGATCAGCCGCACGCAAGCGGGGCTCGTCAGCGGCGTCACGCTGGTGGCGTCGGCGCTGGGTGGCTGGATCGCGGGCATGATGTCGGACCGGCTGGGGCGCGTAAAGACGCTGCAATGGACCGTCGCGTGTTTTTCCGTGTTCACGTTCCTGTGCGCGTTCGCGCAGAACTATCCACAGTTCCTCGTGCTGAAGACACTGCAGGGGTTCGGCTTCGGCGGAGAATGGGCGGCGGGCGCCGTGCTGATGGCCGAGACCATCCGCAGTGAGCATCGCGGCAAGGCGATGGGCAGCGTGCAGAGCGCATGGGCGGTCGGCTGGGGTGCAGCGGGACATTGCTCGCAAAGCCAATTTGCCGCCTGATACATTTTCTGGATTGCTGCAGCATATGCAGACAGACGTCAATTCAGGCCATTCTGATCTCTTGGAGACTTGGCTCCAAGAGATCAGAATATTAC
>NZ_JBKGUA010000062.1:0-31342 GCF_046543485.1 Paraburkholderia sp. EG304 | reverse complement strand
GATCGATGAGCTCCTCTGGAATCGCGGGCAGCTCAGGCGGGGGCGCAGACCCTGCTTTTGGTTTGCTTGGCATACATGCTCCTTTGGGTACATGTTATGCCTTGAACACAAAATTTCTGACAGGCTCGGCAATCCCGCACCGTCAATGATCCACAGCGCCCGTGCCGCCAGGCACATCAGTAGCAACGACATCCACCACATCCTGCGCGCCAGCGCTCCCCCCCTCATGAGCCGTCTCAACATCGGCCCCGCTCTCGAGCCGATGCAACCAGGCCAGCAACTCGGCAACAGCCTGATAAAGCTCCGGAGGAATCCGCGCATCCAGATCGACTTGCATCAACAGCGACACCATCTCGGGCGCTTCGTGCACATACAGCCCTGCTTCCTTCGCGCGCTGCACGATCATGTCGGCAAGCAGCCCATACCCCTTCGCGACCACATGCGGCGCGGGCTCCCCGCCATGAGCGTCATAAACGAGCGCAGCCGCGCTGCGACGATGGGTGCGGCTCATCAGATATCCCAATCGAAGTCGTCGCGCGGAGCGGTGCTCGCCGCCGCCGACTCGGTTACAGCCGCCGACGCCGACCGTGCATACGCGCCCGCCGCCTGCGCCCCAGCCGCCGAGGCGCCAGCCGCAGCAGCACCTGGCGCACCGCCGCCAATCTCCCGAATCGTCAATCCCTGCAACTCGATCCCGGCCGCCGCGAGCCGCTGACGAAAACCGTCCCCCTGCGTCGCGAGCCGCGCGGCGCCCCGCGGGCTCGCCTGCACGCGCGCGCTCAGCCGCGTGCCGACCAGCGTCAGCTCGGCATCGACGGTGCCGAGCGTCGGCAGCGACAGCGTCAGGCGCGTGCGCCACGGCTGATCGTCCTCGCTCGCGAGGCCGCCGCCGCTGCGGTCCCATTCGTCGCCATCCTGCTCGATGGTCCAGTCCAGACGCGCGCCGGGCCACGCCTCGCCGGTCCAGCGAAACTGTCCGGTCGCAAGCAGATCGAGCTGCTGGCGCACGAGCGGCACCGTCGCCGGATGCACCGCCGCCGCCATCGCCTGCGCGCTCTGCGATGGACCGGCATCGGCCGCCTGCGACGCCGCGCCGTGCGGCGCCGTATGCGTGGACTGGCCGTTCAGATCGGACACCGAACTGGCCAGCAGCTCGCCCGCGACGAGGCGCGCGGCCTGCGCGGTCAGGATCGACGGCATCGCGTGCGAGGCAGGGTTGTTGTCGGCAGCGTTCCGCGTGCCAGCCGGTGTGCCGTTCGGTGTGCCGGTCGGCGCGCCGCGTGGCGTCGCCTCGGAGGCTCCGTTCGCCGAAGCGGACCGCGTGCTCGCATCGCCAGCGTCGGCGCTCCAGCCGGGGGGCAATTGAGAATCTGCGACGAGCTGATTCTGTGCCTCGTTCGCCAGTTGAGCCGGCGAACGCTGGCCGACCAGCCACGCCGCGAGATGCGCCTCGTAGAACAGGCCGCTGTCAGCCACTGTCCTTTGCAGCGCGGCCGCGAGCGCCGCGACCGGCACTTCGGTGGCCGCCACGCTCGCGGTGGTAGCCGCGGTTGCGTTGGCAGCAGCGTTGGGGTTGGTATTGATATTCGCGGAAGCGGCGGAATCGCCAGTAGCGGCGCCCGCATTGGTCAGCGGCAAGCTCTCGATGGCGACGTCGAGCGCCGGCGCGGCCGCCCAGATCGGCTCGCGACCGAGCACCGCCGGTGTCGCCTCGCCGCCCGAGTGCGCGATCGCATTCAGCGTCAGCGCGACAGCCGACAGCGCGGTTTGCGCGGACGACTGCGGCGCGGGCGTCGCGTTCGCTGGCGCCGCGGGAACCTTGGTATCGACGCCGGCTGCGCCGGTCTGCGAGGTGGTCGCGGTTCCCGGCGCGATGTTGAGCAGGCTGTCGATCCGGCTCGACAGCACCGAAGCGAGGGCCGAATCGATTCCGTTCATACCGGTTCCTTGGTCGCATCGGCGGCAACGCGCGCGATGCTCTGATTGCTGCGATCCTTCAGATGCGCACGGTGTGGCGCCTGCTCACCCGCGTGCCCGCGCGCACTCAGCGCGCCCCGTACAGCTCCTTGAGCACACGCGTCGGCCGGCCGGCGAACAGCGCCGACAGATGCGCCATGGTCGGATTCGCGAGGTCGCGGATCGCGGCGTCGTCGGCGAGGATCTGGCGGATCAGCGCGTACTTGCGCAGGCGCTCGGCCTCGTCGAGCTTGACGCCCACGTCGGCTTCGCGCAGCGCTTCGACCAGATGCCGATACTCTTCCTGCAAGTGCACCAGGTCGTCCCACAGTGCACGGCGGGCCGCGATCAGCATGCGGCAGGACAGCGCGGCGACCGCTTCATAGCGGGCAAAATATTCTGCGTTCGATGTCATCTCAGGCTTTCCGCGGCTGGCTGTGCCGCCATCCGCGCGATCTCCGGGGCAATCCCGATCCATGCCTCTTCGAGCGTCGCGAGCAGTCGGTCCACTTCCACGAGCATCGCCTCGCTCTGATTGATATTGGCCTGCAACAGCCGACGCGCCATATAGTCGTACAACGCATTGAGCCGTTCGGCGATTTCGCCGCCTACCTCGAGGTTGAGCGACGCCTGCAGCCCGCTTTCGATGATCCGGATCGCCTTGCTGATCGCCATGCCACGCTCGGCCACGTTGCCCTGCTGCAAATGCAGGCGGCTTTGCGCGATCGCCTGGCGTGCACCCTGGTACAGCAACACGATCAGACGATGCGGACTTGCGCCCATCACGGATGTCTCGATACCGACACGCGCGTACGCGTTGGCTCCAGCGTGTCCTTGGGAAAACATCGGCGCTCCTCCTCTGATACTGGCTGCGGTTAAGTCGTGGCGTGGCCGCGCTGGCGCGTCGCCGCACCAATCGCTGACATGTAATTTGGTTATCGGATGCGCGACGACAAAGCTTTAGTCCGGTGCAAGGAGGATCGAAAGCGCCGCTGGGCGGGCACGGAAGACGCGGCGCGAAGCCGTCGGCGCAAGCGCCGGCAGCGGCTTGCCGGATCGTCGGACGGGACTCATGCGGACCTTCGGGCAATCCTTCATGCAGTCCCAGGCGATCCCGCTCAGATCGACATCTGCGCGATGTCGTTGTACGCGGCGACCAGCTTGTTGCGCACCTGCAGTCCGAACTGGAAGCCGACGTTCGCCTTCTGCATATCGACCATCACGTCGTTCAGCGACACATTGGACGCGCCGAGTTCGAACGCCTGCGACTCACCGATCGCCTTCTGCTGGTCGCTGCTGATCTTGTCGAGCGAGGCCTTCAGCGCCGCCGCGAAGTTGGTCGGCGTCGCCGCGCCGGATTGCTCCGCCACGGGGTTCGCGCCGCCGGCCGCCTGCGCCGCCATCGCCTGCATCTGTTGCAGCGCCGACGATAGCGCGTTCACGGGCATGGTCATCTTTTTCTCCGTTGGATAGGCGATCGGAGCACCGGAAGGTGTATCGATCTGGACGAAAGCATAGCAGCGGCCCCTCGCGGAAAGTCCCGAAACTAGGGGGGAAACCCGGCTCTATTCAAGCAATCGGGTTGAGCGGCGCTGCGGATAATTTCAAACGTGAAAGTCTCTGTCCGTCCGCCGAGCCCCGGCGCGGCATCACGGCAGAACGCCAAGGCATCCCCCGGAGAAACCCGACGCATGGATTCGTCAGCCAACTCGTTGATCAACCCCGACGCCCGCATGGGGCTCGCCGGCGCGCAGCCCGCAGCCGCTCAGACCGCGAGCGGCCCGGCCGGCGGCACGGCCGACCTCGGTGGCCTCGGCGGCCTAGGAGGTCTCGGCGGCAATTTCGGCCAGCGTCTGTCCGGACTCGCGCAGATGCGCGGCAACCCGCGCGCCCCGCTCGTGTTCGCGGTCGCGCTGCTGGTGGCGGTCGTCGCCGGTCTGTTCCTGTGGTCGCGCGCGCCTAGCTACAAAGTGCTCTACAGCAATCTGTCCGACCGCGACGGCGGCTCGATCATCGCCGCGCTGCAGCAGGCCAATATCCCGTACAAGCTGTCCGAAAGCGGCACCGCGGTCCTCGTGCCGGCCGAGCAGGTCCACGAGACCCGCCTGCGCCTCGCCTCGCAGGGACTGCCGAAGAGCGGCTCGGTCGGCTTCGAGCTGATGGACAACCAGAAGTTCGGCATCAGCCAGTTCGACGAACAGATCAACTATCAGCGCGCGCTCGAAGGCGAACTCGAACGCACGATCGGATCGATCTCGAGCGTCAAATCGGCGCGTGTGCACCTCGCGATTCCGAAGCCGAGCGTATTCGTGCGCGACAAGGAACCGCCGTCGGCGTCGGTGCTCGTGAACCTGTACCCGGGCCGCGTGCTCGACGAAGGGCAAGTGGTCGCGATTACGCACATGGTGGCGTCGGCGGTGCCGCAAATGCCGGTGCGCGGCGTGACGATCCTCGACCAGGACGGCAACCTGCTCACGCAGCCAACCAACGGCAGCGGCCTCGATGCGACCCAGCTGAAGTTCCGCCAGCAGATCGAACGCAACACGCAGCAGCGCATCGACACGATCCTCGCGCCGCTGTTCGGCGCCGGCAACGCGCGCTCGCAGGTCAGCGCCGACATCGACTTCTCGCACAGCGAGCAGACTTCGGAGAAGTACGGCCCGAACGCCAATCCGCAGGACGCTGCGATCCGCAGCCAGCAGACGAGCAGCGCCACGGAAATGTCGCAGGGCGGCGCCTCGGGCGTGCCGGGCGCGCTGTCGAACCAGCCGCCGCAGCCGGCCTCCGCGCCGATCGTGGCAGGCAACGGCGCGAGCTCGGTGAGCACGACGCCGATCAGCGATCACAAGGATTCGACCACCAACTACGAACTCGACAAGACCGTGCGTCACGTCGACCAGCCGATGGGCGGCATCCGCAGGCTGACGGTCGCGGTGGTCGTCAACTATCTGCGGGTCGTCGATCCGAAGGGGCACGTGACGATGCAGCCGGTCAGCGCCGACAAGCTCGCGCAGATCACGCAGCTCGTGAAGGACGCGATGGGCTACGACGCGTCGCGCGGCGACTCGGTCAACGTGGTCAACAGCGCGTTCACCACCGATCTCGATCCGAACGCCGACCTGCCGTGGTGGCGCACCCCGGACATGCTCGCGCTCTACAAGCAGATCGCGACGTACCTCGGCATCGGCGCGGTGGCCCTGTTCCTCTACTTCGTGATGGTGAAGCCGGCGTTGCGCCGCGCCTTCCCGCCGCCGCCCGAGCCGGTGCCCGCGCTGATGTCGCCCGACGAGCCGGTGCTGCTCGACGGCATCCCGGCCGAGGAGCGCGATGGCGCGGTGGTCGAAATCGAAGCGGATAGCGAGAAGCTCGCGCTCGAAAACGCGAAGCACAAGTACGAGCGGAACCTGGAGTTCGCGCGCAACATCGCGCGTCAGGATCCGAAGATCGTAGCAACCGTCGTCAAGAACTGGGTGTCCGATGAGCGCTGAAGGCGTAGTGAAGAGCGCGCTGCTGCTGATGTCGATCGGCGAGGAAGAGGCGGCGCAGGTGTTCAAGTTTCTGGGCCCGCGTGAGGTCCAGAAAATCGGCGTCGCGATGGCCGCGCTGAAAAACGTCACCCGCGAGCAGATCGACGAGGTGCTGCAGGAGTTCGTGCGCGAGGCCGAGCAGCACACCGGCATGTCGCTCGATTCGAGCGATTACATCCGCTCGGTGCTGACCAAGGCGCTCGGCGACGACAAGGCCGGCGCGATCATCGACCGGATCCTGCAGGGCAGCGACACGAGCGGCATCGAAGGCCTGAAGTGGATGGACTCGTCGGCGGTCGCGGAACTGATCAAGAACGAGCATCCGCAGATCATCGCGACGATCCTCGTGCATCTGGACCGCGATCAGGCCTCGGAGATTGTGTCGTGCTTCCCGGAGCGCCTGCGCAACGACGTGCTGCTGCGGATCGCGACGCTCGACGGCATCCAGCCGGCCGCGCTGCGCGAGCTCGACGACGTGCTGACCGGCCTGCTGTCGGGCAGCGACAACCTGAAGCGCAGCCCGATGGGCGGCATCCGCACGGCGGCCGAGATTCTGAACTTCATGTCGAGCAACCACGAGGAAGGCGTGATCGAGAACGTGCGCCAGTACGACGCGGAGCTCGCGCAGAAGATCATCGATCAGATGTTCGTGTTCGAGAACCTGCTCGAACTCGAAGACCGCGCGATCCAGCTGCTGCTGAAGGAAGTCGAATCCGAGGCGCTGATCATTTCGCTGAAGGGCGCGGCGCCCGCGCTGCGTCAGAAGTTCCTGTCGAACATGTCGCAGCGCGCGGCCGAGTTGCTCGCCGAAGACCTCGACGCACGCGGCCCGGTGCGCGTGTCCGAAGTCGAAACACAGCAGCGCCGCATCCTGCAGATCGTGCGCAACCTGGCCGAGAGCGGGCAGATCGTGATCGGCGGCAAGGCGGAAGACGCATATGTCTGATTCGAACGCCCCGGCAAAGGACAGCCTCTCGGCTTACCAGCGCTGGGAGATGGCGTCGTTCGACCCGGCCCCGCCGCCGCCCCCGCCGGCCGAACCCGAGTTCGACGAGCGCGCGTTCGAAGCCGAACTGGAGCGCCGCCGCGAAGCCGCGCATGCGCAGGGCGTCGCGTCCGGTCACGTGGCCGGCCAGGCGCTCGGCTATCAGGCAGGCTACGACCAGGGGCATGCGCAGGGTTTCGCGCAGGGCCAGACCGAGGCGCGCGAGGAAGCCATGCGGCTCGCCGCGCTCGCCGAAACCTTCAAGACCGCGCTCGATGGCGCGCAGCACGCGATCTCCGAAACGCTGATCGCACTCGCGCTCGACATCGCGCAGCAGGTCGTGCGCCAGCACGTGCAGCACGACCCAACCGCGTTGATCGCGGCCGCGCGCGAGGTGCTCGCGGCCGAGCCCGCGCTCTCCGGCGCGCCGGCGCTGATCGTGAGTCCCGCCGATCTGCCGGTGGTCGAGGCGTATCTGCTCGACGAATTGCAAACGCGCGGCTGGACCGTGCGCACCGATGCAGCGGTGGAGCGTGGCGGTTGCCGCGCGCAGGCCGGCACCGGTGAGGTCGACGCGGGCATCGACACGCGCTGGCAGCGCGTCGCCGCCGCGCTCGGCAAGGTGAGCACGTGGTGAAGCCGACGCTCGACGAGATCCGCGCGAGCGACCTGACGCCGCTCGAACGCGAGCTCGCGTTGGCGTCGTTCGGCGCCGAGGCGCTGGCCGATGTCGATTCGTCCGGGTTTCCGGAGCCACCGGATGCGGCATTGCACGCTCCCGCGAGTGCGCATCTCGCAACAGGCGCGGCGGTGAGCCGCCCGTCCGCCGCGACGGACCACGCCGCTCACGCCCCGCACGCACCGTCCTACGATCCCGCGCTCGACATCAATCCGCACGTGCAGGCATGGCGCGGCCAGCTCGACGCGCTGCGCGCGCGCAACGCGATCGCCAAGCCGCTGCGCGCGTGCGGACGTCTGACGCGCGCGGCCGGTCTGGTGCTCGAAGCGGTCGGGCTGCGTCTGTCGGTCGGCGCCGAAGTGATGATCGAGCTGCCGCCCGGCAGTTCGCTGCCGATGGCCGAAGCCGAAGTGGTCGGCTTCTCCGGCGACAAGCTGTTCCTGATGCCAACCACCGAAGTGATCGGCCTGTTGCCCGGCGCGCGCGTGTTTCCGCTCGAAAGCGCGCCGATCGCCGACCCGCTCGCCGGCGCGAAGCGTCTGCCGGTCGGCTGGGAATTGCTCGGCCGCGTGCTCGACGCATCGGGCCGTCCGCTCGACGGGCTCGGCCCGCTCGGCACGCAAACCGATGCGCCGCTATCCGCGCCGGTCATCAATCCGCTCAATCGCGAGCCGATTCACAAGGTGCTCGACGTCGGCGTGCGCGCGATCAACTCGCTCTTGACCGTCGGCCGTGGTCAGCGCATGGGGCTGTTCGCGGGTTCGGGCGTCGGTAAATCGGTGCTGCTCGGCACGATGGCGCGCTACACCAGCGCCGAGGTGATCGTGATCGGCCTGATCGGCGAACGCGGCCGCGAAGTGAAGGAGTTCATCGAACAGATTCTCGGCGAGGAAGGTCTGGCGCGCTCGGTCGTGATCGCCGCGCCGGCCGACGTGTCGCCGCTGCTGCGGATGCAGGCCGCCGCGTACTCGACCTCGCTCGCCGAATACTTTCGCGACCAGGGCAAGCACGTGCTGCTGCTGATGGATTCGCTGACCCGTTACGCGATGGCGCAGCGCGAGATCGCGCTGGCAATCGGCGAGCCGCCCGCCACCAAGGGCTATCCGCCGTCGGTGTTCGCGAAGCTGCCGGCGCTGGTCGAGCGCACCGGCAACGGACCGGCGGGCGGCGGCTCGATCACCGCGTTCTACACGGTGCTCACCGAAGGCGACGACCAGCAGGACCCGATCGCCGACTCGGCGCGCGCGATTCTCGACGGCCACATCGTGCTGTCGCGCTCGCTCGCCGAAGCCGGCCACTACCCCGCGATCGATATCGAAGCGTCGATTAGCCGGGCAATGACCGCGTTGATCGACGATAACCATCTGAATAAAACGCGTATGTTCAAGCAGATGCTGTCGCGCTATCAGCGCAACCGCGATCTGATCAACGTCGGCGCCTATTCGGCCGGGCGCGACGCGCTGCTCGATCGCGCGATCGCGCTGTATCCGCGGATGGAAGCGTTCCTGCAGCAAGGCTTTCGCGAGTGCGCGAACTTCCAGCCGAGCATCGACATGCTGAACGCGCTGTTTGCTTAGGGCCGAGGAGGCTGACGATGTCGAAACACTTCCCGATCAAGACGCTGATCGGTCTCGCGCAGGACGACGTGGACGCCGCCGCGCAGCGGCTCGGCCGCGCGCAGCGCGAGCGCAACGACGTACAGGCGCAACTCGATGCACTCGTGCAGTACCGCAACGAATACTACGCACGCTTCACCGAGAGCGCGCAGTCGGGCATGCCCGCCGGCAACATGCGCAACTTCCAGGCGTTCCTCGACACGCTCGACGGAGCGATCGAGCAGCAGCGCAACCTGCTCGCGGCGGCGAGCGCGCGCGTCGAGATGGCGAAGCCCGACTGGCAGCGCCAGAAGCAGAAGCTCGGCTCGTACGAAGTGCTGCAGGCACGCGGCGAGGCGGCCGAGGCGAAGGTTGCGGCGCGGCGCGAACAGCGCGACGCCGACGAATTCGCGGCGCGAAGTCTGCGCATGCGAGCCGACGGCGCGTGAGGCCTTGCCTCACGGTTAATGCCTGACGGCACACCCGTTTGACCGATTCACAGGATTCTTTATGTCGCTTCTTTCACAGATCGG
Source organism: Paraburkholderia sp. EG304 (assembly GCF_046543485.1). Classification (NCBI taxonomy): domain Bacteria; kingdom Pseudomonadati; phylum Pseudomonadota; class Betaproteobacteria; order Burkholderiales; family Burkholderiaceae; genus Paraburkholderia; species Paraburkholderia sp. EG304. The sequence continues at coordinate 22,067 of NZ_JBKGUA010000062.1, read as the reverse complement.
TTCGCAACTGAGCACGCTGCTCGACGCGAGCAGCAATGGGTCGAGCAACGCAGCCGCGAACGCCGCCAGCTCGACCCCGTTCGCGCAGACCTTGCAGCAAAGCATCGACCAGCAGAACAGCGCGAATCAACAGCAAACCAGTTCAGCGACGGCATCGCAAGCCTCGGCACCGCGCGCGCCCAGCGGACCGAGCGCACCCGCGCCCGCTCCTTCGCGGCAGAGCGCGAGCAGCAGCCAGAACGCCAGCGGCACGACGAGCAACACGGCGAGCAGCAGCGCGTCATCGTCGTCCACTACGTCGACCACGCCCACGCAGCAGGCATCGAACAGCCAGTCGACCACGACGCAGACGAAGCAGCAAGACACCAAGGCGCAAACCGACGCCGGCGCGCTCGCCGCCGCGGCGGCTGCCGCCCAGGCCCAGGCGCAAGCGCAGGCACAGGCCCCCGTCAACAACGCCGATGCGAACGCGACCACTGCGACCGATGCCGCAAGCTCCGCGGCCGACGCGGTGAGCGCGCTGGCCGGCACGGCCACGAGCGCGCTCACGGCCGCCACGGCGAGCGGGAAAGGCGCGGTCGATCCGAAGTCGCTGCAGGATGCGTTGCAAAGTGCGCTGTCCGCGCTATCGAGCGGCCAGGGCGCGGTGCCTGGGGCGGCGCTCGCAAGCGGCGCGGCTGCGAAGGCCGCGAGCGTATCGAGCGCGGTACGCGGCCTTAGCAACCCGAAAAACGACCTGAACGGCACCGCGGACGACAAGACGCCCAGCACCGGCAAGGGCACCTCGACCACCCATACGACGCCGGCGACCGCAACGGCCGCCGCGACCGCGCTGGCCGATCCGTCGACAGCGAAGTCGGCCGCCGACGCAATGAGTGCCGCGGCCGCGACGAACGGTCAGGCGGACAACGTTGCCTCGGCGCGCAGCGCGTCCGAGGCGGCGAACACCGCGCTGGCCGCGGCGCAAGCGGCAGCGAACGCCGCCAGCACGACGGCGGCGGTGCAGACCACCGGCAACGCGAGTGCTGCCGCAGCCGCGAACGCGTTGACGCCGCAGGTCGGCACGAGCGCGTGGGAAGAAGCGCTGAGCCAGAAGGTGGTGTTCTTGTCGAATGCGCATTCGCAGAGTGCTGAGCTGACGCTCAATCCGAAGGATCTGGGGCCGTTGCAGGTCGTGTTGCAGGTGGCGGATAACCATGCGCATGCGCTGTTCGTGTCGGAGCACCAGTCGGTGCGGGAGGCAGTGGAGGCGGCGTTGCCGAAGCTTCGCGAGGCGATGGAGTCCAATGGGATTGGGCTTGGCAGTGCCAGTGTGAGTGATGGGTTTGCCCGGCAGAGCGGGCAACAGCAGCAGCAGAGCGCTGGCGCGGGTGGGGGGAATGGGAAGGGAGGCGGTGGTGGTAGTGGTGGCTCCCTTGCAGGGGACGGCTCGGGGGACTCCAGCGATGCCATCGCTAATGTTGCCGTGCGGCAGCAGGTTGGATTAGTAGATACGTTTGCCTGACGCCAGGCGGGGTTCTTTTTCGTTGTTCTGGCTTTGTTGGCCTTTCCTTGTTGTGTTGTCGGTCTATTGGCGTTGCCCCTGTGCGGGGCGGCACCTACTTTCTTTGCTGCTGCAAAGAAAGTAGGCAAAGAAGACAGCTCAAACCGCAAGCTCATAAGCGGGTCCCCTGGCTTGGCAGGGGTAGTGGTGCATCTGGAATCCGTGCCCCCGCACATTCCCCGTTCGTGACAAAGCCATCATCCTTCCCACTCCGCACTACGTGCGTCGCGGACGAGTCTGCCTGGGAAACCAATGGTTTGGCCCGCGCAGCGGGGCCGTTGGCTGCGCCTCGGCGATGCGCTGAAACAACCGGTGATTTTGGAGCGGGGCTTCGGCGCGCATGGCGCCGCCGGAAGAATGACTGCCTTGTCACTAGCGCGGAATATGCGAGAGCACGGATTCCAGATGCACCACTACCTCACGCACACCGAGGGACCCGCTTAAGAGTTAGCGGTTTGAGCTGTCTTCTTTGCCTACTTTCTTTGCAGCAGCAAAGAAAGTAGGTGCCGCCCCGCACAGGGGCAACGCTAATAGACCGATAAGAAGGCAAGGAAAGGCCAACACCGCAAAGAACAACGACAAAAAAACAAGCAAAAACTAGAAACAGCCAGAAATAGCCAGAAATAGCCCTTCTTTTCGACCCATAGCGCCGCAGGCAAATCAACAACAATCACCCTAACCCTTACTACGCCAGCACCAGGCTGGCAAACCAAATGGCAACCACGACCGCCCCGCAACAAGCCGCGCCCGCCTCGCCGGGCCCCATGAAGCGCATCATCCTGATCGTCCTCATTGCGCTGATCGCAGCGGGCGCTGCCGGTGCCGGCATGTGGTTCTTCATGTCGAAGCGCGCACCCGTCGCCGTTTCGGCCGAAGCCGCGCCGGCGCTGTCCGCCGCGCCGCTGTTCTTCCCGCTCGAATCGATGACCGTCAACCTGCAATCGGACGACGGCCAGCAACACTTCCTGCGCATTGGCCTCACGCTGAAGCTCGGCGACGCCGGCACCCAGCAGGCGCTCACCGATCACATGCCGGAAGTGCGCAGCCGCATCCTGCTCGCGCTGTCGAACAAGCACCCCGAAGAACTCGCGCCGCTCGAAGGCAAGCGCGCGCTCGCCGAAGAGCTAAAGACGCTGATCACCGAGCCGACCGAGCGGGGCGCCGCACCGATCCGCGTGCAGGACGTGCTGTTCACCGAGTTCGTCGTGCAGTGACGTGACCTTGTCCAGCGCTGCCATCATCAATCGCCAAGGGACGCACGAGGAAAAGCAATGAGCCACGAAGAGTTCATGTCCCAGGAAGAGGTCGATGCCCTTCTGAAGGGCGTCACCGGCGAATCCGACACGGAATCCGAGCAAAACGATCGCACGGGCGTACGCCCGTACAACATCGCGACGCAGGAACGCATCGTCCGTGGCCGGATGCCGGGCCTCGAAATCATCAACGACCGCTTCGCGCGCCTGTTGCGCGTCGGCATTTTCAACTTCATGCGGCGCTCGGCGGAAATCTCCGTCGGCCCGGTGAAGGTGCAGAAGTACAGCGAATTCACGCGCAATCTGCCGATCCCGACCAACCTGAACCTGGTCCACGTGAAGCCGCTGCGCGGCACGTCGCTGTTCGTGTTCGATCCGAACCTCGTGTTCTTCGTGGTCGATAACCTGTTCGGCGGCGACGGGCGTTTTCATACGCGCGTCGAAGGACGCGATTTCACGCAGACCGAGCAGCGCATCATCACGAAGCTGCTCAATCTGACGTTCGAGCACTACACCGCGTCATGGAAGAGCGTGCGCCCGCTGCAGTTCGAATACGTGCGCTCGGAAATGCACACGCAGTTCGCCAACGTCGCGACGCCGAACGAAATCGTCATCGTCACGCAATTTTCGATCGAGTTCGGCTCGACGGGCGGCACGCTGCACATCTGCATGCCCTACTCGATGATCGAGCCGATCCGCGACGTGCTGTCCTCGCCGATCCAGGGCGAAGCGATGGACGTCGACCGCCGCTGGGTGCGCGTGCTGTCGCAGCAGGTGCAGGCTGCCGAAGTGCAGCTGACCGCCGACCTCGCGCAGGTGCCGGTCACGTTCGAACAGATCCTGAACATGCGCAAAGGCGATGTTCTGCCGATCAACATCCCCGAGCACATCACTGCGAAAGTCGACGGCGTGCCGGTGATGGAATGCGGCTACGGAATTTTCAATGGTCAGTACGCGTTGCGGGTCCAGAAGATGATCAGCGCAGCCGACACGATGAAGGAAGGTGGATATGAGTGACCTGAACGCAAAGCCCGAGAGCGATCTCGAGGCCGCCGAGCAACTCGCCGCCGGCGCGCTGTCCGCCGCGGAAGACGACGCGGCGATGGACGACTGGGCCAGCGCGCTCGCCGAACAGAACGGCAACGCCGAGGTCAACCCGGCCGCGGCCGGTGTGTTCCAGCCGCTGTCGAAGGTCGAACCGACCACGACGCACAACGATATCGACATGATCCTGGACATCCCCGTCCAGATGACGGTCGAGCTCGGCCGCACCAAGATCGCGATCCGCAATCTGCTGCAACTTGCGCAGGGCTCGGTCGTCGAGCTCGACGGCATGGCCGGCGAGCCGATGGACGTGCTCGTCAACGGCTGTCTGATCGCGCAGGGCGAAGTGGTGGTCGTCAACGACAAGTTCGGTATCCGGCTGACCGACATCATCACGCCGTCCGAACGCATCCGGAAACTCAATCGATGAAACGTTTGGCAGGTCGCGGTGTGTTGCTCGCGGCGCTCATCGCGTCCAGCGTCGCGCACGCCGCCGACATGAACGCGGTCAACAACGCCGCGAAGATCGCCTCGGGTGTCGGCACGGGTAGCGCGGTGCCGGCGCTCGGCGTCGGCGCGGTGCTGCAAACCTTCGTCGGACTCGCGGTCGTGATCGGCCTCGTGTTCGGCTGCGCATGGCTCGCGCGACGCTTCGGCCTGCAACCGGGCCAGCGCGGCGGCCTCGTGAAGACGGTCGGCGGCGCTTCGCTCGGCGGCAAGGAGCGCGTCGCGGTCGTCGAGATCGGCGATACGTGGCTCGTGCTCGGCGCCGCGCCCGGCAACGTGCGGCTGCTGCATACGATGCCGGCGGGTTCCGTCGCAGCCGATACGGTTGTCCCTTCGGCCGCACCGCTTTCCGGCACCTTTGGTCAACGCTTTCGCGACGCCCTGAAGGGCGAAGTGGGCAAACGTTTCAACGCGCACCGCGGCGGGGATCGGTAATGCAGGTCAGTTTCAGGCAGTCAGGTTGTTTCTTCACGCTAATGCGCGGTGCGGCGCGCGCGCTCCCCGCAGCGCTTCGACTCGCGCTGCCGGCACTGCTGGTCGCGCTGCCGACGCTGTCGTTCGCGCAAACCGCCGGCCTGCCGGCCTTCACGACGAGCCCCGGCCCGAACGGCGGCACGACCTACTCGCTGAGCGTGCAGACGATGCTGCTGCTCACGATGCTGTCGTTCCTGCCGGCGATGGTGCTGATGATGACGAGCTTCACGCGCATCGTGATCGTGTTGTCGCTGCTGCGCCAGGCGCTCGGCACGACCACGACTCCGCCGAACCAGGTGCTCGTCGGTCTTGCGCTGTTTCTGACGTTTTTCGTGATGTCGCCGGTGCTCGATAAGGCCTATAACGAAGGCTACAAGCCGTTTTCGGAAGGCACGCTGCCGATGGACCAGGCGGTCTCGCGCGGCGTCGCGCCGTTCAAGACCTTCATGCTGCGTCAGACCCGCGAAAGCGACCTCGCTCTGTTCGCGCGCATCTCGCACGCGGCGCCGATGCAGGGGCCCGAAGACGTGCCGCTGTCGCTGCTGGTGCCGTCGTTCGTGACGAGCGAGTTGAAAACCGGCTTCACGATCGGCTTCACGATTTTCATTCCGTTCCTGATCATCGACATGGTGGTCGCGAGCGTGCTGATGTCGATGGGTATGATGATGGTGTCGCCGGCGACGATTTCGCTGCCGTTCAAGCTGATGCTGTTCGTGCTCGTCGATGGCTGGCAGTTGCTGCTCGGCTCGCTCGCGCAGAGCTTCGTCTGATTATTTTCGACTCCTCGTTCTTGAGGTACCCACGATGACACCCGAAGCAGTCATGACGCTGGCCCACCACGCCATGTACATCGGCCTCATGATGGCCGCCCCGCTGCTGCTCGTCGCGCTCGTCGTCGGTCTGGTCGTGAGCCTGTTTCAGGCGGCCACGCAGATCAACGAGAGCACGCTGTCGTTCATCCCGAAGCTGCTCGCGATCGCGGCCACGCTGGTGATCGTCGGTCCGTGGATGCTGACCACGATGCTCGACTATCTGCGCCACACGCTCACCAGCATTCCGACGCTCGTCAACTGAGCGCCGCTCGCACGTCCGCCCTCCCCGCTCCATGTTCACGGTCACCTATGCGCAACTGAACGTCTGGCTGACCGCGTTCCTGTGGCCGTTCGCGCGCATCGCCGCGCTGATCGCGACCGCGCCGGTGTTCGGCAATACGTCGCTGCCTTCGCGCGTGAAAATCGGCCTCGCCGCGTTCACGACGATCATCGTCGCGCCGACGATCGGCGCGCTGCCGCAGGTCACCGTGTTTTCGGCGGACGGCGTGTGGATTCTCGCCAACCAGTTCCTGATCGGCGTCGCGCTCGGTGTGACGATGCAGATCGTGTTCCAGGCGATCGACGCAACCGGCTACTTCATCGGCCTCGGCATGGGTCTCGGCTTCGCGACCTTCTTCGACCAGCAGGCGACCGGCTCGGGCGTCGTGATCTCGCGCTATATGACGACGATCGCGACGCTGGCGTTTCTCGCCGTCGATGGTCATCTGCAGATGATCGCCGCCCTCGTGACGACGTTCCAGTCGGTGCCGGTGTCGGCCAACCTGCTCGCGCCGCACGGCTGGCAGACGCTGGCGAACTGGGGCAGCTCGATCTTTTCGGCGGGGCTGCTGCTGTCGTTGCCGGTCGTCGTCGCGCTGCTGATCGCCAACCTGGCGCTCGGCATTCTCAATCGCGCGGCGCCGCAGATCGGCGTTTTCCAGATCGGCTTTTCGCTGACGATGCTGGTCGGTCTGCTGCTCGTGCAACTGATGCTGCCGAACATGATCCCGTTCTTCGTGCGGCTGTTCGATAGCGGCATCGATGAGATGGGACGGGTCGCGGCGGCGCTGAAATAACCCGGAAAATCCCGGACATAAAAAAACCGGCTCGAGTTCATCGCGCCGGTTTTTTTTTTTGCGCCGCCAAAGCGGCATCAGTTGTTGATGTACTGGAACAGCGACATGTTCTGGATTTGCACGAACGCTTGCTGCGAAGCCTGCAAGGCCGCCTGCTGCATCGTGTACTTGCTGATCGTCGAGACCATGTCGGTCTGCGTCAGGTCCGCGAGATTGCTTTGCGTTTGCAGCGAGTTGGTCTGCGTGACCGTTTGCAGCGCCTTGACTTCCTGCTCGCGGCCGCCCACCGATGCCTGCACCGCGGTGATGTTGTCCAGCGTGTTGCCGAGCTGCGACAGGCCCGTGTTCAACGCGTTCTGCAGCGTCGCCGCGGCCGCGGGGTTGCCGTTCACCGGCTGCTGGAGCGCGGTGATCATCGCGTTCAGGTTCGCGAATACGTTGGTGCCCGCCTGGTTGGCCGGCTGCACGGTGAATGTGTCGTTGGCGGCCGGTGTGCCTGTGATCTGGACCTTTTGGCCGGCGATCGTGATGTCCGAGCCTGACGTGTATGGCTGGGCCGTAGCAACCGGGGCGTTGGTGGTCGTGTCGGTGATCGTGTACGTGAGCGAGCTGCCGCTGCCGCTGAACTGGATCTGGTAGGCGTCCGCATTCCCCGCGTTGGTCGGATCGTTGACCGACACCGCGCCGATCACGCCGCTGCCCGTATTGGCCGAATTGCCCGAGGCGATCGACTGCGCGTTGGTCGCGCCGACGCTCATGAACACCGCCAGCCCATTGTCGCCGGTCGCGACCGCGTTGCTATCGGTGACCTGCACCGTGCGCGAGCCGGTATCGCCCGTATAGGTGACGTTGCCGGCCGCATCGGTCGTGAAGGCCTGGGTCGAATTCTGGAAGCCGGCGAACAGCGCATTGCCGGAGCCGTCGGTCGCATTCGCGTAGGTGAGGAGCTGGTCGCGCAGCGTGGTCAGCTGCGCGGCGATCGCCGTGCGGTCGGCGTCGTTCAAAGCGCCGTTGCCGGCGCGCAGGCCCAGCGTGTTCGCGCTTTGCAACGTCGTGATGACGGTGGACAGCGTCGAGTCCTCGGCCTGCAACGACGTGAGCGCCGCGGTCTGGTTCGTCGTGTACTGCGACAGCGCGGCCGCCGTCGAACTGAGCTGCACGGCCTGCGCGGCGCCGAGCGGATTGTCGGCGGGCGTGGTGAGGCTCTGGCCGCTCGAAATTTCCTGATAGATCTGCGACAACTGAGCCTGCTGATTGCTCATGTTCGCGACGTTCATGCTGAAGTACTGCTGGGAAGAAATTCGCATGGTTCAACGCCTTACGAGAAGATGCCAAGCAAAGTCTGGAACAGCGTCTGCGCCGTCTGGATGACCTTGCTGTTAGCCTGATAGAGCTGCTGGTATTGAAGCAGGTTAGCCGCTTCCTCATTGATATTGACGCCCGACACCGACTGCTGCGCCGACGTGATCTGCGTGACGAGCGAGGTTTGCGTCGTCGCCATCGCCTGGATCTGCGTGGCCTGGTTGCCGATGTTGTTGACGTAGCTCGCGTACGCGCTCGTGAGGGTCGCGGTGCCGCCCGCGAGCACCTGCGCCTTCGTCAGGTTCGACAACAGTTGCGCGTTGCGGCCGTCATTGGTCGCGCCGGTGTTCGGTCCGATCGTGAACGAGTCGCCGTTGGCTGGCGTGCCGCTGATCGTGACCGTCACGTTGTTCATCACGCCCGCGTTCGTCGAGTTGGTCGGGTTGGTGATCGTCAGCGTCGCGCCCGAATTCGGCGAGTACGGCACCGCGTCCGTCGCCGTGTTGATCGTGTACGACGTGGACGGCGAGCCGGCGACCGTCACCACCGAGCCGATCGGGAAACCGGTGAGCCCGGTGCCCGCGGTGTAGATGATCTTCGACGCGCTGGTCGGCGCGCTATAGCCGGCCGAAACCGTACCTTGCGTGATCGTCGCGCTGCCGGTGTTCGACGTCGACGCCGACGCGAGCACCGGCGCCGCGGCCGCGATCGCCGAGCCCGCCGTGGTGGTCAGCGCGAAGCCGTTCAGCGCGCCGCGGGTCGGCTCGACAGTGAACGAGTCGCCGGCGTTCATCGTGCCGCTCGCGACCGAGAACTGCAGGCCGCCGATCGGGTTGGTCAGGGCCGCCGCCGAACCGACGATGCTGCCCGTCTGGTTGTCGGTCAGCGTGTAGGCGCTGCCGTTGTACGACAGCGTGTAGTCGCCCGTGGTCGGCTGGCTCGCGTTGGCGAACGAGACGCCGAGCGTCGCGGTGCCGCTGTTCTGCGAGTTCGCGTACACGGTCGGCGAGCCGACGGTGAACAGCGCGCCGCCCGGGGTGCCGTTCAGCGTCAGGCCGAGTTCGTTCTGCGCATTGACCTGCGCGGCGAAGCTGGTCGCGATCGCACCGAGTTGCGCCTCGGCCGGATCGAGCGTTTGCGATCGGAATTGCACCAGGCCGCCCAGCGTGCCGCCGGACACGCTGCTGTCGGACAGCGTCTGCGGAGTCGGGGTCGGCTTCGCGCCAACCTGGCCGAGATACTGGACCGACAGTTCGGTCGGATCGGCCGACGAAGTCGCCGTGCCGAGGTTGAAGCTGTTGCCGGCCAGCACGAGCGGCTGTCCGTTGGACATGAACAGGCTATAGCTGCCGTTGTCCTGCACGACCGACACGCCGATCAGCTGCGACAGGTTCGACACCGCCAGGTCGCGTTGGTCGAGCAGCTGGTTCGGCGGTTGGCCCTGGCTGCTCGCCTGCGTGATCTGCGTATTCAGCGACGCGATCTGCGCCGTGAAGGTGTTGATCTTCGTGACCGCGTCGCTCATCTGCGTGTTGACGCTCGCGCGCAACTGGTCGTATTGCTGGCCAGCCGCGTTGATCTGATTCGCGAGCGTCTGCGCGTCGCTGATCGCGGTTTGTCGCGTCGCCACGCTCGACGCGTCGTTGGCGACGTTCTGCAGCCCCGTGAAGTAACCGCTGATCGCGCTCGCAATCCCCCCAGTCGGACTGCCGACGAGGTTGTTGAGCTGGCTGATCATCGTGTTGTACGTGCTGAGCGAGCTGCTCCACGACTGCGCGTTGTTGAGCTCGGTCGTCAGGTACTGGCTATACGCGCGCGTTATGGTGTCGGTGGCGACGCCCATCGGCATGTAGCCGGAGCCCGTATAGTTGCCGCCCACCTCCGAATACACCGGAGTTTCCATCGTATAGCCGGGCGTCGACGCATTGCTGATGTTCTCACCAGTCGTCGTCAAACCCCATTGGGCCGCGTTGAGTCCGCTAAGGCCGATATTCAACAGATTGCTGGACATGCGTCATCCTGAAGGGCGGCATCGCAGACATGCCACCGTGTTAGTGGAACATCCTCTTTAACGGCCCGTGGTGCGAAAAATTGAGGGCCATTCCACCTCGTTTGCGCTCGCCGCTTGGTTTCCGAGCTATTGCTTTCACTGCGTGTGCAACGTTTGCTTCGCGGGCCAAAACGTTCGCGCGGTGCCGAGCGTCTCGCGCACGGCCGCCGCGCGTTCGGCTCGCGGCTCAGCGCGCGAGCGAGCGGCGTTTCATTTCGAGCTGGGTGATCAGCCGCTGCAGCGTGTTTTCCGCGCTGCCCGGCAGCGACAGGAAACGGAAGCCGAGCTGATAGCGCTGCGTGCCGTTCGGCATCGCGAGCGAGCGATGCGACACGAGCTGCAGATCGAGCGACAGACGGCCGAGCGCGCCGAGCGTGAGCTCGCAGTCCATCAGGCGGGCGCCCATCGGCAGTTCGGCAACGCGCAGGTCGGCCGTGCGCATGCCGACGCCGCCGAGCGACAGGTCGTGCACCTCGAAGCGGAACGTGTCGCCGTCGGGCAGACGGCCCGTACACATGAACGGGTCGAGAATCGGCGCGGCGACGCGGAAGTATTCGCGGCGCTGCACGTAGAACAGCACCTCGGGGAAGTCGGCCTCGAACGCCGGCATTCCTTCGAAGCGCGTCTCGCGCGGCGTCGGCGTCGCGAACTCGACGCGCACGCCGTCGGGCGATGCGTGGAACTGGCAACGCGGGGCGCTGAGCAGCCCCTTGTTCTGCTCGGGGAGCGCGCCCCAATCGAAGGTGAAGGTGCGCTCGCGCACGTCGACATCGAGCAGGCGCGTGACGAGCTGGCCGCCCGCATATTCGACCGTGAGGAAATCGCCGCGATTGACGATATTGCGCAGCTGCACGCCGATTTCCAGCGGATTGCGGCGGCCGAAATCGGAAGGGCTCTCGTCTTGCGGGACGTGCGGCTGACCGTTCGTGTCAATCAGGCCGTTCGACTGGTTCATATCCATGGGCTTGCCGGTAAGCATGTTCTTGCGGGCACGTGCCAGGGCCTAGCCATCGACTCTGAGGGTCTTCATGCAAAGCCGCAGCACACGCGTTCGACCGGACCTTGCAGCGCTGTTCCGGTATCGGGTCTAACTCGTTAGCGGCAGCATCGAGCCAAAATTTAGGGGCTTAATTTAAATATTCGCCGGCAAAGTTCGCGCAAACGTTAAAAGCGTATCCGCCCCATTTCCGGCGTTCAATCAGCCCATTTTCTGCATGATCGACAGCAGCTTTTTCGCGTAATGCGGGTCGGTCGCATAACCGGCGCGCTGCATGCCGTTCGCGAAACCGTTCACGTCGCGCGACGAATTGAGCACCTGTGCGTAACGCGGATTGTTCTTCAACAGGCGCGCGTAATCGGTCATCGCTTCCTCGTACGAGTCGTACGCGCGGAATTTCTCGACCGTGCGATGCGGCTTGCCGTTCACGTATTCGGTCGTGGCCGTCGACACGGTTTTGCCGGTCCAGTCGTTGCCCGCCTTGATGCCGAACACGTTGTGGCTGGTCGAGCCATCGGCCTTCTTGATCTCGCTCTTGCCCCAGCCCGATTCGAGCGCGGCCTGACCGATGATGAAGCGCGCCGGAATGCCGGTCGCCGCGCTCGCGGCCTGCGCCGGCGCGGCGAGCTTGTCGACGAACGCATCGACCTTCGGCGAGCTGCCGTCGCCGCGCGTCGGCGGCGTCAGCGCGCTATTGGCCGAGTAGCCGCGGCCCAGCGCGAGCTGGCCGTTGGCCTGGGCGTTGCCGTACGCGCGCGCGAGCGCGTTGAGCGCGGCGCTCCGGCCTTCGTCGCCGCCGCCGACGCCGCCGCCGAGCGCGTTGGCCATGCCGGCGAGACCACCCGCCGCGCCCGCGCCGTTCGCGCCACCCACCTGCATGCCCTGGTTGCGCATCAACTGCTTGAGCATCGCGTCGGCGACGCCGATGCCTCGCTTGGACAGCTGTTGCGCCATCTGCTGGTCCATCATCGACGTGAAGGTCGCCGTGTCGTGCGAATCGAACGGACTGTCCTGCGGCGTCGCATCGCGCATGCTCTTCAACATCATCTGCGTGAACACGGCGTCGAACTGCTGCGCGGCCATCTTCATGCCGGCTTGCGGCGAAGCCTTGGCCTGCGCGCTCAGTGCGCCGAAGCCCTGGACGTCGAGCGCAAACCGGCTGGTCAGGTCGCCGGCGGAGTTGATGCCATTGGTCGGATCGGAATTCATCTCGTGTGCTCCTTAGATGATTTCAAGCTCGGCGCGCAAGGCACCGGCTGCTTTCATGGCTTGCAGGATCGACATCAGATCCGCGGGCGTCGCGCCGAGCGCGTTGAGCGCCTTCACCACTTCGGCGAGGTTCGCTCCGGCGTTCACGAGTTTCAGCGAGCCGTTGTCCTGCTTCATCTGGATCTGCGACTGCTGTGCGACCACCGTGCGGCCGTTCGAGAACGCGCCCGGCTGGCTCACCACAGGCTGCGTATTGATCACGACCGACAGATTGCCGTGCGCGACCGCGCAGCTTTGCAGCGTGACCATCTGGTTCATCACGATCGAGCCGGTGCGCGCGTTCAGGATCACCTTGGCGGCCGCCTGCCCGGGGCGCACTTCGAGGTTCTGCAATTGCGCCATGAACGACACCTGCTGCTGCGGATCGGCCGGCGCGCGCAGCTGGATGGTGCGGCCGTCGAGCGCGGTCGCGGTGCCGCTGCCGAACGCGTTGTCGATCGCCGCGACCACGCGCTGCGTGGTGTCGTAGTCCATGTCGTTCAGGTCGAGCTGCATCATGCCCGCCTGCGACACCGCGGTCGGCACCGCGCGCTCGACGATCGCGCCGCCGGTGACGCGCCCCGCGGCCAGCTGGTTGACCTGCACCTTGCTGCCGTTCGCGCTCGCGCCCGCGCCGCCCACGGCGACGTTGCCCTGGCCGAGCGCATACACCTGGCCGTCGGCGCCCTTGAGGGGCGTGAGCAGCAGCGTGCCGCCGCGCAGGCTCTTCGCATTGCCGAGCGACGACACGGTGATGTCGATCGCTTCGCCCGGCCGCGCGAACGGCGGCAGCACCGCGGTCACCATCACGGCGGCGACGTTCTTCAACTGGATGTTCGACAGCGACGACTGCGAGTTGCTCGAGCCGGCCGCCTGGTTGTTGATCGAGATGCCGAGGTTCGCGAGCATGTTCGCGAGCGTCTGCGTCGTGAACGGCGTCTGCGTGGTCTGGTCGCCGGTGCCGTCGAGGCCGACCACGAGGCCGTAGCCGATCAGCGGGTTGTCGCGCACGCCCTGGATCTGCGCGAGGTCCTTCAGGCGCTCGGCATGCGCGGGCGTCGCGGCCGGCAGCGCCGCGCAGGCGAGCGCGACGAACATCAGTGCGCGGCCCGCGCGCGACAGCGTGTTGAAAACAGTACCCATGATCACCACGGCGCCACGTTGAGGAAGAACCGCTGCAGCCAGCCCATGGTCTCCGCTTCGTTGATGTAGCCCTTCGCGGAGTATTCGATTTTCGCGTCGGCGACCTGGGTCGAGTACACGGCATTCAGGCTCGAAATCGTGTTGGGGTTGACGACACCCGAAAAGCGCACGAACTCGTTGCCCTGATTGATCATCATCTGTTTCTCGCCGCTCACGATCAGATTGCCGTTGGCCTGCACGCCGGTCACGGTCACGGTGATCGTGCCGTTGAACGTGTTCGACGCGTTCGCGCCGCCAGTACCGGCAAAACCGTTGACGCCGCTTGCGCTCAGGTTGGTCTTGGCGAACAGTCCGCTGAGAAAGCCCGCGGTCGGCACGCTCAAGTTCGTGCTGCCATTGCGACTCGCATTCGCGCCCGAGTTCTTCGTTGCGTTGATGTTCTCGGCGATGACGATCGTGATGATGTCGCCCACGTTGCGCGGCCGCTGATCTTCGAATAGCGGACGGCCCGCGAAGCCCGGGTTGTAGATCGAGCCCGGCGCCTGTGCCTGCGGCGGCACCGGCGGCAGCGCGATCATCGGCTGCTGGATGATCGGTTGCTTCGGCACGAGCGCGCAGCCGCCGAGCGCGGCGAGCAGCGTGAGCTGCACGAGCGCGACGGCCGTGCGCGAATGAACCGGAGTGCGAGTGGAATGCGACATCATCGTTTACCGCCTTAAATTTCCAGTCCTCAAACCGGCATCTGGCTCAAGGTCTGCAGCATCTGGTCGGAGGTCGTCACGGCCTTGCTGTTGATTTCGTACGCGCGCTGCGTCTGGATCATGTTCACCAGCTCCTGCACGACGTTCACGTTCGACGCTTCCACGTAACCCTGGTTGAGCGAGCCCGCGCCGTTCAGACCCGGTTGCGCCACGTTCGGCGCGCCCGAGGACGCGGTCTCCGCGAACAGGTTCTCGCCCTTCGAGTCGAGGCCGGCCGGATTGATGAAGGTCGCGAGCTGCATCGTGCCGAGCTGCTGCGTGTTGCTCGAGCCGGCCACGGTGATCGACACCGCGCCGTCGCTGCCGATCGTCAGCGAGGTCGCGTTGGCGGGAATCGTGATCGCCGGAATCACCTGGTAGCCGCTCGCCGTGACGAGCTGACCCTGCGCGTTGGTCTGGAACGAGCCGTCGCGCGTGTAGGCCGTCTGGCCGTCGGGCATCTGCACCTGGAAGAAGCCCGCGCCGTTGATCGCGACGTCCTTCGAGTTGCCGGTCTGCTGCAGGTTGCCCTGCGTGTACAGACGCTCGGTCGCGACCTGTTGCACGCCGGTGCCGAGCTGAATGCCGGACGGCAGCTCGGTTTGCTGCGTCGAGTTCGCACCCGGCTGGCGGATGGTCTGATACAGCAGATCCTCGAACACCGCGCGCGAGCCCTTGAAGCCGTTGGTGCTGACGTTCGCGAGGTTGTTCGAGATCACGTCCATCTGCGCCTGTTGCGCATTCATGCCGGTGGCGGCGATATAGAGTGAGCGGTTCACTTATGGTTCTCCTGGTCTCGGGGCGAGCCTCGTAGGGCACCCCGTGGCAATCCGTTAGCTGAAGCTGAGAATCTGGTTGGCGGACTGATCGTTCTTGTCGGCGTTTTGCAGTAGCTGCGTCTGCATCTGGAACTGGCGAGCGTTGGTGATCATCGAGACCATCGCACTCACCGGATTCACGTTGCTGCCTTCGAGCGACGCCGGCGCGAGCGTCACGGTCGGATCGGCGTCGGCGGGGTTGCCGTCGGCGGTGCGAAACAGACCGTCATCGCCGCGCGTGATCGACTGCGGATCGGGATTGACGAGCTTCAGCTGATCGATGGTGACGACCGCGGTGGGCGGATCGCCCGGCGTCAATGCCGTCACCGTGCCGTCCTTGCCGATCGTGATCTGCGCGCCCGGCGGCACCGATACCGGCCCGCCGTTGCCGAGCACGACCTGATTGGTCGCGTTCACGAGCTGGCCGTTTTCGTCGATGTGCAGATTGCCCGCGCGCGTGTAGGCCTCGTTGCCGTCGGCGGTCTGCACCGACAGCCAGCCGGCCCCCTGAATCGCGACGTCGAGCGGATTGCCGGTCTGCTGGATCGGCCCCGGCGTGTAGTCGGCGCCCGGTGTCGACGACAGCACGAAGGTGCGGGTCGTGTTGTCGTTGATCGTGCCGCCGTCGCCGAACGACATCGGCACGGCGCGGTAGGTTTCGAGCTGCGCGCGAAAGCCCGTGGTCGACGCGTTCGCGAGGTTGTTCGCGACGATCGCCTGCTGTTCGAGCGCTTGCGCGCTGCCCGACATCGCGGTGTAGATCAGCCGATCCATGAAGAGGTCCCGTTGGCTTACAGGTTGATCAGGGTCTGGTCGACGGCCTGCTGGGTCTTGATCGTCTGCGCGTTCGCCTGATAGTTGCGCTGCGCGGTGATCAGGTTGACCAGCTCGCTCGTCAGATCGACGTTCGAGTTCTCGACCGCGCCGCCTTGCAGCACGCCGTGATTGGTCGAACCCGGCGTCGAAATCTGCGCGACGCCGGAGGCCGACGTCTGGCCGTACTCGTTGTTGCCGAGGTTGACGAGACCGTTCTGGTTCGCGAAGTTCGCGAGCACGATCTGGCCGAGCGCCGCGGTCTGGCCGTTCGAGTAGTTGCCGGTCAGCGTGCCGTCGGCACCGACCGTGAAGCTGGTCAGCTGGCCCGCCGCGTAGCCGTTGGTGGACAGGCTGTTCACACCGTTCTTGCCGCCGTACTGCGTGGTGCCAGCCATGTTCAGCGTGACGCTCTGCGGCGTGCTCGAACCGTCGGTGTTCGGCAGCGACATGGTGAACGCGCCGAGCGTCGCGGTCGCGAGGCCGGTCGTCGCGTCGGTCGTGCTGACCAGCGTGCCCGACGAATTGAAGTTCGCGGTGCCGATCAGCGAAGCGGTGCCGTTCGACGGGCCCGCGTACACGTTCCACGTGCCCGAGCCCGTCTTCGCGAAATACATGTTGACGGTCTGCGAGCCGCCGAGCGAATCGTAGACGGTAGTGCTCGTCGAGTAGTTATAGGTCGTCGAGCTGTTCTGGTTGAACGCGGTCGGATTCGGCGCGACCGTGTAGCTGTCGTTGGTCGCCGGCGTGCCGCTGAAGGTGATGCTCTCGCCGTTGCCGAGCGTGATCGCAGTGCCGGCCGTGTAGGTCTGCGCCGCCGAGGCCGGGCCGCCATTTATCGAGACCGTGTAGGTGGTCGGGCTCGTGAAGTTGATCGTGTAGTTGTCGGTGTTGCTGCCCGCGGCCGCGTCCGTGATCGTCGCGCCGGTCGTGTTCAGCGTACCGGTGTTCGTGGCGCCCTTCGTCACGGTCGGCGCGCCGAGCATGATGTCGCCCTGCGCGTTCAGGTTCAGGCCCGCGGTGATCGAGGTGGTCGCCTGCGGCGCGATGTTCGCGGTCGGCACGGTCAGCGGCACGGTCTGCGCGGTGTTGATGATGCCCGAGCTACTGGCCGCATAACCCATCAGCTGCAAGCCCTGCGCGTTCGTGATGAAGCCGTTCTTGTCGAGCTGGAACACGCCGTTGCGCGAATACACCAGCGTGCCGTTGTCCGACAGCTGGTAGAAGCCGTTACCGTTGATCGCGACGTTCAGCGCCTGGTTCGTCGTCGTGATCGTGCCTTGCGAGAACTGCTGCTGCACTTCGGAGAGTTTCGTACCGATGCCGATCTGCTGGCTCGTCGCGGTCGCGACCGAATTGGCGTACATGTCGGCGAATTCCGCGGTGCCGCTCTTGAAGCCGACGGTGTTGGCGTTGGCGATGTTGTTGCCGATCACGTCGAGATCGCTCGACGACGCCGACAGACCGCTCAAACCTGTTTGATAGCTCATGACGTACTCCGTATCTGGAAAGTCGTAACTGGATGGATCCGGATTACAGGATCGCGGCGACGCTGGTCAGGCCGACCGTCGTGCCGTTCGACAGCACGAGGCCCGGCGTGCCGCTGCTCTGCTGGACGATGCCTTGGACCGTCGCGCTGGTGAGCGTGGTGGCCGTCGCCTGCTGGCCGTTGATCGTGCCGGTCGCGGTAATCGTGTAAGTGCCGTCGGGCAGCGTGTTGCCTGCCGTGTCGGTCGGTGTCCAGCCAACCGGAACCGTGCCAGCCGACTGCTTGCCGAGATCCAGCGTGTTAACGATCGTGCCGGCCGAGTTCTTCACGACGATCTGCAGGTCGCTCACGGCATTCGCGAGCGTGACGCCGAACTCGTTCGCCTTGCCGCTCGACACCGTGACCGAGTCGCCCGGTGCGAGCACGGTCGAGCCGATCAGCAGCGCGGACTGCGCCTGCTGGCTGGCCGACAGCTGCGTCGACAGCGAGGTCAGCGAGGTATTGAGGTTGCTGATGCCCTGCACCGTGCTGATCTGGGCAAGCTGCGAGGTCATCTGCGAGCTGTCCATCGGATTGGTCGGGTCCTGGTTCTTCAGCTGCGCGACAAGCAGTTGCAGGAAGGTGTTCTGCAGGTCCGAGGCCGAGGTGCCCGAGGTGCCGTTCGTCGAGCTGCTGTTCGTGCCGTTCATCGTGTCGAGCAGCGTCTGCGAAACGGTCGTGCCGTTGCTGCCGATCGTGGTGTTGGTGGTCAAAGGCTCTCTCCTCAGGTTCCGATCGTGAGCGTTTTCAGCATCAGGGTTTTGGCCGTGTTCAGCGTTTCGACGTTGGCCTGGTACGAGCGCGAGGCCGAGATCATGTTGACCATCTCCTGCACCGGGTCGACGTTGGGCAGCGTCACGTAGCCGTTCGCGTCGGCGGCCGGATTGCCCGGGTCGTACGCGGTCTTCATTGGCGACGGATCGTCGACCACGCCGGTCACCCGCACGCCGCCGACCTGCTGGCCGGAGCGCGTGCGCGCGCCGCCGATCGGGTTCACCGCGAATATGACCTGCTTGGCCTTGTACGGCTGACCGTCGGGGCCCGTCGTACTATCCGCGTTGGCGAGGTTCGACGCCGTCACGTTGAGTCGCTCCGACTGCGCCGACATCGCGGAACCCGCGACACCAAAAATATTCATCAGGGATGGCATGTTTCCTGACCTCTCCTGCCGGTTCGCACCGGCTTCACGTTAAGTCCCGTAGCGTTTCTGTTCGTGCGTGCATGCTGCCTGTGTTCAGCTGCTATGCGCCCTGCTCGTGCGGCGTACTCGTGCCTGGCTTACGACGAGCCCGACGTGATCGCCGACAGCATCGTCTTGATCTGGTTCGACACGACCGTCATACCCGACTGGAAGTGCACCGTGTTGTCGGCAAACTGCACACGCTCGACGTCGACGTCAACCGTGTTGCCGTCGAGCGCCGGCTGCAGCGGCATGCGGTATTGCAGGTTGCCGTAGTCGTCGGGGCTGCCGCCCGTCGGGGTCAGCCTGGCCTTGCCGCTCATGTGGCCGGCCTCGGTCGTGTTCATCGACATGCCGCTCGTCACGCCGGCGGGTTGCGCCATTGCGAGCGTCGTGTTGTTCGACGCGCCCTGCCCGGCGGTGCTGCGGCCCGTTTTCTTCAGCGCGCCGGCGAGCGACGACGCGAAGTCGATATCGCGCGCCTTGTAGCCGGGCGTGTCGGCGTTCGCGATATTCGACGACAACAGTTCCTGCCGGTATGCGCGTACATCCAGCGCCTGCCGGCCGAACGCGAATTCGGCATCGAGTTTGTCCAGCATCGGAATCTCCCGAGAACGTTTCCAAGGCCGTCCCGTGTGCGCCTCGTGAAAGACACGCCGTGGGTGCGAAGGCCTTTTTGCATGTGATGCATCTTATTGGCCGGGCGCAAGGGGCAATCGGACGAATAACCGGGAAAGGGGGCTTCTATTCAACGTTTGCGCGAAAGGGGTGCTCACTAGAATGCAAGGCGTACCGATGCATTCGATGGAGACCCGCGATGGACCAGCCCACCAACACCTTGCCGCAGCGTGCGGGCGGCACGACGAGGCGTCGCGTGGGTGGTGCGGGGGCCGATGAGCATGTCGATGGTTCGGAGGGTGTGCTCGCGCAACCGCTGCCGCGCTCTATCTCGCGGTGCGTTGCGCGTTGCGTGACGCGGGTGGTGATCAACGTCGCCGTATGGGTTGCGGGCGGCATCGTGTTGCTGCCGGCTACGACCAAGGCGCAGGATGCGGCTGGCCCGATCGTGATTCCGGGGCCCGCCGAGAACAACCCCGCCGCGCTGAACGATCTGGCGCAACGGATTCAGACGCCGGCGCAGCGCGGCGCGTCGGCGGCTTCGCTCGCGGCGGCGACCGCGCAGTCGCTCGGCCGCGCACCCGCGTCGCGCGACACCGATACGTTCGGGCGTGCGGCGAGCGCTAGCGGCGCGATCGTCATTCCGGGCGCGGGCGAGCCCGCAGCCGCCGCGCCGGCCATCATTCGCACCAACTTCAAACCGGACGCCAACGGCGTCGTGACGATTCCTCCGGCTGCCAGCACGGGAGCGTCGGGCGTCGCGCGCGTGAATGTCGAAGCGGGCCCGGCCGCCGCCGCCGCGAATTCGCGCGCTGTCGCCGCCAATGCGCCGCAAGGCGATGGCTTCGACAGTCTCGCGGCACGCGGCGAGCCGCCCGAGTTCGGCGCGAATGGCAAGCCGCTCGCGGCCGTTGCCGCGCAGCCGGTGCGTCTGCCCAGTATGAAAGCGCCCGCGGCGTCGCCCAGCGCGCGCCAACCAGCCGCCAACACGTCCACCGCCGTTGCACAGAGAACGCCGCAGACCGCTGCCGCACCCGCGCCGCTGCCAGGCCAGCAGGACCCGGAAGCGATTCATGCAGCCGCGCTCGCGTTCCTGAAACAGCAGGCCGTCGGCCTGCCCGGCAAGGTCGACATCACGGTCGCGTCCGCGTTTGCGCGCGGCCTCGCCGCGTGCACGTCGCTCGAACCGTTCATGCCGAGCGGCGGGCGCTTGTGGGGGCGGCTCACCGTCGGCGTGCGCTGCGCAGGCGAGCGGCCGTGGACCATTTATCTGCAGGCGCGCATCTCGCTGCATGCAACCTACTACCTCGCCGCCCGCGCGATGGCGCCGGGCGAAGTGCTCACGGCCGCCGACCTCGTCGCGCGCGAAGGCGACCTGACCGGCCTGCCGCAGGCGATCGTCACCGACCCGTCGCAGGCGGTCGGATCGGTCTCGCTGGTGCGGATCTCGGGCGGCATGCCGCTGCGCCGCGACATGCTGAAGAGCGCGTCGGCGGTGGTGTTCGGCCAGACCGTACGGGTCGTCGCAGCCGGCGACGGTTTCTCGATTTCGTCCGAGGGCAGCGCGATGAACAACGCGTCGCCGGGTCAGCAGGTGCGCGTGAAAACCGCAAACGGCCAGATCATCTCCGGCATCGTCAAGGACGGCGGCACGGTCGAGATCCAGATGTGAGCGGACTGGTGGCAACGAGCACCGTCGCAGCTGCTGGCGCGGCGGTGGCCCGAGCAGACAGACGGGTATTGAAAGGGGCAGATGGCCGCCGGCTGGCGGGCCGGGGGTCGAGCGATTGCGCTAAAGTTTTGATCAGCAGTTGCCGTTATCAGGATCAAATCGTAAGGGAAGCCAATCGTGAAAGTCGATCCCACCACCTCTTCGAATCTGCCGTCGTTGAAAGACGCTTTGTCCCGTTCACAGCAGAGCGGCGAAGCCACGCCGGCAACCAGCGCCACGCAGGGCGCGACGGGCACGGCCGCGCGAGCCGCGAGCAGCGCGTCGGGCGACACGAGCGTCAACCTGTCGGGTCTGTCGCAGCATCTGCGCAGCCTCGCGGCGTCCGGCTCGGCCGACATCGACACCGCGCACGTCGAGTCGATCAAGCAGGCGATCAAGGACGGCACGCTGCAGATCGACTCCGGCAAGATCGCCGACGGCGTACTGCAGACGGCGCGCGATCTGTTGCAGAACAAAACCTCGTCGACCGGCAACTGATCGGCATTGCGCCGCGCGGTGATCTGCCGGGCGGCGTTCGACCAACGCGGTTCGCGCGTCGTTCGCGAGCCGGTGTGCGTAGCGAGTTGTTGACATGAAAGACGCCCTGGTTGCTACCCTGATCGAAGAATATTCGACCGTCGAAGCGTTCGCCTCGATCCTCACTCTCGAAACCAAAGCACTGACGGCGGTCTCGCCAATGGAGCAGTTGCCAGCGATCGTCGAGAAGAAAACCGAACTGATCGGCGTGCTCGCGAGGCTCGAAGCCGCGCGCGACGCACACCTGACCGAACTCGGCTTTCCGACCGGCTGGTCCGGCATGGAGCTCGCGGCGAGCACCGACGCGCGCATCGCGACGCAATGGAAGCTGCTGCAGAAAGCCGCGGATCGCGCTCGGCGCGTCAACACCAACAACGGCGAGCTGATCCGCGTGCGGATGGACTACAACCAGCGCGCGCTAAAAGCGCTGCAAGTCAACGTGCCGCGCAAGACGAATCTGTATGGGCCGGATGGACGAGTTCCGGCTTATTCGGGACTTTGATCGGCCCGCCTGTCCGGCCCGCAATCGGGCAATATCCGAAATGAACTACAAGGGCTTCCCCGTTGGACGCAAGTACAACGTTGACTTTTGGTGCTTTCTGCTGCGCTGCCTGGCTGGTGCAAGTGAGAAGGTGAAGGACTGCGGTACTACAACCGGTCATGTTGGGCTCAT
>NZ_JBKGUA010000061.1:0-33961 GCF_046543485.1 Paraburkholderia sp. EG304 | reverse complement strand
GGTCGCTTGACCTTCGCGATCCGATTCAATGTCTCGTCCACTTTAGTTCCCACCAAATTATTTAGCGGGAACTAAACTACCAACCGGTTCGCTCAGCCGTCGAGAATGGCCGTCATGAGCCGCTTACCCAGCAGAACCGCTTGCGGGAGTTCTTCAATCGCGCGGTCATCGGGCCAAGGCTGCTCGTCATCGACGAAATCGGCTATTTGCCGTTCGGGCGTGAGGAGGCAAACCTGTTCTTCAATGTCGTCGCCAAACGCTACGAGCGCGGCGCCATCGTGTTGACCAGCAACCTGCCGTTCACGCAATGGGCCACCGCCTTTGCCGACGACCAGACGCTCACGGCCGCCATGCTCGACCGGCTCTTGCATCATGCCCACATCGTGCAAATCAGCGGCGAGAGCTATCGACTGAAGGACAAGCGCAAGGCAGGACAAGCAGGAACGCGGGCAAGCGCGAAAGCAGCCGCGTGACACAGGACCCGGGTGGGTCAGATTTACTTCGGCGAAACGCCGGAAAGTGGGTCAGTTTTCAGTTGGCGTTGACATGAATCCATCTCTGAGGGGTATGCAGCACGCCGGCTTGAGGGAAGGTGGCCAAGGTGTCCGTATGCCAGCTAGCCAGCATGCCCGGCCGAAAGCCGAAAATTGCTTGAAGCGGGTCGCCGAATACATAGCAAGGCAGGTGGCGAGAAAGCGCGCGTACGAGTCCGTGGTGTGCAACGGTGCAGTCTTGGTACTCGTCTACAAGAATGCCACTATACGACGCGCTCAGTATGCTTTGCACCGCGCCGCTTTCAACCAACGCTGTTGCTGCGACCATGACAGCGTCCCATTCCCGCGACCGCGCTGACCAGTCGCCAGCCAAACCCGACCCATTCGGAAAGGCACGTGCCCATCGATGTGCCCAGGCTGACAGCGTTTCGACCTGGGCTTTGTCCGCAGGTACCTTGTGCTTGGCCAGCCGGCGCCGAATGGCGTCAACCCCGGCGACGGTATGGGTGAGAACGAGCCAGCGGCCCGGGACACTGGCGGCTATGAGAGCAATTTGCTCCGTCTTGCCAGTACCCGCTGGCGCCTCAATCGCTCCGGCACGGAAGCGAAGCATCTGCTGGACATTCGCTTCAAGCATTGCTGCAAAGCCAATAGAAAATCTGGCTGAGCTGCCATGGCAAATGAGCGGGCGCTCCGGTATGTACCGCGTGCGTCGCGAGATGCGAGCCGATACGAAAGCAGAGGTCGTAGTCTTTCTTAATCCACTTGGACTTGTGCGCGAGGCGCCCTATCTGACGGAGCCAATTTTGGTCTGATAGATACGCGTAGGCTTCTTGCAGTGTTTCGACCTTCTGCCTTACGACACTAGACATTTCTCCCAGTGCACGCGGTTCACCGATTTCGCTTGTTATCAGCTCCAGTAGTCTTTGGCGCAATTCCGGTGGTGTTCCCATAAATAGCTCTTCTTCGGTGCAGCGGTTGTCCCCCCACTCGAAGTGGGCCACGTTCCTGGCTTTGAGCGATGTAACGAGTGCAGGAGGGACTCGGACATCGCTATCGGTAAGCAGCGCCGTGCGATAACCGAGAGACGCGAAGTGCAGCGCGACGGCCGGTGCCGAGGCTCCGCCGCCGTCTATGACAGTCGCGCCGAACATCTGGAACTGCTTATCTGTGCCTTCAGCATAACCCTTGAGAAATGCAACTTCCGTCTGGCCCTCGCACACAAGTACGGAATTTGTGAGCAACGCTTCACCGAGGTCACGAACATAGCGCTTCGCTTCGAGGGGCTCCGTTGCCGTTGCTGCGGAAGGCTTCACATCAACCTTCCCTGTAACGTCACGTCGACAAACGAAGACTTCGCCGAATCTCACCTCGCGGAGGACGCTCGTGGAGTGAGTGGTGATGAACACCTGACCGCCTGATTTAACCCGTTTGCGCAGATGGCTGACCAGTAGAGAGATTCGGTGGGGTTCGAGCCCATACTCAATCTCGTCGATGAGCAAGAAGTGACGCAGTGCCGATTCCGCGCTTTGGAGGGCGGCAACTGCAAGGCGCGCCGAACCTGTTCCCATGCACCGAAACGGCACGTTACCGTCATGAAGTGCAATTCCGCTTGCGTTCATCGAGAAGCTCGTGTGGTCCAAATTTGCCGTCAGTTTGTCACGGACTTGAACGCCCAAGCTCGCGATGTCCGGCGAGACCGCTTCAATGATTTCACGGAAAGTCGACGCGCCTTTGGCAGCAAAGGTGTCGCGAGCCGAGCGCAACAGCTCGTTCAACTGCGCTGGCAGCTTTTCTGGATGTGCCCCGACGCGCTGCAAAGCGGAGCCACGACCCCATGAGAGATGCCGGTCTGCGTAGGCGCCGAGGCGCGCCGGCGCCATCTCCTTGCGGTCAGCGAAGCGAATGCGCTTCGATTTGTCGTTGGGGGTACTACCAAGATAAATCGACCACACAGGCTCAAGCGTTTCGTCAACGACAAGTTCCAGTGTAAGTACCGGGCCAACGCCACTGCTTTCCGCGGGTTCGGAGCTCCATGAAAGAGTCGTCGGGTTCCAACCTGAGAGGTATAGGCCGTAACGGTCCTCACGCAAGTATTCAGTCGGTAGGCTTGCGATGCACGCGATAATTCGGATTGCGTTGGCTGGGTTTGCCTCGTAGAAATCGAGGTCGTCAAAGGTTACGTTTTGCCGCTCTGCGAGTAAAAGGTCAATCGCATCCAGTATCGTCGTTTTGCAGGAGTCACCGGGTCCAATCAAGGTGTTGATGCCCTGATTCGGGTGCCATTGAAGTTCACGGACGCCCCGAAAATTTTTGATGCTTAACGCAACAATATGCATGGCGTTTCTCTTGGGCGTGTGGCCGTTGTCGAGCGGCTTCGAGCCGGTTCGCGTTATAGCTCTACGTGAGGATTTCGTTGTTCCCTAAATGTAGTAAAAGCCCGACTGGTTCCGGTTCGCGGCCGCAGGCCCCCTGAATTTCGCGGAGAGCCAGGCGGACAACCGCACGGCAGTGCGCGCGCAGTGGAGCACCTGACGCGATTTGAGATGCTTCAGCTAGGTCGGTTTGTGAGGGCGCAAGCGCGGCGCCGAGCGTGGTTTGTGGACAAATTGCGGACGGCCGATTCATTTTGACGCGGGCTTATGTTCGTTGAGAAAACGGTCTGGCCAAGACGGCCAGCCAGCCGGAGAGGCTCGAGCATGCGCGTTCGATAGCTGGAAGGTCGTCGCGATGCAAAATTAGCTTCTTGAGCCGAAGAGCGAGAATGAACTCCGGCGCAGCGCTACCAGCTGGTGAGTTGTGCAACTCAATGAACTTGGCAAGCAGGCGGGCCATATCGCGACTGGCTTCCCTATCTGCCGCGTAGTCCAATTCAGAGGGGTAGGCAGCTCGCAGCAATGCCGCCTGAATGGCTCCATCGTTGAATCGAGTGAACGTGGCTGGCTCAATCAGCGTTTGCTGAAACACGCCGCTCCGAAGCGATGTTTCCGGGTCGCCGGAGCGGGCCCGGCGCGACGCTTCCAGAAATGTGGCGACTGTGAGCAGAACGCCCGCGCTCAAATCGTTCCCTTCGAGGGGATGGTCGACGTCCCATAGAAGGAAACCAGCTGAAATCGGAAGAGATTCCCCGCGTGCTGACGGTATGAATGTCAACTCGTCTGTCAGTCCAGCTGGAGCACGCATCGCCTCGCTACGCTGGAGCAAGCGTGGAGGAACATCAACGTTCTCGGAATCGCAGATTTCGATGAGTTCGTCAAGCAGTGCAGCTTCCTTATCCCATTGGATGGCCTTATCAATTCGACCTATAGGCAACGTGAAGCCGTGCTTAAACCGGTAAGCGCTGTCCGCTGAATTCGAGCCTATATCGCTCGCAAGCTCCTTCAATCGCACGTCGGATTCAGGCAATACAGCTAAAGCAATGTATAACCGTGGACCAGAGCGTTGTACGATGCGAAGCATTGCGCTTATCTGCTTGAAGACAAATCCATTAGATATGATGGGGCTTGCAACAATCGCAGCGGCACTTTCGAGGAATGTACGAAGTTCCTCGTTTGGGCTTTCCAACTCCATATGGTCGATTACACGAGTATCTGTCCCCGGCGCACGCTTCTTTAGCAAGTCTTCGATACGATGCGCTAAGCGTTCGTTGTGCGGCTCTCCGCTCCCCAAGTCTCTTGGGTAGATGATGACCGTCGGACCTGGCGCCGCATAGTTCCGTATCCACTCTCGGAGTTTGCACTCGCCATCGGCATCAGCGCCTGTGTAACGGACCATCAACGCACTGATATCAAGAGACAGCGACCACCATTTGCTGCCAACGTCTTTTCGGCGCCCAGCGAGTACGATGCGTGCCTCCGCAAGCTCAGCCAGTTGGCGTTTGTCTTTTTGGGAGAGCGACTTATGAGCCATCCGAACGAGCCTCGGCCGATTGTTGTGACTGAGAAATCGTTCGCCGATGACGCGCACGCTCTCTGCCCCGGCAGGCAGGCTTGTTACGTCTGGCATGAACTCCTCTCGGAGCCCGTCGAGCGCAGGTTCACCAAGGAGCTTGCGCGGAACGCGGAATAGGCAGCTCGACTGTAATTCGTCAGCGGTACACCTTTCGCCTTCACCGTCGGACTGCAAGCCGATGAGTGTGACGACCGGGACATTCTTCGACCGACCGAGCTTCTTTCGCACCTTCGCTTCGAGTCCACCGGAGGTTGATGCGGAAACGATGACGAAGGCCGCATCAGGTAGCGGCTCCCAGTCGGCAAGTCCTTCATAGCCGTGAAAGCTCTCAATTGCGTATCTGCGCCCATCTTTCGCTTCTGCGCAGTGCAGTTGCGTCAGCATTTGCGCCACAGGCCATATCGCCATTGAGTCAATGAAAATGCGGATTGTCGGTGAAGACTGTTCTTGCTCGCAGAATTTTGAGAACCGCGGCAGCAGGGCTATCGAAAGCAGTTCAATCTCATTTGTACTGCTCAGCAGGGACTCCGCACGAAGGAAATGGCTCGCGTAGCGCTCGGATTGCTTTGCGAAGAAAAACCCTGGTGGTGCAGCGACTACAACATCTCCGCGCTGACTCGCTCGCCTCATGAACTCTTCGATTGCGTGCGCAAAGCATCGAGTCAGGTCAAGTTCGTTGCTGGTGTCGCTTTCTCCTATCTCGACTATCCGGCCTGAACAATCAAATCCAGCAATTGTTAGCTCGCCCTTTGCGAGAATGTCCGTGTGGCCCGTTGCATTGCCGCCCCTAATAGCTTTCGCGAGTGAATGTGCATGAGTAATTGACGCGACCAGCAACGTTCGAGGAAGCACCACATTCGACTTGGCCCAATCACTGAACTTCGAACTGATTTCGGGCCAGTCAGCTTGCTCTTGGCCGAGGAATATGAGGACGCAATGCCGAAACGCGGATGCATACGTTGCACCAGAGAAGGGAAAAATCAGCATCGTGACGCTCCCCCTTAGGCTGGCAGCAGAATCGAGAAGGACGTGCCTTCCACCGCGCCGAGCATCTCATCAGTCCACGACCTGAGGAAGAACAGCATCTTGCCTTCTTCCATGAAGACGTGCGTTTTGTCCTCAAGCTGCAAATATGACTGAGAAATGTCCTTCTTCTCGTAGGCGAGCCGACGCTCGATGTCAGAAATTGCTGAGCGCGTACCAAACAAGAAGGAGAGTCTGCCGGTGCGCAGACGCATAAATCCGTTGCGTCTGCGAAGCAATCGGGCGACCGCGAAGAGGCCTACACCGCGATTTGTGTCACCTGACGATGTTGCCCATTTGCGGAAGCAGGCAACGACGGCTGCTTCTTCTTCCTCGATAGCTAGTTCCCGTACATCGGCGACTTGGTGTTTATCTTTTGCTCCGCTGGACAGCCAGCGGCGGGCGAGGCCGGGCCCTGAGTCAACGATTGAAAGCTCGATAAATGAAAGAACGCGCAGGTCCTGCTTCCTGTCGCTACCGATGGCTGGGTGCCGAACCGAGTCTTCGGCAAGGCTTTGGTGGAGGTAGTTGCGAACGTGAGTGTTGTCACCCGAGAATTGTTCAACTCCGTCATCATCGATGTCAACGTGACGAAATGTGATTGCTCGGATGCCCTTCGAATAGAACACACCACGCTCGTCGGCACGCGCCCACCAGTCAGAGTTTTCGACAAGTTCGCGAGTGAGCTGTGTTGCCGCCTCGGAAATGTCTAGCAACTTTCTTGCGGGCCAGTCCTGAGCGATTTGAGCCAGTGCTGCTTGGACGACGACACGTACCTCACCGAACTGTCGAAGCTTCCGGTCGCCATCGCTGCCTTCGTACAGGGGACGTATGAATTCTCGCGGCGAACCTTGCACGCAAAGTAAGTTGACGCCACCGCTCGAAGGATGTGTCCGCGGAAAATCGAACTCGTCCATTGCGTCGAGATAGCTGGTGAAAACTTTCCCTTCCGCGCGCCCCATCCGAAGCCCGTTGCTGTCGAGCAGTAGCTTTGCCATAACCCACGCGGCGAGAGCATATGGCCTTCCTAGAAGCTTTTCGAGATTGGCTGTGAAGCCCGATGCTTTACTGTCGAGGTCATCGAACCTGGCCTTGCCGCCTGCACTTTTTCTCGCCCAGGTGATGACCAGTTGCAGTAGACCAGCGTCGGCAAAGAATGACATGAACGTGGCGGGAGCAGGTACTCGAAGTTCGTCCGCGTCTGGTCCGGCCAACTTCCGTATGGCTGCTTCTATGCTTTCAACGGTTGCCTCAGGAATTTCCATTTCAACCGCTCTCGCTAGTTAGACTGCGATGCGCTGCGCAAAGACCTCGCCCTGTCCAGGCGCCACGATTAACTCAAGGTGCTACAGATTCGACGAGCGCCATTGCAAATCGTCATTCTGGCACGTATTTTTAAGTCGCCGAGCATACGCGTCCCTTGGGACTTTCACCACGTTTCCTTACCGGGCCCTAAACGAAGGGCGTGAGGGCGACAAAACATGCTGCGACTGCAACTAGACTTCAGCATTGCCGATTGGCCAAATTTACCGTATGTTGTAATTTCTTTCTGACGGTAAGTCAAATCGACGCAACATCTTGATAGCGTAAGCACGTAAAGCGCGAGAACGAATGCTGAGCCAGGGGGGAGGCGTCTCAATGCGACCTCCGGAGAACGAAAAAAGAAGCGCTCGCACTGCGTGTCGTATTCTGAGAGACCACCATGCCGATGAATTACGCGCGGTATCAGGAAGAAGTAAGGGCAGACATCGCGAGCGTGCTGAAGCTTGCGGGCTGTCAGCCAATTCTGTTTGTTGGGTCTGGGTTTTCACGGCGGTACGCAGATGCGCCGAACTGGGACGAGCTCCTGAAGAGGCTGGCCGAGAACTGCCCGAAAGTCGACCATCCCTACGCTTACTACAAGCAGAAATTCCAGGACCAACCGCGTATCGCGAGCATGTTCGCAGAGGCATATCGAGAGTGGGCGTGGGACGAGGGGCGCACGAACTTCCCTCCGGAATATTTTACCGAGGCGTTTCCGACGGAAGTGTTCCTGAAGCATGCGACAGCCGCTATGCTTCACAACCTGAAACCGGTGCACGCGGGCCTAAAGGCGGAGCTCAAGGCACTGCAGGCGATTAATCCACACGCTATCGTCACGACCAACTACGATGAGTTGCTGGAGCCGCTCTTTCCACAGTACGAAGCGGTCGTCGGCCAGACCATTCTGAAGCAGCCGTATCTCTCTATCGGCGAAATCTTCAAGATTCATGGCTCAGTCGCTGACCCGCTTTCGCTCGTGCTGACGCACGAGGATTACGAAGCCTTCGAAACGGACAAAAAATACCTGAGCGCGAAGCTGCTGACCTACTTCGCAGAGCATCCGCTGCTGTTCATTGGCTACGGCGCGAGTGACCCTAACATCCGCAGCGTGCTCTACGACGTTGACCGGATGATTCGCGCGGATTTCGCACTCATCCCGAACATCTACATTCTCGAGTGGGACCCTTCGATTGACGAAAACTCGTACCCCGCGCGAGATAGGGTGCTCGCGGTCGGCGAGAACCGGGAGATTCGGATTAAGAGCATTTCGGCGTCGTCGTTCGAATGGGTCTACGAGGCGTTCAGCAGTGGTGGCGCGCTCGAGAAGGTGAACATGAAACTGCTGCGGTCATTGCTCGCACGGACGATTGACCTGGTCCGCAAGGACGTGCCGACCAAGAAGGTGGAAATCGATTTCCAGACGCTCGAACACAAGCTACAGGAAGGCGAGGGTGTTGCGACGTTGCTCGGCATTACAGCAATCGGGGACCCGGCGAAGGTCAACCTGCAGTTTCCGTTCACGCTGACCGAAGTTGCCGAGCAACTCGGTTTTAAGGGCTGGAATGCTGCACATCGCCTTATAGCGCTGGTGAACGAGCAGACAGGCTTCGACCTGAAGTCCTCCGACAACACGTATCACATCACGATGCGGACGGGGAAATCGAGCAGCACAAACAAGTATTCGCAGGCATGTGTCGACTTGTTGAGAGCAGTGCTAAACGGAGAGCCATGTAAGCTGGCGGAGGATTGCGTCGTGGCGGCACAGAAGGCGGCATAGGCGGTTGTTGCCCGCGTACCAGTGGACTCGGTCAGCGTGATTCCGGAGCGCCCGTCAGTGTCGTTGACGGCTCGTGCACGTTGCTCCGCACGAGGTCAGGGTTGCAGGTGTTGTAGAGCAGTTCTCATGTTCAAAACCACAAGGAGCGCTACCATGAAGCAACCAGGGCTCGATGGTCGCCATCGTGACAAGGATGGGAAGATTGACCTGAAACATGGCAACACGATGAACAAGAACTTGCCGAATCCCATTCCGGGCTTCGGGCCGAATACGACCCTGAAGGTGATGCGCGACAAGACTGGCAAGGTCAGCGAGAAGGACATCAGGGCGGTTATGGCGAAGAAGCGCGGGGGATGATAGAGCACGTCACGCGGCGGTCTGCCGTACGTGTAGCTTGTGATGACATGCATGCGCTCAGTGCCGTCGTGCACATAGCTGCGCCGCGGCTTGATGCAGCGGGTCGTGCCGACTACACGCGGACGCAATTCGGGCGGCAGATAGCCGTCGAGCAGGACGAGATGTGGCTCGAGGCTGAGAACGCACGTGTTCAGTTGATACAGAGCGTAAGCCGAATTTTTAATCGCTAGCCAGTTCTTAAGACGGCGACCGGCTTCATTTCCGAGGGGCGGACCGTCGCAGCGCTTTGCGGAAATTTCTTTCGGACCGGGTCCTGCTTGCAAGCGCGTCCTTTAGTCCCTTCTCTGCATCATCCGACATGACCAGCTGGCCGTGTTCTGCTTGACTACGGTCCATGCGGTTGTCCCCGGTCATCACACGAAGTATTGAAGAATTCGCGTGAGCGAGATGCTCCATTTCCACGTTGTACCCATATAGCCGATGAAGTCCGAGTGCTATGGCGCATGACCGCGAGTAGCCGCCCTCACAGTGAATGACAATCGCGGTGATTTCGTCGGGCAGGCATTCGACGAACGAGCGAACCATGTCAGCGTGCGCTGGGGTGAACGCATGAGTGAGGTTTTCCGTCGCCTTTCTGGACAGGTCAGGCTTCAAGAAGTCCACGTCTGCAAAGCTCAGACGCAGCAGATGGGCGAAGCCATCGAGGCTGGCGGGCGGGCGCTCCGGTGCGGTGACTGAGATGACGGCAATCGAGGGCAGCCGCGGCAGCTTCTCGGCGTCACCTCGCGACAGTGCGAATACTTGGCGCACGCCATTCGCCAGTGGCTTGTATAACTTTCCCACAACATCCTGGAGTCGCTGCGTCATCTCGCCTTGCTCGCACTCTGCCGGTGCTGCTTAACGGCTCTGTTAGCTTTGGCGCGCGTTGCGCGACACCGTTCCAACTCCTTGCAAAGCAAATCTATTTCAGCTTGCATGTTAGCGGCTCGTTGTAGAAGCCGTCCGACTTCGTACCAATACGCGTAGCCCAAATCACCTTCGGCCATCGCCAGCTCGTGAAACTTGCGGAGGGCAATCTCCAGGTCGATGTGATTGTCTGAGTGCATCTTGTACTCCTTCGTAGACCAGGCATTCCGCGACTGAAAGGATAAGAACGCGCGGGGCGAAGCTGATGCGATTCTGGCCCGTACAGCTTGCCGAAGATGCCGGATATTGCCGCGTCATCTCGCTGCGCACTGCGGCATCACCACGTCAGCGAGCCGCCACAATCTTCTTTGAGAGTCCTGCCGCGCCAGTACGTTACCGCGGAGGAACGGCCCAGATTCCCGGCAATGCCGCGGCTGATATCTCAAGGTCGATGTCCAGCGGATAGTGCCGGAGGAGTAACAGTGCGGTGTCCTGAATTGCGTCGCGTGCGGTGGTGTTGGTAGGCGAGCCAAGCAGTTGCAAAAGCTTACGCGCTTCGATGACTGCCTTCGTGCGCTCATATGCTGTGGTCATGGGATATCGCTAAATATACGTCGAAATTGCCGGTGCAATTGCACGCGCAGGGGCGCAACTTTCGCTGGCTTATCCGTGCGAGTCGGCTGGAACCAGGTCGGCGACTGGGGCGATGCATTCGTCGCAATAGACGCGATGCCAATAACCTTTCCGAAGTTCGCCAGGCTTGCCGCAGCTCTCGCATATGTGCCGGGCGCCGGTGACTGCGATTTGCACATGCGCGCGGATGCGCGATTCCACATCCGGGGGACACAGCTGTCCACTGAGGAGAACTACCGTAAGTTCGCCGCCGACCTGTGTGATGTCGGTGCAGAGGGGAAGCGCGGGATAGGTGGCCCGGCCGTGCAGGAGTGCCCTATCCATCTGGGCGATTTGCTCCGGAAACTGGAGTTGCTCCCGCCACAAGGTGCGAAGCTCGGCCTCAATGTCGCGCGCCAGCGCTTCAATGATTGGGTACCAGCCAACGCCGCACTGAATACCAAAGTGCGAGATGTTCGCAAGGTACGACTCAGGATGATGCACTGCGCGAAAGAACAGCGGGAAGCAAGAAAACAGTGCTTCCTGCCTGCTGTTCGCCATCCACAAGCGGGGCTTGGGGTTCAGTTCGGTGTCTACGGGTTCAACCGACTTCACCAGCCGGCGCACTGCGGGTGAGTTATCTCCCGACTGCGTGCGACGCTGTGCTCGAGGAGCAGTCACCACGAATCCTCCGTCATTGCTTTGCTGCAGGACGAACACATCCCTCGCTGAAGCGATTGTGAAAGTGAAGTTTGCTGCCGGCGCGTACGTCAGAGGTCGTTGACATTCGACGGTAGCGCGGCATACGAACGGGCGCTAGCCCGTTGCGAGCGCAGTGTACCGGGAACGATATGTAGTGTAAACAATACCATTTTATAAAATGACATTTTATAAGCTGTAGATTTCAACGCTACAATGCGGGATGCTCCTGCCCCATATGGCAGAGAATGCTTCCCCGCGCCGCCTCGAACTGCAGGGGCTTATCGCGAAGAACCTTAGGCTCCTTCGAGACAAACAAGGCATGTCCCAAGAGACACTTGCGGACCGTGCTGGCTTGCATCGTACGCAGCTCAGCGTAATCGAGCGCGGACACCGGAACATTACCCTCGACACTCTTATTTCGTTGGCCGCAGCGCTCGGCGTTACCGAAATCGAATTGTTGAAGGAGAGTGGCGAGGAGCCGGCACCGCCCAAACGGGGCCGTCCGAAGAAGTCTGTTCAGCCCACGGACGAATAGGGGGCGGAGAGTGCTTACCGAGATAAGCGCCAGGTGACGTAGGCTCGAGGATGGGCTGCCGGATTCCAGCGTGCGGAGATGAGCCAAAAGGTGATGCACTCCGTATAGAGGACGATATTAGTCATCGCCCGCGCTCAGTGCCCCCGAAATGTCGTTTGTTGTTTGTTTTGCCCATGCACGGAATCGTGAGAGTGCTTCCCTGTCGTCCAGATTCTCCGCCGCAATTTCGAGTTCTAGCTCTTGAAGCGATGTTGGGAAGCTTCTGATTATTTCAGCTGCTTGCGCTTGTCCGAGCGACTTCTCCAGATGCAGAAGCTGAGATAAAGCTAATTTGGTGTACCATTCGACCCCTGCGTCGCTCATATGGCCGCTCCGCTCGCGCAGTTTGAATGACAGCGTATCTGTTGAAAATAAAAGACCTTGAAACTGTTCTGTGTCGCGTGCACCCGACTCGACGATTAGCTCCATGAAGAGATTCACGAGATAGCGATGTCGAAGCATGTGTGCGCAGGCTGGGCCACTAAGTCCGGCGGCTTTTGCGATGAACGAGAATTCAGCCGTTATCGTATTGGGTGTTAACGGGGTGCCCGTTCGCTCATTGAGCAAGAGATAACCGGTGTCTCGTCCTTGAGCATGCCGGTTGAGAAGCGCTTGTGGCCTGTCGAACTTGATGTATTTGTCGACTTGCAGAAGGTCGCCGCGGCTGATGGGAACTTTACGAATTCTCACGCCATGCTGCTTCACGTTCGGTAACGAGAGCATTAGTAAATCCCCTGTTTGCTTAAGAGCGCTTCTTATTGCCGAGACGCGAAGCATGGCGACTTCGATTCGGCGGCATCCAGTTGCTCTGAGCAAAAGCAGCATCACATATCTCCGCTTTCGCCTATATGTAGTGCTAGGTATTCTTGTATTCGCTTCGAACAGTGCGTTCATCGATTTATTAGACAGCGGTCGGCGGCGCCGGATTTCGTCTTTGCTCGGGAAGCTCCGGTGATGCCAATATTCGCTTGCCACCCAACCGTTGCGCGTGAGGATATTTGAGCGGCGACGTTCACCACCGAGCCTGCTTTCGACCATGGCAGTAATGCCGTGGAGTTGACCTACGAAGTCAAAGAATGAGAGATACAGCCTGCCCATTCGAATAATAGTCTGTCGACGTCTTTTCCTGGGGCTATTCGCGCTGAAGTCTATATTTTCCGCGCGTAGTGCTTTCATGAACATGGAGAATCGTGCATTTGACATCTTGCAGAAATCTATATTCGATTTATAGCAGTATCTGACTAGATGGCTTAGATAGGCGGCATAGGTTACTAACGAGCCACCACCCCCGAGGGTGGAGTAACCTTTCGTGAAGAGATGGTAGACAAATAGAGACGCTTCGAGGCAGTAGTGCCCGTCGGGCCAGAAGAACAACGGGATGTTGTCGATTGAATGCTTTTGCTCTGCGTATACGTTATCGGAGCCGCGACTGCGGGGCTTCGAAGGTCGCGGGTCGTCGAGGTTGGCGTATGCCTCGTCGTAACCAAGAGTCTTATTGCGCCAGTACAATTGCTTTCTTCCGTCAGAAGGTTTCATTCTGATGACCCGCGATTTTGTCTTGGTAATGAGAAGCGAGCGAGCAATTCATTGATATGCTTTTCGTACTGAATCGCTGAAGCCGGGTTTTGTGACTGCTCCGCACATATCCGCCCGTATCGAATGGATTCGTAGAGTGCCCCGCTAAGCTTGGCCAATTCCTTGCGACATTCAATAACTTCCGTTCGCAAATCACGATTCTCATTGGTTAGAGCTTCCTTGGTTCGCTTTCCCATTCTGGCGGCTCTTTTTAGTTCTCTCTCTATCGCCTCCTTGGCTTGTCGCCGCTCGCTATCGAGTCCAGGAAAACCATAAGCAAACAGTGCATCACTTCGACGCTTGAGCGTATTGAGCGATAGCGCGATGATGTTCTTGCTCGGCCTGGAAAACTTTGCAAGAGCGCCTTGAGATGCGAGTGCGCGGTGTAACTCCTTGTCGTTCACGAACTCAGACGCCTTGCACTTCGCGTCTGCGAGCAGTCGGTTGAGGTTTTGTATGGATGCGTCAAAGTCCGCCCTAAGTGGTCTTGCCATCTCCGCTCTCCTTCACTTTCATCAGCATCCTATGCCGCACGCCGTCTGATGTATGGAGATACTCCATCGTGACCGAAGCTTCTCCCGTTCGGAGCAGGCGCAAGACGTATCCATTCATCTGCTCATCGCTGAGCGCCCAAAAATCGCCGACTCCGAACGTCGCCCTAACTAAGGCTGCGAGTTCAGCGTATGCTTCGTTACCGTCGCGCAGCTGCGCAGTTGCTGTTTGCGCGGCGGCACGTTCGATTGCGTCGCCCGGGCAAACTTCAAGGAGATAGGTCCACACTTCTTCAGGATTGGTATGCCCGAGGAATTCGCTCAGAATCTCTCTAGCGTTCGGTAGCCCGCTCTCCATGAATGTTTGCGGAAAGAATCGCCGAAGAGGATGGAACCGAAGGTAGTACCTGCGCCCCTCTTCGTCGCAGCTCATTTCGATGTAGTCCAGAAAGCAGTCGATTGCTGCTTCTATGTTAGATGAGGAAACCAATGCGCCGGGTTGAAATAAACTTGGGAATGAAAGCAATTCCGTCGGTTCATCTAGAAGGCGTTGCTTGATAAGGTCCCTTTGAAACTTCTCTAACCTGTTCAGCATCCGTGCAACGATAAGTGGGACTGGAATTGCAAGTTTCTGACGATGAATTCCGTACCCCGTTTTCGCAGCGTGTGTAATCAAAAAAGTCTCGGTCTCGTCCAGATACTCGTCTGCATGCAAGCGAGTGTTCTCACTGCGCCTGCGAGCTACCAGCGCGCCCAGTGTGACAGCGATTGCACCGTACAAAACCCGTATGCAATCCACTAGTCCCTCGTTTTTTCTCAACCTTGCAAAGTATTCCTTCGATTTGATGTAGCCCCGATGGGGTTCCGCCAATTCATCTTTTCCATATCTCCTGCTAATGGAGTATGATGTGATTCCGCAATCGACAGTTTTTCTTTCAAGGAATTGCGTGATGTCGAAATTTCGCGCGAGAATGGATGGTCGGTTTCCGGAAATCAACAGCGCTAGTGAAATTGAAATATAGCTTTCCAATAGATGGTCCGCATGCTCTAGGAAGAATGTAATGGCACTGCGGACAGCAGTGTATATATGGGCTGTTGGGATTGATTTGAATCTTCCTGCGGGGGTTGTTAGTATCAGATTTCTGATATTTTTTGAGTTCAATGTGGACAAAACTGCTGGGCTGGGAGCACTGGGTTTCCCATCAATATGAGGTAGGGAAGAGAGCGTCTTTAGCCGATAGCAGTATCCCAAGAGGGTTCTCTCTGAAAGAGGGGCTCCCTCATTGTCTTGCCGAACAAATACCGAGGAACGCTCCCTTTTGACTATTGCGTCCTTCCCCCAGGCTAGCTCCGGGGCGTGAATAACGCGCTTTGTCTTTCCGCGCAAGGTGTTGGCGTAAATTTTTCCAGATATATTAAGATAGTGTGGTGAGTACTGGTAGCTCTTCGGGAGTGACGCTCGCTTATAGAAATCATTTTTCAGTAAGGCAATTCTCGCGTGCACGACCTGTTCATCGCTCTCGAATGGTAGCAGCCAGTCCTCTGGTGCCGTGCCGACGAACGATATTTCTGGAAATTCTTTCTTGTGCTTGCGGATGTCTGCGTCGGTGAGGGTCTGTTCAACAAGGTCATTGACAAACTCTAAGAGTCGTTCAGGCCAACGGTAAATTGAATAGCGGGTCTCGCTGTTCGATGCGAGCAAGGCGAGAAGTTCAAACAGCTCTCCTTCGCTTAAAGACGCGAAACCATACTGTGCAAGTTCGTCCGCTGGATGATAAAGGATAAAATAGTCGGCAAGACGCAGGGCCTCGCTGATTGCCTGGCTCGCAACAACCGGATTTAGAAAAGGTAACCCCGTAACTGATGGGTGAGTCTGAGCACAGACCCACGTCCGTAATTGCTCGGAGAATACTGTCCGTTCGCAAAGAGAGACACCGTTGTCTAGGGATATGCGCCAGTCAATCTCGAAGGAGTTTCTGTTCCCAAAGGAGCAGTACCAAACTGGGTCCCACAACTCACCGGTCCGCCAGGGGACATTGGATGTGAGTGGTGAGCGCGATTTTTCAATGAAGTCTTGAATCTCGCTTAAGTAGGCGTCGTTTTTGCGCGCGCGGTCGGCGGCGCTTCTATGCTTGGCCATAGACGATGTGAGAGACTAAATCGGGATTAGTATAGTTGCGTGCAAGGTTGAGCATTTCCCAATGCTCTGGCTCTGCAGTACGCTTTTCATCGATATATGCGACGAGGCGACGCCCGATGTTGTTCCAGAAAACGGCAGTAGCAGTTGGTGTCCTCTTTGAGTCGCTCAATGCTGCGGCAATACTTGTATATACTGTAAGTACATCGACGGAAATATTGAAGGCGACGTGCGTGTACTCTGTTTCGATATTTTCGGCGATGGGCTTCCCGTCAATTAGTCCTTTTACAGGGGGGTGATTTCGCGTATATCGAATGGTATGTGCATTCAGAAATTTGCTCAATTCCTCGGCAGAGGAAAATCCGCTCGCTTCGAGCTGATATGGGCTACTCTTCATTGCTTCGACGATGATGCCGGTCTGCATAATCCTTACGTATCTAACACGTAGGAAGTTCCGAATTGCGTCAGGAAGATAGTGTGAGAGCAGCGACGCGTCATATACATGATGACCAAGCTTCGCAGCCATCTTTTCTGCGGAGCAAGTCTTTATGTATTCGAGGACACCAATGCTGGCGCGCAATGCTGGCAGACTGAAGCATCGGACCAAGTCTTCAACCTGCGCGTGAGGAAGCTCGCAACTGGACTCGAAGCTTGCTATGAGGTTGTCGACTCGGTTCGGCATTGAGGTGCACGTCGAGAAATCCTTCAATCGCCTAGGGAAGCCAAATGCGCTTCCGGTTGTGATGAATAGATATCGCCAATCTGGATTGGCCCTCTGTTTAAGATACTTGCGTGGTGCATCTGTTAAAGCAAGAATCTCTATAATTACCGCAGCAGAACGTTTGTTGAGACGTATGTATTCTTCTGCGTGGACAGGACCGCGTCTCATCTTCGCGCATCGGAGCATCCAACCTTCATCATCTTCGAAGAAATTCGCCAAGCGGCCTTTTTCATCGAATATTTCTAATTGCTCGAGCATTGCAGGAGTTATTTGCGAATGTTCCTGGACGAGAATGGTTGCAAACGGCAATAAGCTCTGTGCGGTAGGAAACCCCAGCTCCAAAGCAAGCTGACGCAAACCTGACGGTAGTAACTCCACTAGCGCGGGCCAATCGTAGCGGGTAACATAACCTCCGAAATATGCAATTGTTGCGCTCGCATTTATAAGGTGTGCGGGATTTTTTCTGGAAACTAGATATGGTGAGCCGCCCGTTGCGCGTCCATGGTCTCCAGCCTTTTCCCATTTTTTCCTATTTTTCAGGGCTGTAACTATTCGTGTTCTCTCTCGTTCGGCCCAGTTGGTGATGATGGACACAGAGCGCTCAATTCTTCCAAAGAGAACTTCGATGGCTTCGTGGTCTGTCAGTTGGAGCGGTATGGCCGTCAGAAGTTTCTCGGTATAAAGAAGCCCAGTTGAATCTTCGACGATGTGTTTCGGGTGGCCACTTGCCTTTTTGAGGGGAAGGTCGATTAATGTGGATGGCTTGCTGGCGAGGCCGGATTTAAATAGATGTCTCACGAGAAAATTATGAACCTCGTTGCGCCACGAAACCGCTATCGTGTCAATCCGTGCGGTTTTAATTCTTGTTTCAATGTAGTAGGTTAGAAAATCTGACCATAGCGAAATGCAATATTTGTCATCATGCAGCCTTTCCAACGTAATATCTGGGTAACTGGCTAAAAAGGCCGCTATGTGGTTGATGTGTTCAACGCTGTCTTGCGCTCTTCCAGAGAAGTAGGTGTCAGCGACTTCAAAATATGCTGTTGCAAATCCTTCGCCGAACCTGTCGCGTAGCCCGTCAAGCTTGAGTCTGCGCTCTTCTCCGTGAATATTTCGTACTGTCCAAATTTGAAGTTTGCGAGCTTCCTCGTCGTTGATGGGGAGGGTCCGGAAGAATCGAACGCAGTCGCACAGTTCCCACGACCAGAATCGAAGAGTCGTCGGCGGGGGGAGAGGGCAGGTCTTTCCGCGCCGTACAGCCAGTTCGAATGCGATGCGAACCCATGTAGAGTGCAGTCGTTCCCTTTCTTGGTCCGATACTGTCAGGAAAGTGTCGCAATGAATCGCGCCGATAAAACCTCTACCAATGTCGTCGAACCTTTCCGTCCCGACTAATCGCATCGTTAGTCTCTGGCCGGTGACGCGTAGGAATATATCGAGAAGCCCAATGAGAGCTGGGAAGGTTCGCTGGACCGTCGAGCTATCTTCGGGAAGAGTTCGACGAGCAGCCGTGAGAAAGGAATTTGTGATGACGGTAGGCGTGATTTCTCGCACCCATCGCAGATTCTTGACAATCGTCATTCCGAAAACCCTCCTTCGTAGGCGAAAAAATCCTTATGAATCAGGGCAGTAGTAGTTATGGACAAGAGTAGCAGAAAAGCTAAACACGCAGGTTGCGATCAGCAAGCGCGACCTCGATGTCCAGACCAAGATGTCGGACACGATCTTCCTGGACCCGGTCGCCGATTCGAAGAAGACGGTATTCGTGCAAATCCGCAATACCTCCGACAAGCCTGACTTCGACATCGCGGCCGAAGTGAAAGCGGCCGTCTCGGACAAGGGATACCGCATCGTCGGGGACCCCGAACACGCGCAGTACATTCTTCAGGCGAACATCCTGCAGGTCGGCAAGGTGGCTCCGTCGGCAGCCCAGCAAGCATTTGGCGGATATGGCGCCCCTCTTGGCGGTGCCTTTCTTGGCGCAGCCACTGCGGCATCGCTTGGTAGCACGCGTGCGGCGCCGATCGCTGGCGCGGCCCTCGCTGGCGGTTTGATCGAGCTGGTCGCCAACGCGGCGGTTAAAGACGTGTACTACACCGCCATTACCGACGTGCAAATCAAAGAGCGCCAGCGCAATGGTGTAGCGAGCCGCGAAGACTCCACACACAATCTGCGCCAAGGCAGTAGCGGCGGCACGACCGTAACGTACAGCGAAGATACGAACTATCGTACGTATCAGACTCGTATCCTGAGCGTCGCCAACAAGGTGAATCTCGAGTTCGCTGAAGCCGCGCCGCCGCTGCGTAGTGGGCTGGTGCGCGTGATCGCTGGCCCGTTCTAAGTCGTCGACCGTTAGCGTCAGTTAGCACGACGCGGAAATTTAAAAAGGGTTGCACGCGAAAGCGTCGCAACCCTTTTTCATTTCCGGCGCACAACCATCACGAGCGACCGGTCACCCAACTCCCATCTGCGCGACCATGTTCCGGCCACCGGCCTTGGCCGTATACAACGCCTCATCGGCCGCCCGAACGACGGCGCCCACATCCGTCACCCGATCCGGACGAGACGTGGTCGCGCCGATGCTGACCGTCACCCGACCGAATTCGCAGCCCACGTGCGCGATGCCCAGCTCGCCGATCGCAGCGCGGATTTTCTCGCCGACCACCCCGGCGCCGGTCACGTCGGTATCCGGCAGCACCACGACGAACTCCTCGCCGCCGTATCGGCCGACGCAATCGCCCGGCCGCTGGATCACCCCGCGGATGCAGCGCGCGACCGCGGTCAGCGCGACGTCGCCGGCCTGGTGACCATACGTATCGTTGTAGGCTTTGAAGTGATCGATATCGACGAATAGCAGCGACAACACGCTGCCGGTGCGGCGCGCGCGCAGCCATTCGCGGTCGAGCGTTTCGCACAGTGCGCGGCGATTAGGCAAGCCGGTGAGGCCATCCGTGCCGGCAAGTCGTTCGAGCTCGTGCTCCACCCGCTGTCGCCGCCGCAACTCGGCGCCGAGCCACGCCGCCAACACGATCACGCCGATCCCCAGAATCAGCATCAGCGAACCGATCGTCAGCGCGCGCTTCCACCAGCCCGCGTAGATATCGGCAGTCGAATCGGCGACCAGCACGATCAGCGGCAATTGCGGAATCCGTCTGAACGAGTAGAGGCGCTCGACGCCATCGAGCGGCGAAGGCGCGATAAAGCTGCGCTCGTCTTTCGCGAGCAGCCGCTGGAAGAACTCCGTCTTGCTGATATCGGTGCCGGTTACGTTTCGATCGTCGGGCCGTCGCACGATAATCTTGCCGTCCGTTCTGACGATCGATACCGAGCCGTGCTGCCCTATCCGCAAGTCAGCGAACAGGCTCGCGAAATACTCCTGATCGATACCGAGCGCGACGATTCCCGCAAACGATCCATCCGGCCGCGACAGTCGCCGGCTCAGCGCGATGCTGCGCGAACCGGGTCTGAGTCTCGAGTTATACGGCGCGCTGACATAGAGCCCGAAGTTCGGATCTTCGCGATGAATCGTGAAGTACTGGCGGTCAGAGAGATTTCCCCTGCGCGGCACGTCGTTTTCCGAATCGATCA
The DNA here is from genome assembly GCF_046543485.1 of Paraburkholderia sp. EG304. Classification (NCBI taxonomy): domain Bacteria; kingdom Pseudomonadati; phylum Pseudomonadota; class Betaproteobacteria; order Burkholderiales; family Burkholderiaceae; genus Paraburkholderia; species Paraburkholderia sp. EG304. Next base: position 13,751 of record NZ_JBKGUA010000061.1, on the reverse strand, counting down.
CGACGTTGCCCGCTGCGTCGAGCACTACCATCGCGCCGACGTATTGCCCGGTCGCCGCGCGATCGAACAGGATCTCGCGCCACAACCGCGGCGAATCGAGCACGCCCGGACGGCCGAGGCCATCGGCGACGGCCTGCAGCGACAGCGAATACAACTCGAAATTGCGCGCGATGTCGCGCTGGGTGATCGTCGCGACATCGCGCGTCGAATCCAGTGCACGCGCGATCGCATCCTCGCGGCTCTGATACAGCGTATAGCCGCACAACGAGAGCATTGCCAGCACCACGCCGCATCCGGCGTAGATGACGCCATCGCGCGGCACCCGCCATCGGCGCGCCCGTGCAATCAGCACGCGAAACCGGCCCTTTCTTCTGTGGATCATGTGCTCTGCGTTTCCAACGGCGGGAGTCAGTTTGTCGAAGTGCTCACTACGCTTCCGGTTTGTTGGGACAGAACACCCAGCAGATAGCGAATCCTTCCGCTATCTTCGTCGGACAGGTCGTTCAGGTGCCAGCATTCGAGATCACGCAGGTTGTCGCGCAATCGCTTGAACGAGCGCTGCGTCGCATCGACGATCGGCCAGACGTGCAGCAGATACGCGAGCGGAATCACGCATCTGCGCTCGCACCAGCCGTCGAATAAGGCGAGACAAAGCTCGTTCAATTCGTCCGCAATTTTCTGCCTGCTCACATGGGGACCCACATGCACTCCCTTTATCCATTCGACTGGTCGTTTCCAGCAGAAACGGACCAGCCTATTGATACTGATGCAAAGCATTCACCGCGCGCCCGATGCATTTAACTTTTTGCGCGTCAGTCGTTAAGCCCTGTATCGCGGTTTTTCGAGGTCTCGACCTGTTTATCGGGACGAATACACTTGCACGCTGCATAGGGACATATCATAGCTATCGATCGGTACCATTTGCCTAATAATTTAGAAATTAATTTTGGGGTAACGTTTGCGCGTAATTACTTCTAAATTCAAACGCGTGTTCGTTATCGAATCACCGTCGTCGGATTATGTTTGGGTTGCGAATGGGGGCAATTTCCTTCAATACATGCCCTTAGCGTCTCGTTACCGTTGAGCGTCGCAATTCTTTCGCACACTCACGTTTCGAGGCATCCAATGACCGCATTACTCTCGATGGCCGCGTTCGCGCTCGCCAGTTCCATTTCTCCCGGCCCGGTCAACGTCGTCGCGCTGAGCGCCGGCGCACAGCACGGGCTCGCCGCGAGTCTGCGGCACGTCACTGGCGCGACGGTCGGCTTCACGTTGCTGCTTCTGTTGATCGGCCTTGGCCTGCACGAATTGCTCGCGCGCTTTCCCAATCTGATCGAGATCGTCAAATGGGTGGGCGTGGGCTTTCTGCTCTATATGGCCTACAAGCTCAGCATCGATAACGGCCAGCTCGGCGCGGACAAGCCGGCGCGCGGGCCGTCGTTCGCGCACGGCGCGGCGATGCAATGGCTCAATCCGAAGGCGTGGCTCGCATCGCTGGCCGGCATGGGCGCATATGCGGCAGGCGGCGACGGCGGGCTCGTCTGGCAATTCGCGGCGCTGTACTTCGTGATCTGCTATCTGTCGATCGCGAGCTGGGCCTATGCCGGCACGTTTTTGCGCAGGCATCTGCGTGAGGCGAAGCGAGTCCGCGTGTTCAATCGCGTGATGGCCGCGCTGCTCGCGCTCAGTGCGATTTATCTGCTCGTGGAGTGACGCGAGTCGCGGCTGCTTGCCGACGCGGCTTCACCACGCCGCGTCACGCCTAGCTGCGATATTGTCCCGGCGTCGCTGCCACCAGCCGCTTGAAGGTTCGCTGCAAATGCGCCTGATCGGCGAAGCCGGCATCGAGCGCGACATCGACGATCGGCGCGCCGCGCCGCAATTGCGCGCGACTGTACTGGATGCGTCGATTGATCAGATACGCGTGCGGCGTCATGCCGTAGCGCAGTTTGAACGCGCGGATCAGATGCGAAGCGGACAGCCCGGCGGCTGCGCACACGTCGTCGAGTTTCAGCGCGCGCGTGCAGTTTTCGGCGATGTACTCCGCGGCACGCGCGAGCTGGACGCTCGCGGCACGCTCGGGCAAGCTCGCCGGATTGAGCGTTTGCTGCACGTTGGAGAAGAAAGTGATGGCCGCGCTTTCCTTGCGCAGCGCGTCGATGTCGTCGTGGTTGCCGGTGAGAATCGCGCTGAGCCGGTTCAGGCCGTCGAACAGCGCGGCGTCGAGCGTCATGATCTGCGAAAACGCGCGGAACGCATGGTTCTCGTTGAAGCCCAGCTCGTGCTGCAGTTTCGCGAACCACGCAACGTCGACGTGCAGCATCCGATACGACCGGCGCTCGCCGGCGACCGGGTTGCACGCGTGCACATCGTCGGGGTTCATCAGCACGACCGCGCCCGCGCCGATCCATTCTCGCGCGTGGCGATTCAGATACACGCTGCGGCCGCCCGTCACCGCGCCGATCGAAAACGTTTCGTGCGAATGTTTGGCGTAGCAGACCTTGCGGCCATCGTCGATGGAACGCGCTTCGATGAACGGCAGCGCGTCGCTACGCCAGAAACGCGGCGCGTCTGCGCCTTTTGCGCGTGCGGTGTTCGCAGCGCCTGCCGCTTCGATCGTCTCGCTCATGCGCTCTCCGGTTGATCCGCCGACTTCGCCGTTGTCTGCGACTTCGCGAAGCCTACGTATCCTAGCCGTCAAACGCACGACCAACAAGCGAACGCGCGACGCCGCCCGCAAGCGGCGCCGCCGGCCGAACGCGACGCGGTTACTTCGCGCTGACGTCGATATTGCCGAGATATTTCGCGGCGAGCGTCTTTACCGTGCCATCGGCTTGCACCTTCGCGATCGCGGCGTTCAACTGATCGCGCAGCGCGGTATCGCCCTTGCGAATGCCGTATGCGATGCCGCTGCCAAGAATCTTGTCGTCACGCACCGGCTGACCGACGAACGCATAGCCTTTGCCCTCGGGCTTCGACAGAAAGCCCGTTTGTCCGGCCGGCGCGAGCACCAGCGTGCCATCGAGACGGCCCGCGGTCAGATCGGTATAGACCTGGTTCTGATCCTGATACGGCAGCACGGTCACGCCGGCCGGTTCCCAATGCACCTTCGCGAAGGTCTCCTGAATCGAGCCTTGCAGCACGCCGATGCGCTTGCCCTTCAGCGACTCAGGCGTCGGCTGCAGACCGCTGTCGCTGCGTGCGATCAGCTGCGACGGCACGCGATAGACGACGGTCGTGAAATCGATCGCCTGGCGGCGCTGTTCGGTCGCGTTCATCGCCGAATTGATCGCGTCGAACTTGCGACCCTGCAGCGCCGGAATCAGGCCGTCGAACGAGGTTTCGACCCACTTGCACGTCATATGCGCGGCCGCGCAGACCGCGTTGCCCACGTCGATATCGAGCCCTTGCAGTTCGCCGTTCGGCCCTTTCGATTCGAACGGCGGGTACTGCGCTTCGAGGCCGAAACGCAGCGTCGCGGTATCGGCGGCGCTGGCGGCCGACCACGTTGCGAGCGACGCGCCGGCACAGGCCAGCGCCAACAAGCACTTGAGAATTTTCATAACGCCTCCCTTCTTTCTTCGAATACCTTGATCACTTCGATACCTGGAGTGTGCTCTCGCGCGCTCAGATTTCGCACAGGCGCCGCGCGCCTTCGAGCAGCGTCGCGTCGTCCTTCGAGAAACTCAGGCGAATCAGCCCCGAATCCGTGCCGTCGGTGTAGAACGCAGACAACGGAATCGTCGCGACGCGCGCATCGCGAATCAGGCGCAGCACGAAATCGCTGTCGCTCTCATCGGAGAAGCCGCGGAACCGGGCGAGCATAAAGAAACTGCCTTCGCTCGGCAACAGCTCGAAGCGCGATTCGCGCAGTGCACGCGCGAGCAGATCGCGCTTCTTCTGATAGAAGTCGGACAGGCCGAGGTAACTGTCGCGATTGGCGAGCGCGTCGACGAACGCGTATTGCATCGGCGTATCGGCGGAGAACACCATGAACTGATGGACCTTGCGGATTTCGTCCATCAGCGCGGCGGGCGCGAGGCAATAGCCGACCCGCCAGCCGGTCACGTGATACGACTTGCCGAACGACGACACGATCACGCTGCGCTCCGCGAGTTCGCGATGGCGCGCCATGCTCTGATGCTTCGCGCCGTCGAACACCACGTGCTCGTAGACCTCGTCGGACAGAATCACGATGTCGGTGTCGCGCGTGAGCGCCTTCAGCCGCTCGATATCGGCGTCGCTGAAAATCGTCGCGGTCGGATTGTGCGGCGTGTTGACGATGATCATGCGCGTCTTCGGCGTGATCGCCGCGGCGACTTCGTCCCAGTTCACGCGGAAGTGATCGAGCGACAGCTTGATCGCGACCGGCTTCGCGCCCTGCAGGCGCACGATCGGGCCGTAGCTGTCGAACGACGGCTCGAAGTAGATCACTTCGTCGCCCGGATGCACGAGCGCGCTGATCGTCGAGTAGAGCCCTTCGCTCGCGCTCGCGAGCACCGTCACTTCGCTGGCGGGGTCGTAGCGCACGCCGTACAGCGTTTCGACCTTGTCGGCGAGCGTTTCACGCAGCGCGACGATGCCGGCCATCGGCGCGTACTGGTTGTGACCGGCGCGCATCGCCTGCGCGACGCCGTCGACGAGCTTCGGGTCCGGCGCAAAATTCGGCGCGCCCTGCGACAGGTTCAATGCATCGTGCTGCGCGGCCAGCTGGCCGATCACGGTAAAAATGGTGGTGCCGACGTCCGGCAGTTTCGAGCGGGCTTGCATGGCGCTCTGCATAAGACTTTCTCCCTTTCTTCAGCCGCTGGCGGCCGCGCGAAACGGCGGCGGCGGAGCGTTCCTTCCAGTGTGGTGATTAGGCATCAGCCAAAGAATGGTCACAATCGAAACTTTGTCATGCGTGGCATGCGTTTTCGTCATGGGTCGCGGTTGGCCGCTGCGCGCCCGGGAAGTCAGCGGATCGTGATTTGTGGGGAGGCGGTGGCGAATGCCGGAAACCGCGTAGGTATGAAGGAATGTGATGCTGAGCGGTTTGCTTACAAGAACGGCCGCAGACGCGGCCGTTCTCGAGTTATCGGACTTTCAAGGAAAGCTGGCGCTTCGTGAATCAGGCTTCGTCCATCAGACGGACCTTGACCTTGCGCCCCTTCAGCTTGCCCGCGCTGAGCCGGCGCACCGCCTCGCGCGCGATGCTGCGCTCCACCGCGACATAGGTCGACATGTCGGTGACGTTGATCTTGCCGATCTGCGAGCCCGCGAAACCGGCGTCGCCGGTCAGCGCGCCGAGCACGTCGCCGGGACGGATCTTGTCCTTGCGGCCGCCGAGGATCTGCAGCGTTTCCATCGGCGGCAGCAGCGGTTCGTTGCTGGCCGCCTTCAGCTCGTCCAGCTTGTGCCATTCGACGTCGCGCTTGTGCGCCTGCTCGATCCCGCCGACACGCCCCATCTCGTCCATGCTCGCGAGACTCAGCGCCCAGCCTTCCTGATCGGCGCGGCCCGTGCGGCCGATGCGGTGCGTGTGCACTTCCGGGTCCGGCGTCACGTCGACGTTGATCACCGCTTCGAGTTGCGCGATGTCGAGGCCGCGCGCGGCGACGTCGGTCGCGACGAGCACTGAGCAGCTGCGGTTCGCGAACTGGATCAGCACCTGATCGCGCTCGCGCTGATCGAGTTCGCCATGCAGCGCGAGCGCATGAAAGCCTTGCGCGCGCAGGACGTCGAGCAGATCGCGGCACTGCTGCTTCGTGTTGCAGAACGCGATCGTGCTGACCGGACGGTAGTGGTTCAACAACAGGCCGACCGCGTGCAGTCGCTCGTCTTCGGTCACCTCGTAGAAGCGCTGACGGATCTTGCTGTCGTCGTGCCGCTCGGCGAGTTTGACTTCCTTCGGGTTTCGCAGGAATTGCTGGCTCAGCTTCGCGATGCCCTCCGGGTACGTCGCCGAAAACAGCAGCGTTTGCCGCTCTTTCGGGCATTGCCGCGCGACCTTCGCGATGTCGTCGAAGAAACCCATGTCGAGCATGCGGTCGGCTTCGTCGAGCACGAGCGTGTTCAGCGCTTGCAGCACGAGCGTGCCGCGTTCGAGGTGATCCATGATGCGGCCCGGCGTGCCGACCACGACGTGCGCGCCGTGTTCGAGGCTCGCGGTCTGCGGACGCATCGGCGTGCCGCCGCACAAGGTCAGCACCTTGATGTTTTCTTCCGCGCGCGCGAGTCGGCGGATTTCCTGCGTGACCTGATCGGCGAGTTCGCGCGTCGGGCATAGCACCATTGCCTGCGTGTCGAACTTGCGCGCGTCGAGACGCGCGAGCAGCGCCAGCGAGAACGCCGCGGTCTTGCCGCTGCCGGTTTTCGCCTGGGCGATCAGATCATGGCCGCCGAGCGCGATCGGCAGACTGGCGGCCTGGATCGGCGTCATTTCGACGTAGCCGAGCTGCGTCAGATTCGCGAGCGTCGCGGGCGGTAGCGGCAGCTCGCTGAATGCGGCGCCGGCGGGGGTGGGACTGTTCATAGGGTCGTCTGTAGGAATCGCGATTACTCGGCCATCGGGCCTTGATCCGGGCGGCCCGGCAGCTGCTCGTACAGCACCTCGCCGTCGTCGCCGTCGAAACGCTCGACGTAGTTGCGCGCGCCGCACAGCGGGCAGCGGAACAGGAGCCCCTGGCCTTCGTTCTTGATGACGACGTCGGATTGCTCCCACTGCGCGCCGCAGGACTGGTTTCTACAGGTGAACACGTTGATTCTCCAACTGGATTCGATGATCGATCGGCTAGGTCGCACGCGCGGCCTTGCCGTGTATGGGGTGGTTGCGCCGGCGCTGCGTCGTGATGCGACAGCGTCGTTCGAAGGCCGGCGCGGCGTCAGCCGAGGTGCGTATGCCGCGGACGCGCCACGGCCACATCCATGTCGGTCAGGCCGTGCACGATGCCGCAGTCTTCGACCGGATGCTCGCCGTGGCATTGATCGCGCAATGTGGACAGTTGCGCTTTCAGCTGCTGCAGTTCTTCGATGCGCGTGTCGACGTGCGCGACGTGCTCGTCGATCAGCGCATGCATACCGCCGCAGCCGTTCGCCGGCGCGTCGGTCAGACGCAGCAATGCGCGGATTTCGTCGTGGGTCATGTCGAGCGCGCGGCAATTGCGGATGAAGCGCAGGCGCTCGACATGCTTTGCCGTGTAACTGCGGTAATTGGCTTCAGTGCGCTCCGCCTCGGGCAGCAGGCGCTCTTTCTCGTAGAAACGGATCGTTTCCGTCGTGCAATGGGCGATTTTCGCCAGTTCGCCGATTTTCATGACCCCCTCCTCCACGCGGCCTTGACCTTGTAGTGGCTTCAAGGTGTTTACTAGACCACAAATCGCACGAGGAAGCCACCAATGCCTGATACCAGCCGTATTGCCACGGACCGTCCGGAACTGGACGAAGCCGGTACGCACGGGGGTTGCGGCGACGTTGATGCGGGCCACGATCATGCTCATGGCAGGGGCGCGGGTGACGGGTGCGGGCATGCGCATGGCGGTGAACATGCCTGTGGCGCCGACGTGGGCGGCGGTCATCGGCATGAAGGACATGATCATCACGATGGTCATGATCATGAGCACGGCCATGCCCATGATCACGCTGCTGGCGCTTGCTGCGCCTCTTCCACCGCGTTCGCGCCGGCGTCGCTGCGGCTGCCGCCTTCCGAAGCTGTCGGCGACGATCTGCGCACCGCAATCCGCATCCTGCAGATGGACTGCCCGACCGAGGAAGCGCTGATCCGCAAGAAGCTCGACCGCATGCCCGCTGTGCGAGGCATGCACTTCAACCTGATGCAGCGCGTGCTGACCGTGGTCCACGCGCCGGAGGCGCTCGAATCGGTTCTCGCCGCGCTGCGCTCGCTCGACTTCACGCCCGAACTCGCAAGCGACGCCGGCAGCGGTGCGAACGCCAACGCGGCACCCCAACCGATTACGGATGCCATGCGCAAGCCATGGTGGCCCCTGATCGTCGCCGGCATCGTCGCGGGGGCCTCAGAAGCCGCTGGCTGGCTCGGCGCGCCCACCTGGGTCGTGGCGGGTATGGCGATCGTCGCCATCGTCTCGTGCGGCCTCACGACGTATCGAAAGGGCTGGATCGCGCTGCGCAACGGCAACATGAACATCAATGCACTGATGAGCATCGCCGTGACCGGCGCGGCTTTGCTCGGTCAGTGGCCCGAAGCGGCGATGGTGATGGTGCTGTTCACGATCGCCGAGCTCATTGAAGCGCGCTCGCTCGACCGCGCGCGCAACGCGATCGAAGGACTCATGCGGCTTACGCCCGACGAAGCCAGCGTGCAGCAGCCCGATGGCGCCTGGCAGTTCGTTCGCGTCGACACGGTCGTGCCGGGGATGCTCGTGCGCGTGAAGCCGGGCGAGCGGATCGCGCTCGACGGCGAAATCGTCGCGGGCCGCTCGAGCGTCGATCAGGCGCCGATCACCGGCGAGAGCCTTCCCATCGACAAAGCGACCGGCGACGCCGTGTTCGCCGGCACGATCAACCAGGCGGGCTCGTTCGACTATCGCGTGACGGCGGCCGCCGGCAATACCACGCTCGCGCGCATCATCCACGCGGTCGAGGAGGCGCAGGGCACGAAGGCGCCGACACAGCGCTTCGTCGATGAATTCGCGCGCGTCTATACGCCGATCGTGTTCGCGATTGCGCTCGCCGTTGCGCTGATACCGCCGATCGTATTCGGTGGGGCGTGGCACGCGTGGGTGTACAAGGCGCTGGTGCTGCTCGTGATCGCGTGTCCGTGCGCGCTCGTGATCTCGACGCCGGTGACGATCGTCAGCGGGCTTGCGGCCGCGGCGCGCAAGGGGATTCTGATCAAGGGCGGCGTTTACCTCGAACGGGGGCGCAAGCTGACCCGGCTCGCGCTCGATAAGACCGGGACCATTACGCATGGCAAGCCGGTGCAGACGGAGTTCGAGGTGGTTGGCGATACGGGTGAAACGTTGCGATACCGCACGCTTGCGGCAAGTCTTGCGGGCCGCTCCGATCATCCGGTTTCGATCGCGATTGCTGCTGCCGCAAATGACGACGGCGTCGAACACCTGCACGTCGATGCGTTCGAAGCGATCGCTGGACGCGGCGTGCGCGGTGATATCGACGGTATCGGGTACTGGCTCGGCAATCATCGCTTGGTCGAAGAACTGGGCCGCTGCTCGCCGCAACTCGAAGCGCGTCTCGATGCGCTCGAACGGCAGGGCAAAACCGTTGTGATGTTCGCCGACGCGCAGCGCGTGCTCGCGCTGTTTGCGGTGGCCGACACGGTGAAGGACACGAGCCGCGCCGCCGTCGCCGAATTGCGGCGGCTCGGCGTCGGCACCGCGATGCTGACCGGCGACAACCGACACACCGCCGAGGCGATCGCGCAGCAGGTCGGCGTCGATGAAGCGCGCGGCGATCAGTTGCCCGAGGACAAACTCGGCGCGATCGCGCAATGGTCCAGCGATGGCGCGACGGTCGGCATGGTCGGCGATGGCATCAACGATGCGCCCGCGCTCGCGCGCGCCGACATCGGCTTCGCGATGGGTGCGATGGGAACCGACACCGCGATCGAGACCGCCGACGTCGCGCTGATGGACGACGATCTGCGCAAGATTCCGGCGTTTATCCGGCTGTCGAAAGCGACGTACGCGGTGCTGGTGCAGAACATCTCGCTCGCGCTGGGCATCAAGAGCATGTTTCTCGTGCTGACGTTGATGGGCTTCGGCACGATGTGGATGGCGGTGTTTGCCGATGTCGGTGCGAGCTTGCTGGTGGTCGGGAATGGGTTGAGGTTGTTGCGCAAGTGAGTGGGCGTGCGAGGTTTACGCTCGTTGCGACCTCTACGTTGAACCGTCGCTCACGGCTGGTTGCGTCGACGCGCTTGCCAGCAGCTCATCGCTGTCGTCTTTCAGACCCACTCCCGTGAGCCTAAGCGTTCTCGCCTGCGTGAGCAGATAGTGCAGCTTGTGCGCGGCCTGGGGATAGTCGAGCCCTTCGGGGCGCACGTTCGAAATGCAGTTGCGCTGCGCGTCGCTGCAACCCACTTTCGGCGCGTACGTGATGTAGATGCCGAGGCTATCCGGCGAACTCAACCCCGGCCGCTCGCCGATCAGCATCACGACGATTTTCGCGTCGAGCAATTCGCCGATCTCGTCGCCGAGTGCGACACGTGCCTGACGCGCGACCACCACGGGACCGATGGTCCAATCGGTGAGCTTCGGATGTATTGCTTGCAGCAACGGTACAGCCTGCTTCGATGCGGCAAACGCCGATAGGCCATCACCGATCACGAACAGTACATCGTTCGATTGCGTTGGCAGGCGCGCAAGCGTCGTGCGACTCTCATCCGACAGACGCCGCCCAAGATCAGGTCGCCTCAAATAATGCTCGCGATCCGGCGCGGCGCTATGCACATCGAGCGTGTTGAAACCTTGTTCCTGTAGTTGCGCGTGCAGCGCGTCCGCATCGAGCGGATGATGCACGGCGTCGCGTGCCTGCGCATGCGCGAGATTGAACGCGAGCAATGGCGCGGTCGGCAGGCTGTTACCGGCTCGGCCCAACGCGATGCGTGCCTGCGTAAACCGACGCAGCGCGTTCCACGGGTCCTTGTCGAGTGCATCGTTCTCGCTCATGCGATCCCCATCCAGTCGCGTGCGCCTTCGAGCAGCGGTTGCCGCGCCGATGCGCCGATCAACGCGCCGCGTTCGTCGATGATCTGCATCGACTCCAGCCATTCCTCGAATTCAGGCGCGCGCCGTAGACCGAGTACATCGCGCACGTACAGCGCGTCGTGAAACGACGTGCTCTGATAGTTGAGCATCACGTCGTCCGCACCCGGCACGCCCATGATGAAATTGATGCCCGCGACGCCGAGCAGCGTCAGCAAGTTGTCCATGTCGTCCTGATCCGCTTCCGCGTGATTCGTGTAGCAGATGTCGCAACCCATCGGCACGCCGAGCAGCTTGCCGCAGAAGTGATCCTCGAGACCCGCGCGCGTGATCTGCTTGCCATCGTACAGATACTCGGGGCCGATGAAACCGACCACCGTGTTCACCAGGAACGGCTCGAACTTGCGCGCGACCGCATAGGCGCGCGCCTCGCAGGTCTGCTGGTCGACGCCGAAGTGCGCATCGGCCGATAACGCGCTGCCTTGCCCCGTTTCGAAGTACATCAGATTGCTGCCGACGGTGCCGCGTTGCAGCGACAACCCCGCGTCGTACGCTTCCTGCAGTAGCGCGAGCGAGATGCCGAAGCTCGTGTTCGCTTTCTCGGTGCCGGCGATCGACTGGAACACCAGATCGACCGGCGCGCCTTTTTCGATCGCGGCGATCGTGCTCGTCACGTGCGTCAGCACGCATGATTGCGTCGGGACCTGATAGCGCTGGCGGAAGTCGTCGATCATCTGCAGCAGTTTTGTAATCGCGGCGAGGTTGTCGCTGGCGGGGTTGATGCCGATCAGGGCGTCGCCGCAGCCGTACATCAGGCCGTCGAGCATCGAGGCGGCGATGCCTTTGACGTCGTCGGTTGGGTGATTAGGCTGCAGGCGTACGGACATGCGGCCGGGTAAACCTACCGTGTTGCGAAAACGGGTGATGACCGGGCGTTTACGTGCTGCGGTGATCAGGTCCTGGTTGCGCATCAGTTTCGAGACGGCTGCGACCATTTCTGGTGTGAGGCCTTGGGTGATGCGGGTGAGTGCGTCAGTTTCGGTTGCGGTCCTCAGCAGCCAGTTGCGGAAGTCGCCTACCGTCAGGTGAGAGATTTCGGCGAAGGCTTGGGCCGAGTGATCGTCGATGATCAGGCGGGTGACTTCGTCGGCTTCGTAAGGGATCAGCGGGTCGTTCAGGAAGGTGCGCAGCGGTACTTGTGCTAGCGCCATTTTGGCCGCGACCCGTTCTTCTTCGCTTGCTGCCGCAATGCCAGCGAGCTGGTCGCCCGAGCGTTGCGGGCTCGCTTTTGCGAGCAGGGTTTTCAGATCGGCGAAGCGGTACGTGCGACTGCCGATCGACTCCGTGTAGCTCATGTTTGCGGCTCCATCGCTTCGCGCGGACGCGGGTAGGAATGGGAACGGCGGTTAGATGCTGCGGGTTGCTTGCTGCTTGCTGCTTGCTACTGGTGGGACGTATTACACGATAGCGCCAAATTGGGGCAGCGTCACGTTGCGGGGTTGGTGCTGATTACCGGTGCTGCGTCGGGCACTGCCGCTTGCGCGGGTGCGCAATGCGCGCTCAACAGGCGCTTAATCCGCTTGTCGTGGACCGCGTTAAATCCGCAGGTTTTGGTAAACGGCCGACACGCGCCGACGTGATACTTTGTCCGCATCCTCTCGCGCCAATTTTCTGCGGTCCAGCCAGTCATGCACGAATCAGATCATCGGGCTAGATACGAAACGCGACTCGCACGCGTGCTCGACCATATCTACGATCACCTCGACGAACCGCTCGATATCGGACGGCTGGCGGAGATTGCCTGTTTGTCACCGTATCACTGGCACCGGATTTATCAGGCGATGTATGGCGAGACGGTTGCGACGACCGTGCGGCGCTTGCGGTTGCATCGCGCGGCGGGGTTTCTTGCGAATAGTTCGATGCCGATTGCCCAGATCGCCGAGCGTTCGGGGTATGGCAGTTTGCAGTCGTTTTCGCGGACGTTTCGCGCGGTGTTTGGCGTGCCGCCGGCGCAGTATCGAAGGGAAGGCACTCATAGCCGGTTTCGGCCGGCGCTCTCAGGAGACGATCAGATGACGACGATTCGTGAGGTCGTGATTCGTTATGTGGAGCCGATGGAGATTCTGTCGGTCGATCATGTCGGGCCTTATATGCAGATCGGCAAGGCTTTTGATGCGTTGTTTGGGTGGCTTGCGAAACATAATCTGCTTGCGGGGCAGATGCGGATGATCGGGGTTTACTTCGATGATCCGGGGGTGGTTGAGGAAGCTGCGTTGCGGTCGAAGGCGGGGGTGTTGTTGCCGGGGCCTCTGATGGCTGAAGTGGCAGCGGGTGTTGGGGTGGGTGGGGCGGTTTCTGTCACGCGTATACGTGGTGGGCAGTATGCGGTGTTGCGGCATGTTGGACCGTATAGCGATATGCGGGCGGCTTATGAGTGGCTATACGGGAGCTGGCTCGTGCAGTCTGGACGAGAGGCGGCGGATGCGCCGGTGCTTGAGGAGTATTTGAATAGTCCCAAGGAGACGCCGCCGGCGGAGTTGGTTACGGAGATTTGTTTGCCGTTGGGGTGAGTGAGGCGGCTGGGCTGTTGTTCTCTTCCCCTGCTTGTGGGGATGTTGCTGTCGCTGTGCACGTATACGTTGCGCGGGCTGCCCTGCTTCTCTGGTTTTTATAGTCTTTGTATATGTATACGTAGTAATAGTTAACAAGCGACGCGTTCGGCTGTGGATAACCTGGAAGTTCGTTTACGGATCAATGCGCTGCGGAATCGATAACCCTTGGGAGCCCGGGCGGACAGGTTAACGGAGCCAGGGAGAATTTTTTGTCGGCCTGTAAACGTTCGACTTTTATCAAGATTTCACCCACAAGGTGTTCGGCTGCTTTTACAAAGGTTGTCCAGAGGGGGATGTGGATAAGTTGCGCTCGATCGTCGAGGGTTTCGGTGGGAGTGTCTGAATTTTTGTGTGCAAGGCGTCTGAACATTTCAGGCGTGGCAGGCGATCAATTTCATTCTAGCTGTTGGGTCGTGTGAAGCGATCCTCGTAGAGGATCGCGAACTGCCGCATGGCG
>NZ_JBKGUA010000060.1:0-34864 GCF_046543485.1 Paraburkholderia sp. EG304 | reverse complement strand
CAACGTCCTGGAGCCGGAACTCGACCAGAACTGACAAGGAAATCTACAATCGACACCGCGCAACGCCCAACCCCGCCGAATCGGTCACGTTCCCGAAATCGGCGGTCACGTTCGCCGAAATCCGCAGTAATTGCCTTAAGAATCTAAGTGGGTCCGCCGCCGGGCGTTGGCCTTCTGGTTGTACGCGAAACCCCTATCGACAGGCCGGAGCATCAGGGCGACGCGGTAGGCGGCCAAGTACAGCGCATTGAACGAGCGCGCCGGACGGCAAATCGTTACTCGCCCATACTCGGCCGCCATGTGCGTAGACCCTGGCAGTTCGCTTTCCCCAGCGAATCGGATCAATAGTTAAACCGCCGATGTTCATAGACTAAAAGAGCCGTGCTGGTTGATTCAGGTCAACGAAGAAGGAGCGTTGCTCCGGACAATGAGCTTGAGGCCCATGTTAAGCCTCCGGTAAGGAAGCAGCCCGAACATCTATAGCATTCACTGGAGGATTCGCGATGCTGACATCCGGGCGTGTGCGGGCACTTTATTCTCTGTACGGCGTCGTTGCCGTTGCCGTTGTTTCAGCCGCCTACGCGGAATCGCCTGCGCAGATCCTGAAGGGCTACGCGGCGCAGTCGACAACCGCGCCTGTTCCCTCGCGAGGGCAACAGTTCTTCATCACGCGGCACGGGCGTGATTGGGCCTGTGCGACGTGCCATGGTGCCACGCCGACTGGCAACGGACAACATGCGGTCACCGGCAAAACGATTGCACCGCTTGCCCCGGCGTTTGATCCAGAGCGCTTTACGGACGCGGCAAAGACTGAAAAGTGGTTCCGCCGCAATTGCGGGGATGTGGTCGGGCGCGAGTGCACGGCATCGGAGAAGGCGGACATCCTGAGTTGGCTGATGACGCTCAAGCCGTAGCGCGCACGAGCGGGTTCACTTCGACGACTCCACGAAGGACAGACACATGAAGATCCGATTTGCTTCTGCAATTGCCTGCGCGTTCATGGTACTTGCCGCGACTGTGCTTCCTGGCCTTGCAGTAGGAGAGGAGGAACAGCAGGCGAGTTTGCTGACGCCGCTGCCGAAATACCGGCAGGAGTGCGCCGCCTGCCATATCGCGTATCCCCCGGGCATGCTGCCCGCGCAATCGTGGCGGCGCATCCTGAACAATCTCGATCGACACTTCGGCACCAACGCGTCTCTCGACGCAGCGTCTGTCAAGCAGCTAGAAGGCTGGCTTTCGGCGCATGCCGCAAGCGCGGAGCGGGCGCCGGGCACCCCGCCCGAGGATCGCATTACCCGCTCCACCTGGTTCATGGCCGCGCACGACGAAGTTCCCGCATCGGCGTGGCGGCATCCGGCAGTCAGAAGCGCGTCGAACTGCGCCGCCTGTCATACGCGGGCAGATCAAGGAAACTTCGATGAACGATACATCCGGATCCCGCGCTGAGAACGGCGCGCGCGCGTCCGGCACGGTCCGGATTCTCGTATGGGACGCGCCCGTGCGCGTGTTTCACTGGCTGATGGTCGCCTCGTTCGCGGGCGCATGGCTGACGACCGAGAGCGAGCGATGGCGCCTGCTGCATGCGACCCTAGGGTACACGATGGTCGGCCTGGTGGCGTTTCGCATCGTCTGGGGACTAGTGGGAACCCGATACGCGCGATTCTCCGCCTTCGTGCGCTGTCCCACTGCCGTCGTCCGCTACATGGTCAGCCTCGTCAAGGGCCGTCCGGAACGGCACGTCGGCCACAATCCGGCAGGCGCCGTCGCGATCGTTGCAATGCTGCTGATGAGCTGGGCGGTCGGAGCGACCGGCTGGGCCGCCTATAACGGCACCGGCGGCGAATGGCTCGGCGAACTGCATGAGGGTGTCGCCAGCGCCATGCTCGCCCTCGTCGCCATTCACGTCATAGCGGTGCTGGCCAGCAGCCTCCTGCACCGCGAGAACCTGATTGGCGCGATGGTAACGGGATACAAATCGGGCC
Source organism: Paraburkholderia sp. EG304 (assembly GCF_046543485.1). NCBI lineage: Bacteria > Pseudomonadati > Pseudomonadota > Betaproteobacteria > Burkholderiales > Burkholderiaceae > Paraburkholderia > Paraburkholderia sp. EG304. Next base: position 32,882 of record NZ_JBKGUA010000060.1, on the reverse strand, counting down.
GTGCGGACGAAGGCATTCGAACCGCACGCTGGGGTTTTGCCGCGTTGGTCATGGCAGCCGCAATCGCCTGGTGGTGGACGCAATGGCATGCGGCGCCGCAAATGCCGGCGGCGGATCAGTCCGCCGGGGCCAGTGCGCATCTGCGGTCCAGTGGCGACGGAGACGGCGACTGAGTTTTATCCACCGGACATTTCACACGTGCGCATTCTGCTTGTCGAAGACGACCCCCTGCTCGGCGACGGCATCCGTGCCGGGTTGCGGCAGCAGGCTTTTCAGGTCGACTGGGTTCGCGACGGCGAGGCCGCGCAGCGCGAACTGCGTGGGCAGCCCTATGCCGCTGCGATTCTCGATCTCGGCTTGCCTCGCATGGACGGTATCGATGTGCTGCGAAGAGTGCGCAGCGCTGGGGTCGAGCTACCCATCCTCGTGCTCACCGCGCGCGACGCCGTGCCGGATCGTATTCATGGGCTCGACATCGGGGCTGACGACTATGTCGTCAAACCGATCGACCTGCATGAACTCGGTGCCCGGCTCCGAGCACTGGTTCGACGCTCGCATGGCCGGCCGTGCGAGCGGCTTCAGGCGCAGGATGTCGTGTTGGACCCCGCGTCGCGTGTGGTGTACCGCGCCGGCGTTCCCGTGCCGATGTCCCCGCGCGAGTTCGATCTGCTGCACGTGCTGATGCTGAATGCGGGCCGCGTTCTGTCGCGTGAACAGATCGAGCAGCATTTGTATAGCTGGGGCCAGGAAGTGGAAAGCAATGCTGTCGAGGTGCACGTGCATCGCCTCAGAAGCAAGCTCGGCGGCGAGCTGATCCGGACCGTGCGCGGAGTAGGTTACGTGTTGCTTGGCGAAAACATGAGTGAGCCATGATCCTGCCGCGCTCGTTGCAGGGACGTCTGCTGGTACTCGTGACTGGGGTCGTAGCGGCAGTCTGGCTGGCCGCGAGCGCACTCACATGGCACGATGCGCGACAGGAAATCGATCATCTGCTCGACAGCCATCTGGCTCAGGCCGCGGCGCTGCTGGTCATGCAACAGGCCCAGGCGGCGGACGACGACGAGGCGCTCGACGCGCCGGTTTTGCATCCCTATGCGCCGAAGGTGGTGTTTCAGGTCTTCCACAAAGGGCAGCTCGGCATGCATTCGGCCAATGCGCCGTCGCGACCCATGGTGCCTCCCCGCGACAGGTCGGAATCGGGATTGTGGACCGTCCAGATAGATGGCAAGGCATGGCGGGTGTTTGCCACTGCCGGCGTGCAGGAGGACGTCGAAATCTACGTAGGAGAGCGGATCGACTCGCGCACTTCGATCCTGCTCGCGGTGATGCGCAGCGCGCTCTGGCCGATGGCGGGCGCGCTGCCGGTGCTCGCGCTCGTGACCTGGTGGGCCGTGCGACGCGGCGCAGCACCGCTACGGGATCTGGGCCGCATGCTGGCGCGGCGTGATCCGCTCGCACTGGACCCCGTCCAGATGAATCGCGCACCGCAGGAAATGCAGCCGATGCTCGATGCGCTCAACCGTCTGTTCGATCGCATTCGTGCCGTGCTCGACGCGGAGCGGCGGTTCACCGCCGACGCCGCGCATGAACTGCGCACGCCGATCGCCGCGATCAAGGCGCAGGCGCAGGTGGCGATGGCGGAAGCCGATGACGGGCTTCGCAGGCACGCGCTCTCGGGGCTGCTCGAGGGTTGCGAGCGCGCGGTGCATCTCGTCGATCAGCTGTTGCTGCTGTCACGGCTCGAAGCCGGGGCGCTGACCGACGAAAGCAGCGCGGTCAATCTGGGCGCCGTCGCCAGGAAGGTCGTGGCCGACATCGCCCCTCAGTCGCTCGGCAGGTCGCAGCGGCTCGGGCTCGCCGCGCCTGAACACTGCATCGTGGTAGGCAACGAGGTGCTGCTCGCGTCGCTCATTCGCAATCTGGTCGACAACGCTGTCCGCTACAGCCCTGTTCGGGCTCGAATCGAGGTATCGATACGCAGGCGCGACGGCCACGTTGTGCTGGCTGTGGAAGACAGTGGGCCGGGTCTTCCGGACGATGACTTGCAGCGGCTGGGTGAGCGGTTTTTTCGTGCGCGAGGCAGCGAACAAAGCGGGAGCGGGCTCGGATGGTCGATCGTACGGCGCATCGCGAACGCGCATGGCGCCGCGATCGACGTCGGCCGTTCCCGTGCGCTAGGCGGATTGCGGGTGGAGGTTTGCTGGATTGCTATGAGTCAGAAGGAACCGAAAGCCGATTCCCATGCTGTGACGAGCAATAAGTCTTGAGGCACTTGTGTAGTGAGCTGGGCCCGAGTGACCCATCTCCAGGCACAGAATTCTGGCGCGGCGTGCAACGCGAGGGTAATGATTCCCGAACCGTCGATGCAGTGCTATTGCGCCGCCTGTTTTCCGTGCACCTCCAGCCGGATCACGTCGACATGACCGGCTAGATTCCCTGCCAGTTCGCTCTCCGTGTAGCTGACATACAGGACCGTCAGGCGCTTGCGGTCCAGAATCCGGATGACGTGAATGGCCTTGAAGATAGGGTCAACCGATTCATCGAATACCTGCGCCTGTTTAGGGACCAGGCTCCGCGTACTGAGCTTGCGCACCTGCTGGCACGAAACAACGGCGTCTGTCGCTTGCCCCGATTGAACGTTCCCGAGATCATCGTCGCGATGTGTACTGGAAACGTAGCAGGTCACGCCCTTTACCAAGGGATCCTCGTACGCTGAAATGCCGATGTGTGTGCCGTAGCGCTGCGAATGCGTCGCGATTCTAGCCAGTTCCTCGCCATGCGCGGCGGGCATTACAGATACGGCGATCGCAGTCGCCACCATTCCAGCAATTAGCGAGCAACGCGTCATGACATGTTTCCTGATGGCAGACCCGGTTCGGGGCTAGGGCTTCAGGCTGCTGATGACGCCATGCCGATTCGGTTCCGGCCAGTAGAATCGGGTCTCGACTCCGCCCTTTGCGGGGACGCGCACCCACCTGTGCTCGGTGACATGATCGGCCTGCGCTGCGATCCTGTAGCGGCCAGGCGGTATGTTGAAGAAGATGAAGGGACCGTGCGTTCTCGCTTTCAGCAGTTCGACGCCCCGTTCTGAGTTCAGCGTGACCGTCACATCCGAGAGGTAATCTCCCCCCGTCAGCGCGAACGTGATGCGAAGGTTGTAGCGAGGCGCGATCGCCTTCATCGCTTGTACCTCATCCTCTCCGATACCGCCGCTGACGTACTCGATGCCGTTGCGCGTCACTGGCGCGATATGCGGTTGTGCGAGCACAGGCAGATCAATCGAGACAAGGCAGAGGAATCCGACAAGAAGCAAAGCAACGTTGGCTTTCATGGACCTAGTCTCCCAAACATTCTGCCTACAGCATGACAATCGACGCGCACTGGCTGTTGACACAGATCAATCAACCGGCGCAGAATTTCCGCGGCGCTGTTCGCAACCCGCCGTCGCAACGGCGTTAGAGGGAAACGGCAGATCTCGCTTGTAACAGGGGTAGCGTTTTATGGCGTGGATTGATGTGAGTCAGAGTCGCCGCCAGTCTGCGACTGCAGCATGCAGATGAAGTGTCCAGAACCAAAACGCTGGACATTCATGTCGTGCACCGGATGTCGTCATGCGACCTCACTACAGAATCGGGGGTAGCCATGCTGAAGTTGACCAAATTCCTGATACTTATGGCCGTGGGTCTGCTTACGCTGGCATCAAGCGGCGCCTTTGCCGATCAACTGAACCGGAGCGTGACGAATGGTGGTCTGACCGTCCACTTTGGCATTGTGCCTGCCGAAAAGGCGCAATCGGTCGCCCGGGGCGCAAGCGAGCCGGTCGAACACGCGTCGGCGCCAGATCTCTCAAACTATCACCTCGTCGTCGCGCTGTTCGACAAGGCAACCGGTGAGCGCATCAGCGACGCGACCGTGAATGCCACAGTGACGGGGCCAAAGCCGAAATCGCACTCAGGTATGCAGGTCAAGCCGCTGCAGGAGCTGAAAGTCAATGACACGGTGACTTACGGCAACTATTTTGAAATGCCGTGGCCGGGCCGCTATCGCATCGATCTTTCGATCACGCGAAAAGGCAGCGTCAAGCCGACCAAGGTCCGCCTGACCTACGACCACCACCTGTAAACCGCGGAACGTGCCGATCAATTGCTGGCTTGCCCTGCAGGCATGACCGCACCGGGCTGCTTGCGCGGGTCTACATGGGTCATGAGATTGAGCACACGATGGCGCGTCAGTACGTGCTTGCGCGCAGCGACCGCAATTTCGTGGCCCGCTTCGACGGAAATCGTAGCGTCGACCTCGATGTGAACATCGGCCACGATCATGTCGCCCATTTTGCGCGTGCGCAGGTCGTGGACGCCAATCACGCCCGGGGTGCCAAGCAGCGTCAGTCGAATGGCATCCACCTCGTTTTCGTCCGCCGAGCGGTCCATCAGGTCGTGAAAAGCTTCCGAACCGAACTCCCATCCCATCTTGAGCACCAGCATGCCGACGATAAGCGCCGCGACCGGGTCGAGTATCGGATAGCCCGCCAGATTGCCGACGATACCCACGCCTACCACTAGCGAAGATGCGGCGTCGGACCTCGCATGCCAGGCATTGGCGACCAGCATGCTCGATTTCACGCGCTTTGCCGCCGCGAGCATGAAACGGAAGAGCAGCTCCTTGGCGATCAGTGCGCCCATTGCCACCCATAGTGCAGCGATGTGAACGCGCTGCACGGAGGCCGGATCTTCGAGTTTGCGAATCGCCGACCAGAGCATGCCCACGCCCACCGCGGCAAGGAGTGCGCCTAGCGCCAGCGAGGCGCCGGTCTCGAAGCGCTGATGACCGTATGGATGCGCTTCGTCTTTGCCTTTCCTGCTGTGGTGACTGGCAAAAAGTACGACAAAGTCGGCGACGAGATCCGAGAGCGAGTGTATGCCGTCCGCAACGAGGCCCTGAGAGCCTGACAGTACCCCGGTCAGGACCTGACCGAATGTCAGGACCAGATTGACCGCGACGCAACCCACGTGGTGCGGGACGCCACGGCAGCGCGCTCGGCAAGAGAGTGCTCTGTGTTCTCGGAGTCGTCGAAAAGTTGCTCGGTCTTCATGTAGTGCTTCCATTTCATGGAAAGGACACGCGAGGTGGCATGGTGCCGGGGGCCGTCGAGCATTGCGCATCGATTCGTTCAACGTCGCGTGGTGGGGCCGTCCTCTACTTGTCGGGGTGGCTTCATCGACCGTCGCCACGTTAGCTTTCGTTGTTCGACGAGTATCTTCCAGTCGAGTTTCATGAGTATGTACACGAGCCCGAGCAAGGCTAGCTGAGAGACGACGAAGTAGCCGCTGAGGTAGCTCCCTTCGAACTGCACTTCTGGATCGATATGCGCTGACACGAAGCGGCCAAGATGCGCCCAGACCGCGTAGCTCACCGTACGACCGATGAAGAAAGCGGCTCGGATCACCCAGAGGGCTGCCCTGAAAGCCCGTAGGTTTTGAAGAGATAGTTCGACGGAAACGGTCTCAGCGAATAGAAAAATAAAGCGCTGGCGGTCACCTTCTTGTGCTTCTCCAGCCATATCCTGACCACGGCGATGGTCTCTCGGTCGGCCTCGCGCAACAGCCGTCCTCGCATCAGGGTCCGTGCAAAAACCGCCAGAATCAGCCGGCCGAGGGTTGCCGCGCTAGCGGCAACCAGGGCAAAGACGAATGGGTTGCCTTCCGGAACATTGAAGCCGACCCACGACATGGCCATCCATGTGGGTGGCGCGACCCCGGGTTTCCGGTAGTTGGATCTCGAGTTGCCGTGCCGCGGAGGCGGATAGCTGCCTCAGGCTATTCCACCCGGCGGCCAGCAACTTGACCCAGGTCAATGTCGGTATGTCCTCCTGGCGTCATTCTAAAAACTTAGATGTTTCCGCACAGGGCAGTGAGCGGCAAGGGGTTGAACAATCCTTTTCCAGGCAGCAACAACCCACGGTTTCTGCCGGTCGTGTCGCCAGAAAATTCGAATTTCGAGGACTGCCATGTCCTGAAGCGCCTTCGTGTGCGTCCTTGTTTCGTATCACAATCCGCGTACTGATAGACACGAGAATGCAGACCGATCCCGTTGAGCCCGTCACCGACATCGTCTCCGGCATCGGCGAATTGGCATCGCCGGTCGGCCACACCGATATGAAGCGTGGTCTATCGAGCGCGCAGGTGGAGGAGCAGCGCGCCCGGTTCGGCCGCAATGTCGTGGCTTCAACGGCGCGGCACACCTGGTGGCGCACCCTGTGGGAGGTGCTTCGTGAGCCCATGTTTCTGCTGTTGCTCGCTGCAAGCGGTATCTATTTGTGCTCGGGGATGTTTCGGAAGCACTGACGCTCCTCGCGTTCGTGATGGCTATCGTCTTTCTCACGGTTTTCCAAAGCCATCGCACCGCGCGAGTTCTCGACTCTCTGCGCGAACTATCGGCGCCCCGCGCGCAGGTACTTCGAGACGGGCAACGGCAGCTTGTTTCCGCTGCCGAACTGGTGTTTGGCGACGTGGCTTTCGTCGATGAAGGCGCACGGGTGCCCGCTGACGGCACGGTGACCGAGGCTCACGGACTCAGCGTAGACGAATCGCTGTTGACGGGCGAGTCCGTGTCGGTTAGCAAATCCGTTGCACGAACCAATGCGCCTGAGCAGCAAGATCCTGGCGGGCAGCTTTTCTTTGGGTCAATGGTGGTGCAGGGCCAGGGGAGAATGGTCGTCACTGCTACGGGGCCGGATACGGCGCTCGGTCGTATCGGCAAGTCGCTGACCGGCATCTCGGAAGCGCGCTCGCCGTTGCAACTGGAGACGAGAGCATTCGTCAACCGCTTTGCGTCGATTGCGATCGTACTATGCCTTCTGCTCGTGGCAGCCTATCGTCTGCGATCGGGGGAGTGGCTTCCGGGCGTACTCGCCGGCATCACGCTGGCCATGGGTATTCTGCCCGAAGAAATACCGGTGATACTGACCGTGTTCATGGCGCTGGGGGCTCGCCGTATCGCTGACGACGGCGTGCTGACGCGCCGTATGAGTGCGATTGAAACCCTCGGCCAGACTTCGGTACTGTGCGTCGACAAGACCGGCACGCTGACGCAGAACCGCATGTCGGTGCGCGTGCTCTTTGCGCAAGGAAGGTGGCAAGTCATCGATCAGGCCACTCGGCACATCGAGGAGGCCTATCACGAACTCATCGAGTATCTGGTGCTTGCCAGCGAAATCGAGCCGGTCGATCCCATGGAGCGCGCGTTTCACGAAGCCGGTCGCGTGGGGCTCGCCGGCACCGGACGTCTTCACAAGGACTGGTCGCTCGTTCACGAGTACGCGCTGACACCGGAGTTGCCGGCGATGTCCCACGCATGGCACACGCCGGAACTCGCTCATCGCGCAGTGGCCTGCAAGGGCGCGCCGGAGGCGGTCTGTGCTTTATGTCACCTGGGTGAGAGCGAAACGCAGGCCCTCCTTGATCAGGCCGCGCAGATGGCGTTGGGCGGGTTGCGGGTGCTAGGAGTCGCCAAGGCGCGACACTCGCATGCGGACTGGCCGGAGAAGCAGCATGAATTCGCGTTCACGTTCGTGGGACTGGTCGGTCTTCTGGACCCGGTCCGACCGGAGGTCGCGGGCGCTATCGCAGAATGCCAGGCCGCCGGCATCCGCGTGGTGATGATTACCGGCGACTATCCCTCGACGGCACGGGCCATCGCGGCTGAAGTGGGCATCGACGGCGGGCGGATCGTGAGCGGCCAGGAAGTGGCAACGATGAATGACTCGCAGCTTCGTGAGGCCATCAAGAACGCTGACGTGTTTGCCCGCGTCAAGCCAGGCCAGAAATTGCGGCTCGTCAACGCATTCCGGGAAGATGGTCACATCGTCGCAATGACCGGTGATGGCGTAAACGACGCGCCCGCCCTCAAGGCGGCACATATCGGCATTGCAATGGGCCTGCGCGGTGCCGAAGTCGCGCGCGAGGTGGCCTCGCTCGTTTTATTGCGTGACGACTTTGCGCCGATCGTGTCCGCGATCCGGCTGGGAAGGCGCATCTATGTCAATCTCGTGCAAGCGCTCAGCTATACGATTGCAGCCCACATTCCGATCATTGCCGCCACCATGATTCCGGTTATTGTTGGCTGGTCGCCGATGCTTGCGCCGGTTCATATCGTGTTTATGGAACTGGTTATCGATCCGGTTTGCTCGATCGTGTTCGAGAACGAACCCGAACGCGACAACCTCATGCGTATGCCGCCGCGCCGGGTCGGCGCGCGGCTGCTATCGGGTCGCGCATTGGCCCAGGACGCAACGGCGGGCGCGCTGGTTGCCATGCTCGTGCTGGGTCTGTATGCCGGCCTGCTGACTCAGGGCTATGAACAGCCTGTCGCCCGCACGCTCGCCTTCGTATCACTCGTCGCGGGCAATGTCGCGTTGATTTTTGTGATCCGTGCGTTGCCGCAGTCGGGCACACGCCCCGAGGTGCGTCGGCAGAATCGCTATCTTTGGATTGTTCTGGGTGTAACCGGAGTGGCTCTGTTGCTTCTGATGACCGTTCCCGCCCTGGCGCGACTGTTTGGCCTCGTCGCGCTGCTCAGCCAGGGTGGGGGTGTCTGACGGGAAACTCCGATTCCGTTCATTCAGGATAAAGAGTTCTGTCTGGGGCGCGCCAGCAGCAGTGGGGTATCAGTGATGCGCGCGGTTCGGTCGGCGACGCTTCCGAGAAACCAGCGGGCGAGACCTCGCCGGCCATGCGTGCCGACGACCACGAGGTCGGCATGTCATCGTCGGGCCTCGCGGACAATCATATGGGGCACGTCATCGCCCGTCCGTTTCGTTTTGACAAGCCCGGTTTCGACATGATTGGCCAGATTGGCGAAGACGCGCGCGGCGGCGGCAAGTATGGTGTTCCCTTCGTCCTTGAACGCATCCTCACGGACATGGATGGGTATGAGGTCAGTCAGTCGAACAGCGCGATCGACGACATAGACTGCTCGAAGGCTCGACTCAGGCGTTGCAAATAGCAGGCCGAACCGCAATGCATCCAGAGAGGCCTGGCTCCCGTCAAGCGCAAACAGGATCCGGCGCGGTAACGCATGTATCTCGCCTTCATAGCATGTATCTCGCCTTCATAACTAGCGGGCACAACGAGAACCGAGCACGAGGCTTGAGTTGTCACGGATTCGGACACCGTTCCTTCAACCCAGCGCAGCAAGCCGTGATGATGACGCGCACCCACGACGACCAGATCGGCTTGCCATTTGGTCGCGGCATCGATCAGCGCATTGGCGGTATAGCCGCCTTGCCTTGAACGCTCGAGCACCTCGGCATCAACTTCGCTGCCGAGCGGCGCGAAAATTTCTTTCACATGTGCAACCGCTTCGCTGGCGTCACGAAACAATTCTGCACGGATGGTCTGGAGTTCGGCATACGCCATCGATCCGAGAGGCACGAGGACAGCAGGATTCTCTGCCACGCTTACAATACGCAGGCGCACACCAGGCGCCACCATATAGCGTATATACGTCGCTGCACGCGCGGCCACCGATGATGAGTCAACTGCGACAAGAATCCGTTTGATGCCGTAGGAAGCGGCGCTATCCGCGCTCGGTGTGGCACTCACGATCTGCTCTCTGCGCGAGCCGAACGAGTCCCGTTAGCGTCAATGGCTGATTTGTTCCGCCTGACGATCCATATGTACGAAATGCCGGCAACGAGACCGTAGAGTATGTGCAGACTGAAATTGATCCATGTCCGGGCGTCGACGAACCACGGAAATATCGTTGTCATCGCGTAGAAATTCAGGAGATAGAGAGACGCACCGAACCCGATTCCAATGATCGACGTCATCAACAGGTTGAAGTAAAGGGGAAACGCTTCGATGATCGCCGCCAGAGCAACCGAAAACCCGATCGCCAGAATCAGATGAACGGCGAGCGCCACCGCCAGCATTGCGGCATCGTGCGAGCCTGGCTCCACGAACACACGGTCTCCAATCACGATGGCGGCGACCATACGGATCGCTCCCCACGAACTGCCGCTATTTGCGACGATCACGGCTGAGGCAGCACACATCAGAACAGCTGCCGCAATCGTGCCGGAAACGATTGCGGCCCACCAATCGGGGGTTCGGAGCTTGCACTGGCCCCGGTGCAAATGAAATTCCATCGAAGTCTCCTGGAGTGCAGCGGGGGTGAAGAACCATTAGGCGCCTCATGCGCCCTAGTATCTTGATGGAGATCAAAGGTCTGGATTGACCCCATATCTTCGGATCACTTGACACATATCAATCGCGCCGACGTTATTTGATCTAGCGTTTCGTAAGGGCAGATCGCAACGTATCTGGAGACAGATGACAGATGCCAGATCACGCCCGGCAACCCACCCGCGCTGCGTCATAACAGGCGGTTTCCATCTGCCAAACGGGGATCAGCGTTGGAGCGATGATTCATGGAGAATGTCTTTTCGATCCGGACGCTGCGAAAGACTTACCGCATGGGCGACGTTGACGTTCACGCGTTACGGGATATGGACCTTGACCTCGGGGGCGGCGAGTTCGTGGTGCTTCTGGGCGCTTCGGGAAGCGGAAAATCGACCTTGCTGAATTTGATGGGCGGGCTCGATACGCCGACGAGCGGCTTCATCCGCTATCGGGATCACCAGTTGTCATCGGCTACAGAGAAGGAACTGACGAAATTCCGGCGTGAGCATGTCGGCTTCGTGTTTCAGTTCTACAACCTGATGCCCAGCCTGACCGCCCTCGAAAATGTGGCGCTGGTGACCGACATTGCAGAACGTCCCATCGCCCCCGATGAAGCGCTACGGATGGTCGGCATCGGAGAGCTGAAGGATCATTTCCCCACGCAAATGTCAGGTGGCGAGCAGCAGCGTGTGGCGATCGCCCGAGCGATTGCGAAGCGACCGGACGTCATGCTGTGCGACGAGCCGACTGGCGCGCTCGATTTTCTCACCGGACGCATGGTCCTCGAGGTGCTCGATCAGGTCAACCGGGAATTCGGCACATTGGTCGTCGTGGTCACGCACAACGCTGTGATCGGCGAAATGGCGCATCGCGTGGTGCGCATGAGCAGCGGGACGATCGTCGAGCAGCGTCAGAACACCCAGCGGCTTCGCGTCAAGGATCTGACATGGTAACCACGCTTTCGCGCCTGCTGCGAAAGGACCTGTGGCAGATGCGTGCTCAGGTGTTCGCCGCGGCGATGGTCGTGGCCTGCGGCGTGGCGACTTATGTTGCAATGCGCAGTACCTATGCGGCGCTTCTGCACGCCCAGCAAGACTATTACATGTCGTACCGGTTCGCCGATCTGTTTGTTCATCTGAAGAGGGCGCCGCTCAGCGTCTCTTCGCGCATAGCTAGATTGCCGGGCGTGACGCGATCGGACGCAAGAGTCGTCTTCGACGTCATGCTCGATGTACCTGGTCTTGCCGAACCGGCAACAGGACGTGTCGTATCCGTTCCGGATCAGGGTTGGCCGGCGCTGAATCTGCTGCACTTGCAAAGCGGCCGCTACGCCGAGCCCGGTCGCGATGACGAAGTTCTCCTGAGCGTCGCATTCGCCGAGGCAAACGGATTGCACACGGGGGACGGGATCGGCGCAGTCATCAACGGGCGCTGGAAGCACCTGCGCATAGTCGGTATCGCGCTGTCGCCCGAATATATTTACGAGGCCGGAGCCGGTTCGATATTCCCCGACAACCGGCATTACGGCGTGCTCTGGATGGGAAGAGATGCCGTTGCAGCCGCGTTCCGGATGGAAGGGGCCTTCAACGACCTAGTGCTGGCGCTCGACGGGAGCGTCTCGCCTCGCGAGGTGACGACGGCGGTGGATCGCCTGCTCGCCCCTTACGGCGGGCTGGGTGCCATCGAGCGGGAAGAGCAGATTTCTCACCGCTTCATCTCCGATGAAATCGCCCAGAACCGGATCACCTCAACCTACGTTCCGGCGATCTTCTTTTTCGTCGCGATGTTTCTGCTTCACAACGTGCTCAGCCGTTTGATCGATACGCAGCGCACGCAGATTGGTCTGCTGAAGGCATTCGGCTACAGCAATGAACGAATCGGCGCTCACTACCTGACGTTCGCGTGCGTGGTGGTCGCGGCGGGCGCAATGATCGGCGCGGCAGCGGGCATGCTGCTAGGCTCACGTCTGACCGCCATGTACGCGACGTACTATCGCTTTCCGCGGCTCGAGTATCGAGTGGACGCGTCCGTTATCGTGGGTGTCGCCATTCTGACTCTGGCGACTTCGCTCCTCGGAGCATGGACAAGTGTCAGGAAAGCAATCAGGCTCATGCCGGTGGAGGCATTGCACGCACAGTTGCCGCAGAGTTTCACCGCCGGCTGGGGAGAGCGTGCCGCCCTCTATCGGCAGTTGAGCGTCACCTCGCGGATGATCGTCCGCAATATCGTGCGAAGACCGGTCAAAGCGTGGCTTTCGTTGTTGGCCATCGCGTCGGCGGCTGCGATCCTCGTAGTCGGCGGATTCTTTTTCGATGCAATCGACCGGTTGTTCGATATCCAGTTTCGGCTGGTCGAGCGCCAGGATGTAACGGTCATGTTTGCACAACCGGTGTCCCATCGGGCGATGTATTCGCTCGAACGTATGCCGGGGGTGCTGCGCGTCGAACCGTTCCGTGAGATTCCGGTCAAGCTGACCTCGGGTTATCGCTCGAGACGCACCACGCTGAACGGGATCGCGCCCAGGTCCGGGACGCATCAGCTCCTCGACGATCAGTTCCTCTCGCTGCGCACGCCTTCGGATGGCATTCTTCTGTCGTCCCGTCTCGCGGCCATTCTCGATGTTCGCGCCGGCGACCTGCTGACGGTCGAAATGCTCGAAGGCGATCGGCGTGTGCGTCAGATCAGGGTGGCGGGCTTGGTGGGCGATCTGGTCGGCATTCGTGCCTACATGAATCAGAACGCGCTCGGACGGTTCGCCGGAGAGGGAACGACCTGGTCTGGCGCTTATCTTGCGGTCGACCGGCCCTTTCTAGGCCAGCTATATGCGAAGCTCAAGCAGACACCGGCAATCAGCGCCGTGGCGCTGCGGCGGTCGGTGATCGAGAGTTTCCGGAAGATCGTGGACGAGAGCGTAAGGCTGTCCACCAGCATCAACGTGGTATTCGCCTGCATCATTACCTTCGGCGTTGCTTACAACGGTGCGCGGATAGCGTACTCGGAACGCATCCAGCAGTTGGCATCATTGAGGGTACTGGGGTTCAGCCGGTCCGAGGTTGCCTGGCTACTGCTCGGCGAACAGTTCGTGCTTGCCGCGGTGGCCGTGCCGCTCGGTCTGATGCTTGGCTTTGGAACCTGTGCATGGCTGGTCGAGCGACTGCAGACGGATCTATACCGCATACCGCTCGTCGTGGGCGCACCGACTCTCGCGGCCGCGGCGCTTGTGACAGTTGGGGCGGTGGTGTGCTCCGGGGCTCTGGTGGCGTGGCGAATACGTCGCCTCGACCTGATCGCTGTATTGAAGGCGCGAGAATCATGAGCGGCCCGAAACTGCGCAAGGCGTTCCTTTGCCTATTACTGGCGTTCGTCGTCGGCGGCGCGGTGTCGTACGCGCTGTGGCCCAAAGCGATCAAGGTGGATACCGCGCCGGTAACGCGCGGGCCGGTGCAGGTGACGATCGACGAAGACGGTGAAATTCGCGCGCATGACCGCTACGTGATGGCGGCTCCAATCACGGGCCGTCTGCTGCGGGTGACGTTGCGTGAAGGCGATCATGTCAAGGCCGATCAGGTCGTCGCCATTCTGGCCCCACTGCCTATGGCACCTGGCGAGTTGTCGCAGCAACGGGCCCGGGTGCAGGTGGCGGAGGCGATCAGTCGCGAAGCCGAGGCGCGAGTCGCGCATGCTCGCGCTGACGCGGATCAGGCGCATCGGGAGGCTGAGCGCGGGCGCACTCTGGCCAGCGCGGGCGCCATGGCGCGCCAGGTGTCCGAACAATTGACCTCGACCGAACTCTCAAGCGCAAGTGACTATGCGGCCGCCCGCTCGCGGGCCGCTTCCGCCGAAGCGGACGTTCGCGTCGCACGTGCGAATCTGAGCGCCCTCGAATCGGGACAACCGGTCGAAGTCCGCGCGCCCGTCGATGCGCTGGTTCTTCGCATCAGCGAACAGAGCGAGCGTATCGTGTCCGCGGGGGCCACCTTGATGGTTCTTGCAGATCCCTCGTATTACGAGCTTGTCATGGACGTGCTGTCGACCGACGCTGTCAATGTCCGTCCCGGCATGCGGATTCTGGTACAGAACTGGGGCGGCACAAGCACGATCGAGGCGACGGTCCGCACTGTTGAACCGGGCGCATTCACGAAGATTTCGGCCTTGGGCGTCGAAGAGCAGCGCGTGAATATCGTTGCGGACCTGAGCCGAAGACCGGAATCGTTGACCGACGGCTATCGGGTGGAAGGAAGAATTGTCATATGGGAGCGAGCCGACACATTGAAGTTACCGGTCAGCGCGCTATTCCGGGCAGAAGGGAAGTGGACGGTGTTTGCAATCGAACACGGTCGAGCCAGGCTTCGGCAAGTGGAAATTGGGCCGCGAAACGCGGAAGAGGCGGAACTTCTCAACGGGCTATCGGATCAGGCGGTGGTCGTTCTTTATCCGCCAAGTACGCTTATGGACAATGCCCGTGTCGAAGTCTCCGTCGCAAGACATGGTGTTGCGGATCGTTAGTTCTGGAATATCGCTGGCTTAAATGGTGGCGTGACGAGTGGGGACGTCCAGCGGGGAAATCTCACTGAGCGCCCGTTCCCCGCAATGACCAGCTATTGCGTCGCGTGCGGCGTCGCGTAGGACCGCAGCCGCTTTAATGTCTTCTCCAGTCGGTTGCAGAGCGGGGAGCACCGTGACCGTCAGGTCGGCTCGCGTTGGCAACCACTGTCCGTCCGGAAGCACAACACGGGCACCTGCGATTGCGACCGGCACGACGGGCCGGTGCGATGCACATGCCACCACGAAAGCGCCGAGACGAAACTGCCGCAGCCCCGCGGATCTGACGAATGTTCCTTCTGGAAAGAGCAGCAGCGAGGTTCCAGACATCGCGTGCTTCACCAGTTCGCGCTCGTCCTCGGTCATGCGCTGATGGTCGACGCGCTCGACGAAGCGCGTGCCGATTGCGCGAAGGAAGGAACCCATCAGCCATCCGTCAGCCAGCTCACGTTTCGCCACCATGCTAATCGGCATGGGGATAGCCGCCAGCAGCACCAGGCCGTCAAGATAGCTCGCGTGATTCGCAACGAAGATGGCCGGCCGCGCACTGTCGATGCGATCGGCTCCGCGTACCGTCATGCGAATACCTGCGAGCTTCAGGAAGAGGCGTGCCGCGCGCGATGCAATCGTCCAGTTTCGCCCGGTGTCCGGATGCCACAGGGTCATCAACGTTGTCGGTATGGCAATCAGAATTACGATCAGCCAGCAACATGCGCCGTAAGCGGCGTACGTGGCGGCGGCTCGAATTCGTCGGGCAATCGGCCATACGGTGTTCACACCGATGTCGAGCCACTGAAGCCACGCGGGGCGCGGCAGGAGATTGCCGCGATTGCGCAGGTACAAATCCAGTGTGGCCGCGTGGCGAATCTTGCCACTCGATGTCTTAAGAATGCTATGCGGCGGGACGAGAGCGACTTCTTCTGGCGGAGCGCCCAGCAGAGCCATGGAGGCTTCGTTAATGCCAGTGCGTATTGCCGCGAGTTCCTCGGGCGCGGTTTCGCGAGTCTCCGCAATCACGATCAGGCGGTCGGTGCCCGTCTCGACGTCAGGCGTTCCACACACTGCGACACAACCGTTGCGCACATGAGGCAGATGCCCGATCGCGGCTTCCAGTTCATACGGGAAGAAGTGACGGCCCGCCCGAATCACCAGATCCTTCACGCGGCCCGTGATGAACAGATCTTCATCGGCCATGTATCCCAGATCGCCGGTATCGAGCCAGCCATCATGACTCAACCGCGCGGTCAGCGCCGGGTTCTGAAAATACCCACCGGTCGCGGACGGACTTCGAAATTCAATCCTGCCGATCGTTCTTTCGGATACCTCGTTGCCTCCGGCGTCAACGATACGGATCTGGTTGCCGGGTAACGCGTGTCCGCACGAGACCAGTTCGAGGACGTCATCGGGCGACTCCGCTTGTGCTGCACGCTGCGAGTCCGCCAGCCGGCCACGACTGATACTGTCTGTCCGTACCCCTCGGCCGGGCTCCGAAAACGTCAGTCCAAGCGTGTTTTCCGCCAGACCGTAAACGGGGTTGAGTGCGTTCTCATTGAACCCATGGCCGGCGAAGCGTGACGCGAATGCCCGCATGGTTGACGCGCTGACGGGTTCCGCGCCGCAGAATGCGAGGCGCAGCGAAGACAGGTCGACGCCTTCGAGGTCGGCGTCGTCGATCCGGCGCGTGCATCGCTCGTAGGCGAAGTTGGGCGCTGCCGTAACGGTGGCATGGTAGCGGCCGATCGCCTGCAACCAGCGCGCTGGGCGTGCGAGGAACGTCAGCGGGGACATCAGAATCAGCGGGATGCCAAAGTAGAGCGGACCGAACCATGCTCCGATCAAACCCATGTCGTGGTACAGGGGGAGCCAGCTTGCGAAGACGTCGTGTGCCTCGATCCGGGCAGTCTGTCCCATCGCCCGGATATTGGCGAGCAGGTTGGCGTGGGTGAGCACCACGCCTTTTGGCGCGCCAGTGCTGCCGGAAGTGTACTGAAGCAACGCGACGTCTTCCGCGAGCGGGACATACCGTTCATTGTCCGTTTCGCCCATGAGTTGATGCATTGCGACGATCTCGCGTAACACCGGGATGCGGGCCTTGGCCAGAAGGCTTGCTCCGAGCGCATGCGAGGGCACGATCATCACACGCGCGCGCGCATCCGAGAGAATGGCCGCGTGGCGCCTCAAGTGATCGTCGATCCGTGCCGACTGTACTGGCGGATACACCGGTACGACGATTGCGCCGACGAGCATGATGCCCGCAAAGCACGCGAAATAGTCGATGCCTGTGGGCAGCATCAGTGCGACGGTATCTCCGGGATTGACGCCGAGCCGGCGCAGCCCGTGCGATACCCGCAGCGCGGCCTCGTACAGCCCCGCATACGTCATCGTATGTGAAGATGCGTCCTCGTCGAGAAACACGATGTGAGTGTGCTCGGTTCGTCGGGACACGTGCCACTGCAGTGCGTCGATCAACGTTTGTGCGTCAATCGGCGGGTCCAGCGCACCGCTCGGCGCTGGAAGCTCGACCGTGCCGATAACTCCCTCGGATCGCCCGGATGCTTCTCCTGCGAGTGCGCGCAGTAAATCGGCGGGCGTCGTCGCCTGCCCGAACGATGCAAGCGGAAAATGCACGCCGAGTGTGTCCTCGATGCGGGTCAGCAGTTCGGCACGTGCAAGACTGTCCAGGCCAAGATCTCGTTCGAACTGGCTACTCAACGTGACGTCCCGCGGCTTGTGTCCCGCTGGACTCATCTCCGCGGCGAAAGCGCCGACTATTTCGAGCAACCGCTGCGCGTGGGCCGGTGAACGGCTGGTGAGGTCATCACTCATATCACTTGACCGCATCAGTGTCAGGATGCCAGCAGGGGCGTGAGAGCGAGAAGAACACTTCAGGTCCTTCAAGTCAGCGCGCGTCGGAGTACCTTGCCGAGCTGGTTCAGAGGCAAGGTGTCGCGGAACTCGATGAATCGGGGAATCTTGTAGGCGCTCAAATTGGCCCGGCAGTGTTGCAGCACGATTTCGGCAGTCAGATCCTTCGAGGGTGGGACGACGAACAGCTTCACGGCCTGTCCGGTCCGTTCATCCGGCACTCCGACTACCGCTGCGGCGCTTACGCCCGGCAGCGAGGACACCACGGCCTCGACTTCCGAGGGATAGACCTTGAAGCCAGACACGATCACCACGTCTTTCTTGCGATCCACCAGCACGAGCGTGTGGGCGGGTGTAAGGTACCCAACGTCCCCCGTGCGAAGCCAACCATCAGTCGAGATGACCTCGGCGGTCTCCGCGGGGTTCATCCAGTAGCCGCGCATGACCTGAGGACCTCGGACCCAGACTTCTCCGATCACACCCGTGTCGACCGGCGCATTGGCGTCATCGCGGATGCTGAGTTCGGTTGAAGGCAACGGATAACCCACTGATCCCGAGAAGTGCTTCGCATTGGTCGGATTGGCACAGACGACTGGCGATGCTTCGGTTAGCCCATACCCTTCGATGAGCGGTACTCCCGTTGCTGTCTGCCATCGTTCTGCGACGTCAGCCTGAATCGGTGAGCCGCCGCCGATCACGAGGGTGAGGCGTGACCAGTCGAGCGTCTTGAAACGTGGTGCGGCGAGAAGGGCATTGAAGAGCGTATTCACACCTAACAGCGCGGTGGGCCGCGTGCGGCGCAAAGTTCGTATGAGCCCGGCGAGATCGTGCGGATCGATTACGAGAACATTGTGCGCGCCGATTTCGACAAACGTCAGCAGGCTGGCGGTTAACGCGAATATATGAAAGAGCGGCAGCGGCGTGAGAATGATCTGCTGCGGGGAACAGAACGACGCACCAAGCCATGCGCAAATCTGAGCAACGTTCGAACTGAGGTTACTGTGCGTGAGCATCGCGCATTTCGGCGTGCCCGTCGTTCCTCCGGTGTATTGCAGCAGTGCAACATCGTCGAGGCCGGCCGGGGGGAGATGTCGCTCGTTCGAGTCACGGCGCGAAAGAGCGGCTCTGAATGTCCGGTATTGCCTTTTAGTCGGTGGAATCGAGCGACGTACAACGCGCTGCAGAAAATCAATCGCGGTGCGCGTGGGCAGCGGTAGCAGATCGCCCGCTGCGACGGATATGACCGCGTTCGCCAGCTTCTCATCAAGGATGTCGTCCAGTTTGTAGGCAAAATTCTCCAATACGACGATCGCTGAAACCGCCGCAGTGGCGAGCTGGATTTGAATCTCACGCGGTGTGGCCAGCGGGTTGACATTGACAACCACGAGCCCAGCGTCGAGCGCTCCATAGAAGGCCACAACATAGGGTAGGCCGTTCGGCAGGATAAGTGCCACGCGATCGAGGGACTCGAGCTTCAGTTCGTTGACCAGGAAGGCGGAAAAGCGGTGCGCATATTGCGCGACGTCCCGGTATTCGAGCGCGTGATTGAACGAGCTGAATGCGGGGCGCCTAGCGTACTTGGTGCAGGCCGCCTCGAACATTTCAGGCAATGTTCGAACGCTTCTGGCATCGATCTCCGTGACATGCGGCTCGCAGGAGGGGACGTCCGCCGTGTTGGGGCAGTTCATGGTCGATCGAGCCTTACCGGATTGGGAGACATTCGTGACTATGGATCGAGCATAGGGTTCGTTTGCGATGAGAAATTGACGTGCGTCAAGGCTACGGGACAGCCTCGTGCATTGAGTCCGATAGAGATCTGCATCACGTCGACGGTCCTTCCCCCGCAATCGGAATCTACTGGAGCGCGAAGTGCCCAGTTCCGATGTCTTCGAATTACAGCAATACCCGTGGGTGAGCGGTTTGACCTGGATCAATGTGGAATCAGTCAGGGAATAGATTGATCCGCGGCCTTGCCAACGGCCGCGATCGAAAAATACCAGTCCGCAATGCACCACCTCGGAGATTGCATCATGAGCACTGCCACTTCAAACCACGATGACCACGACGAAGTCGGTCGCGTTCTCATTGCCGTAGACGCTTCGTCGGCCTCTTTGCATGCTGCGGCCTATGCTCTCGCGGTATTGCTGCGCCAGGGGCACACGTGCGAATCGTAAGCGTTGCCGAAGATCCACGCCGGCTGATCCTGTTGGATCCGCTCGTCGGAGTCGACCTCAGCTCGGTGCACGACGAGCTACTATGCGGTGCCGAAGACGCGGTGACCCGCGCAAAGACCGTCATTTCGGTCGGCAAGACAGTCGTCGACACGGAGGTGATGGATCTTTCCATAGAGGGGTGGGATGTCGCACACGCACTGCTCGAAGCCGCCCGGACATGGCAGGCCGATCTACTTGTCGTTGGCACGCGGCAGAACCGGCGCTTACTCGGCTGGCTGGAGGGAACGATATCTGAGCCTCTTGCGCGGATGTGTCAGTGCTCGATTCTTGTTGTTCCGGCCTCCTATGAAAGGAGTAGCGGCTATGATCAGATTGCCAATCAGTGCGACGGCCAGCAGCCAATGCAGCATACTGATCGAGAAAGGATAGCGGTGAATGTGTTTCATGAGGTTGGGTTTTCACTGCGCATGCGCGAGCAAGCCCGTTAGCTCAATAGGTCGTGGTAGTGGATCTTGGAAGTTATTTGAGTAAAGAACCCCGGCGCCGAGGCGCTATTTTCACCCGGGAATCCAACCAAAGCGGAAGCTATTTGGTTAATTTTCCGGAAGCGAAATGAGTTCCTCCACACGCTAAGACCGCCAAGACCGAACCAATTACGCCAAACGTCGGTCTTCGTCACGATCGTTATCGTGAAGACCGTGAGGACGTTCGAGAGCATGGCCTGAACGGCGACTCTCCTGGCCCCTGATTCGTTGACGTACATCAATCAGACTGTTCGGCGCGCGACTATTCTTCAGAGGCTGGGACTCAGGTGTTTCCGGTCGGCTCTGCGGGGTCATCGGCACCATTCCGCGCCTCTCGCGGAAAGGGGGATGTATGTCACGGTCAGAACTACCTCGGCCCGCGCGACGCGCGCTCCATCGCGGGCGGTCAGACGGACGTCTGTGGCTCGCCGTCAGTATCTCGCTCACCGGGCTTTCCTTTACACACACGACGCTCGCAGCGGGCGTCCTTCCACAAGGCGGCACCTATGTCGCCGGTGCGGGCACGATAGCCAGCCAACGGAATGGTCTCCTGATCACCCAACCAGGTTCGACGCGCGGTGTGATCGACTGGAACAGCTTTTCCGTTGGCAGGAACAACAGCGTGACGTTCGACAACGGCTCGGGCGCGACGCTGAACCGGGTGACCGGGGGCTCACCTTCGGCCATCCTGGGCCGGCTCAGTGCAACGGGCAGCCTCTATGTGATCAATCCGCAGGGCATCGTCGTGGGGCCGTCGGGCGTGGTGACAACCGGCGGACGCTTCGTCGCGACCACGCTGAATATCTGCAACGACGCCTTCATGAAAGGCAGCGGCGCGCTCACACTGTCGGGCGACTCCGATGCAAGCGTCACCAACCTCGGCAGGATCAGTTCCAGCGGCGGCGATGTGTTCCTGATTGCCCGCGGTGCAGTTATCAACGCCGGTAGCGTGTCCGCGCCCAACGGGACGGCGGAACTGGCCGCCGGCGGGCAGGTACTCCTGCAGGATTCGGGCAGCAGCAGACAAGTGTTCGTGCAGACGGGCAGTCAGGGCACGGTCATCAACAAGGGGCGAATTACAGCCGCGCAGATCAGCCTGCAGGCCGCCGACGGCAACGTATATGCGCTCGCAGGCAGCGGCACGCGCGTCCGTGCAACCGGCACGGCCAGCCGCGACGGGCACGTCTGGCTCGTCGCCGATGGAGGCCGTGTCGAGCAGGACGGCACGATCGTCGCGAGCAACGCGGCCGGCAGCGGCGGAACCGTCGATACCGAAGCGGCACAACTGGCGTTCGGCAGCCACGCGGTGGTCGATGCAGGCCAATGGAATCTCTCGACGCCCGCTTTCACGATCGATGATCCTGCCGCGCATGCGTTGCGCCGCAGCCTGAACGCCGGCGCCTCGGTTGATGTCACGACCACGGGCGCCAACGGCGCGACGGGCGACCTGGGCGTCGCGTCGAGCCTGCGCTGGTCCGGTCCGGCTTCGCTGACGCTGGCCGCGCACCACGACGTGTCGGTGGCGACGGGTACGACCATCGCCAACACCGGTGCTGGCAATCTGACGTTGCGCGCCGACGCATCCGGCATCGACAACGGCGGCAGCGTCACCAACCTCGGCAGACTCGACTGGTCGAGAAGCACGGGCGCCATCAGCGCTTTCTACGACACCAACGGGACGTACAGTGCCGGCACGCAACTCATCAATACGACGTGGATGCCAGGTCCGTACAGCGGACTGCTGACGCAAAGCACTGCCTACAAACTAGTCAATTCGCTCGACGATCTGAAGAGCGTTGTCGCCGACCTCGCCGGCAACTACGCGCTCGGCAAGGATATCAATGCAAGCGCGACGAGCGACGGGTCATATGCCCCGCTGGGCAACAGCGTTACGCCGTTCATCGGGCAATTCGACGGACAAGGCCATACGGTGAGTCCACTGACGCTGCAACCCTGGGTGCCTGCCGACCCATACGCCCCGCCTCTAGTGGGCATGTTCGGCGCCGTCGGCAGCATGGGCGTCGTGCGGAATCTGACCGTCCAGGGCAATGGCGTTTCAGGCCCGGGGCCGTTCGGCGTACCTGCTTACGGCAATATGGGGATGCTTGCCGGCACGAACAGCGGGACGATCATTCGCGTGAACGCGGCCGGCAACCTTTCCACTAACGCAGGTTCCTCCGGAGTCGACTACACGACAGCCGGCGGCCTAGTGGGAGTGAATGCCGGCACAATCTTGCGTTCCGCCAGCAGCGTCTCGTTGACCGCGGGTGGCAACCTGGGCGGTATCGCGGGTGAGAATAGCGGCCTTATCGCCCAGTCTTTCTCGAGTGGCCCACTGAACTCCCTGAGCTATATCAACCACGGCGCTGGAGGCCTCGTCGACCACAACTCGGGCACGATCGAACAGTCGTACTCGACCAGCACAACGCTGCTTCAAGGATACTGCCGGGGCAGCGCCGGAAATCCATGCGGCGGCGCGGGACTTGTTGTCACAAACGGCGGGACCATCGGTCAGTCTTTCGCGACGGGCCGCGTCACTCAGCCGTTCTATCAGCCCATAGGAATCGCACGGACGAACAACGGCACGATCGCAGACGACGTTTACTGGGACAAGGAAACGACGACAGCGACAGTTGGCGTCGTATACGGGACGCCAGTACCTGCATCGAACGGGCTCACGACCACACAGATGAGCACGACTGGATCCTTTGCATCGTATGACTTTGGCCCGACGGGAGTATGGGCGATGCCTGTGGGAGCGATGCACCCTGTGTTGCGCTGGCAGCTAGCGCACTGAACCTGATTCCGGCGCACTGACACGTTGCTTTACAGTGAAATAGAAAAGACGTCGGGGAAATGTCCATTGTCTGGGGGCGGAAGCTGAAGTTCGAACGTCAGCGTGAAAGCATCGACGAACGTCCGTAGCTTGCCCGAAAGTGGCCCGGTCTGCGTCCCCTCGCCAACCGGCCAGCCAACCTGATTTTTCACGAACGCTGAGAATTTTTTTCAGCTCAGTGACTCGTTTTCATGATCTCTGACAACCTGCAGAGGCCGGCATGCATGGCACGACGATTTTAGCGAGCGGCAATCTCGACGAGTACCGTCTGCGCGATCTGATGGGATGTGATGCGCCGATCCACGGCTCTGGCGTGGGCACGCGGATGAATACCTCAGCCGATGCGCCGTACCTCGACTGCGCCTACAAGCTCGTCGAATACGCGGGCGAGCCGCGCCGCAAGCGTTCGGAAGGGAAGGTGACACTGTCGGGCCGCAAGCAGGTCTTCCGCAGCCGTGATAAGGGCGGTCGTATTCTGGAAGACCGCCACGCCGGCGCATCAGATGCATGACGGCGCTCTATTGCTCGGCACCTTGATGCGCGACGGCCAACGGTGTGTGCTACCACCGATCGACAAAATTCGCGCCTACGCCTCGCAAGAGCTCGCGTCGCTGCCGGCTCACCTTCGTATGTTGAACCAGGCCGAGCTGTTTCACGCATACCTCTCCGAACAGCTCAAGGCGCTCGTCACGCAGATGGATCGCGCTTGACGCAGATCAATCCGCATCGACACGCAGTGACTACCCTCCCGGAAAGCAGGGTGCTGGCACCGTGCAGGTGGCTCCGCTCCTCGTTGCCATCAGGTACGTTCGTCAGAAAGGAGACGCGCGATGAAGACCGACATGCAACTGAAAAACGACGTCGAACGCGAGCTGGAGTGGGATCCAGTCATCAACTCCGCCGGTATAGGCGTCGAGGTCCGCGACCGCATCGTGACCTTGGCGGGGCATCTCGACAGCTATGTGGAAAAGCTCGCCGCCCGCAAAGCGGCACAGCGCGTGGAGGGCGCCAAGGGCGTCGTCGTCGAACTGGACGTGCGGCTGCCGGACAAGGACAAGCGCACCGACGAGGAAATCGCAGAAGCGGCGCGCGCGATGCTGCAATGGCATACCGGTCTTGACGAGAACACAGTCAAACTGACTGTCGAAAAGGGCTGTTTGACCCCTTGTGCGGCGAAGTGGACTGGGGTTTCCAGATCAAGTCCGCAGAAAACGCAGTGACTTCGTTGCGCAGCGTAATGGCGGTCGTCAATCAGATAACCGTACGCGGCCGCGCCACGCCAGTCGATATCGCCGACCGGATCACCGAGGCGCTGGAGCGCCACGCGCGAAAAGAGGCAAAGCATATCGTCGTGAGCGTCGAGGAAGGAACGATGACGCTGCGCGGCAAGGTCGGCTCATTCGCGGAAAAGTCGATTGCCTGCAATGCCGCATGGTCCGCACCAGGCGTGCGCATCGTCCTCGATCACCTGTCGGTCGAGAATTGACGCGCGCATCACGCCGTTTTGGCGCGCCTGGTCCATGTCTCGTTGGTGATCGCGGACACGGGCAGGCGCGATTTCACAGGTGCGAACAGGTCGCCGGCCGCATCCGGCTCGCCGCAGTGCTCGAGGATGGAGGCCCGCACCCGCTCGCGCAATCGTGCGGTCGCGGCAAAGTCAGCTCCATCGGGCGCCACAGGCGCCAGAAGCGAAATCGTAATGGAGCCGCGCCGAGGGACCCATGCGCCATCGGGCAATGCGGCACGCGCGCCGCGCAGCGCAACCGGAACGGCGCGCTGTCCCGTCATGCATGCGCAGCGGAAAGCACCAAGATGAAACGCGCGCAGCCCAGCCTCGCGCACGAAGGTGCCCTCCGGAAAAACCGCAGACGCTCTCCGACTGTCGCGAATTCGATCAACCGCGCTTCGTCGGCGAGGCTCCCCGCGTCGACTCCGCGCTCGACGAAACGGGCGCCGATTGCCCGCAGCAACGGACCGGCGAATGGCCGGCGCGCCAGTTCCCGCTTCGATACGAAGGCAACCGGCGCAGGCAGAAATGCGGTGAGCGCCACGACGTCGAGATAACCGGTGTGATTAGACGCGATCACCGTATGCGGCTAGTGCAATGCGGCGAGATCGCCTTCGAGTTCCACGCGCAATCCCGCCGCGCGCAGGGGGATGCGCCAGTTACGCGCTTGATCGGGTCGAAATGCAATACAGACGAAGACGCCGACACCAAGCGCGGCGAACACGCTCCAGCACGCGACGCCACGCGCGCCGCTCCGCGCACGTTCGCACGCGCGGCGTCCCAGCGCGAACGCACTGCGTTGCAGCGCGTCGCCGAACTGGCGCCAGAACGGACGCGGCGCCATCGTCTCGACGCCGCGATCGAATTGTTCGAGCGTAGCCGCATGCCGGATCTTGCCGCTGGCGGTCTTGACGATGCTATGGGGAGGCACCAGGGCGATCTGCTCGGGCGGGGCACCGTACAGCGTCATCGTGGCGGCATTGATACGCGTCCTCAATTGCTCGCGCGCGTCTTGCTGCCCGCTCGCAAGCGTAGTTTCGGCGATGACGATGACGCGCTCGGTTGCACTGCGCGGATCGATGGCGCCGCATACGGCGACCCCGCCATGTACCACGTCCGGCAGGCGACCGATCGTGTCCTCCAGCTCATACGGAAAATAGTGGCGCCCGCCGCGAATGATCATGTCCTTCGAGCGTCCTGTCACGAACAGCTCGCCGTTGGCGACGTAGCCGAGATCGCCGGTGTCGAGCCAGCCGTCGTCGAACAATGTTCGGGTCTGCGTTTCGTTGTGCCAGTAACCGCGCGTGGCCGACGTTCCGCGTAGCTCGATCCGGCCGATATGCCGGGGCGCCGGCTCGCGCCCGTCGTTGGCAACGATGCGCAGCTCGGTCCCGCCGAGCGGGAAACCGCAGCTGACGATCTCAACGGCCTCGGCCGATGCGTCGCTGTCGCGAACGGGATTTGCCTCGCCGGTCCTGTCGAGCGCTTCGCGTCCGATGCGATCGACCGTAAGACCGCGCGAAGGTGGCGGAAACGTAACGCCGAGTACGTTCTCAGCGAGCCCGTAGACCGGCGTGATCGCGCGCGGATCGAGCCCGTGCGATGCGAAACGTGCAGCGAATGCGCGCATGGTTCGCGGACTGACCGGCTCGGCGCCGCAGAATGCAAAGCGCAGCGACGAGAGGTCGACGCCGGTCACGTCGTCGTCGGCGAGTTGCCGTGCGCAGCGCTCGTACGCGAAGTTCGGCGCCGCTGTGATCGTGCCGTGATACCTTCCGATCGCCCGCGGCCAGCTGCCCGGTCGCGCAAGAAACGTGAGGGGTGACATCACGACGAGCGGCAGGCCGAAGTAGAGTGGGGCTAGCCACGCGCCGATCAGTCCCATGTCGTGATAAAGAGGCAGCCAGCTGACGAGGACGTCGTGCGCATTCACACACATGCGCTCGCCCATCGCACGGACGTTCTCGAGCAGGTTCGCGTGGCTGAGCACAACGCCTTTGGACACGCCGGTGCTGCCCGACGTGTACTGCAGCAACGCGATGTCGTCGGCGCTTGCGGCAGACGGCATAGACATTGGCCGAGCTTCGATCTGTCGCGGCGACAGCACGTGCCGCAACGTCGGCACCTGGATCGCAAGCAGCCGCGCGATCACACCGATCTCGTCGGCCGCGAGCAGAACCTTGACGCCGGCGTTGGCGAGGATGACCGCGTTGCGGCGCATGTGGTCTTCGATTTCGAGCCGGTGCGCCGGCGGATAGACCGGCACGGCGATCGCGTCGCATAGCAGGATCGCGGTGAAGCAGACGAAGTAGTCGAGGCCCGTCGGCAGCATCAGCGCGACCGTGTCGCCGGGATCAACACCGAGCGAGCGCAGGCCGCCCGCGGCAAGGAGCGCCTGCCCGTACAGCTGGCCGATGCTCACCTGCGTGTCGCCGCCGTTCTCGTCCAGAATGACCAGGTGCAGTCGCTCGGGATGGCGCGTCGCATGCCAGCGTACGACTTCGGCCCACGTCCTGGCGGTGCCTGGAGCGTCGAGGTCTGGCTTGCCAGCGCTCAGGCTCGTGGAGGTGGGGACTGCTACCGCGCCAGACGGCCGCG
Organism: Paraburkholderia sp. EG304; assembly: GCF_046543485.1. Classification (NCBI taxonomy): domain Bacteria; kingdom Pseudomonadati; phylum Pseudomonadota; class Betaproteobacteria; order Burkholderiales; family Burkholderiaceae; genus Paraburkholderia; species Paraburkholderia sp. EG304. The sequence goes on along the minus strand of NZ_JBKGUA010000060.1, from coordinate 5,655 downwards.
TGCCCGCGCCGTCCACGGCTCGCGGGCACGCGTTGGCGAGCGCGTCGAGAATGTCCAACGGTGTCCTCGCGGAGGCGAACGCGTCGACCGGCAACTGAACGCCGAATGTCTGCTCGATTCGCGTCAGCAGCTCCGCACGCGCGAGGCTGTCGAAGCCGAGGTCCCGCTCGAGTTGTGTCTCGAGCGTGATGGGCACAAGGACCGGTGCGCCTGATACGACGGGGGTGGTCGGTTTCTGATCTTGCAACCCGCCGTGGAGTTCGAGACTGAGCGCGCGGACCACGTCCAGCAACCGGTTCTGTGCGTCAGTGTTTTGAGCCGTGCGCAGTTCTGCGTGAAATTGCGTCATGAACGTCTCCTCGCTTCCGACTAGCGCAGTGCGTGCTTTTCGCAGGCGAGCCGCGATGTCAACGACAGCGCTTGCATCGACCGGTTTACTGCCGTCCTGGCCGACCTGCTACGTTCGAGGCCATGACGTCCCTCACGCAGATCGCGCGGATTCAATTCGACATCAGCACCGGCACGGCCATCGATTGCAGCAGCGTATGCGTAACGCCGCCCCACACGGCTTCGCGCCAGCGCGCGTGACCATATCCACCCATCACAATAAGGTCGCTGCCGTGGTTCTGCGCGCACGACAGCAACATGCTTCCCGCGCGCGCTCCGGTAGCGCCCTCGAGTTCGACCACGTCGATGACCGCGTCGTGACGGGCGAGCGTGCGGGGCATGTCGGCACCCGGAATGCGCGCGGCAAGCGGTGCGTCTGCCGGGCCATGCACGGTCACGATGATGTTTCTTTGCGCACGGGAAATGAACGGCAGGGCGTCGTGAATGGTGCGGGTCGCTTCGCGGCTTCCATCCCAGGCGATCAGGATCCGGCTGCCGACGCTCGGGAATATGCCCGTGTAGGGCACGAAGAGCACGGGGCGTCCGGCTGTCATCAACAGCTGCTCTCCACAGTGATTGTGGATATATGTTTCGGGGGCGTTCGGGTTTGACTGGCCGGCGATAACAAGGTCAGCCAGACGCGCATACCGTACGATGCTTCGCTTGTCGCTCGCGTCGCTGCACCGGAATTGACCGGCGACGTTCGCGTGCCCGCACGCTGCGTCGAATGAATCGCGCAAAGCCGCGCGTCGCTGATCGCTCTGTCGTATCATTTCCGCGTACATGCCAGCCGCGCCAGGTATCGCGAAGACCATGTGAGCATCTTGAATCGACGCGATGTCCAGCCCCACGAGCTGGGCATCGAACTGTCGGGCGATGCGCAACGCGATATCAAGGCGCTGCTGCGCGGCCAGGCTATCGTCCAGATGGACCAGCAGATTGCGGTAGTTCATCTCATTGACTCCGTCGGCATGCACAAACGTGTCTTCGCACGTGACTGAACCCAGTCTATGCAGGCAGACCACCGTAGCGTTGACGCAAGTCAATGGGATTCGCGGCCTGTCGCGTTTCACAGCACAACGGGTTTCACCCGCAGAAGGGACGCCGCGATCGTGTGGATCAGCGCCGCTCGATCCATTCGTTGCCGTCCTTGACATAACACCGCTTGACGGCCGCCCATGCCACGCGATGCGCGATTTCTTCGTGACGCGCATCGACTGCGTATTCCTCGTACGCTGCGTTAAAGGCAGCCCGATAGATATCCTGCGCGCGCTGCGGCAGATGATGCCGAACGGGTATGGGCAGATCGGCATTGCTGAAATAGGGCACTTCGTTCCCCGGTCGAAAATTCGTCGTTCAGGCCCGATCCTGGTTTGAGAGAGACGAACCGGATGTTTCAGATCTGTCGACGACCACCTCCGGCATCACTCGTGATGTTCGTGAACGAGCAGGATGTTGGTCTTCCACAGGCACGACTCCGGCCGGACCGACCGCAGCTCCCGGTGCAAACAAAGGCAATGCGGCAGCGGGGGCCGCACCAACTCCGCCGGCCAGATCGCGACACGCATTGGCAGCGTCCGAGACGTTCTTGAAGTATTGCATCGCGCTGGACACGCACTCGGGCAGCATGAGGCTGGCAGTCGACATCCATTCGAGCGGATTGCGTGTGAGCGCGCAACGCGCCCACGTTTCCTGTGTCAGCGCCAACCAATCGGCGCAGGCTTGCATCTGCACGTCGGCGAAGGTCTTCCAGATTTCCGGCAGATTGCTTGTAGAGGACTGAGTCAACATGAATGCCTCCCGTGGTCGTGGTCGTGGTCGTGGTCGCGAGAGCGCCACCAGGCCGCCGGCATCCGGCTGTGCCGGGCAAGCCGGGCCCCACGAGCCGCTGCAGCTCACCGTTGCAATGCAAAAGCGTGACGCTCGAATAAAAGGATGAACGACTGCGAGGTGCAGGCGTTGACGTGTGTCAATGACGGAGCATCGGGATGTTCGACGATCGGCGGACCGGAGAAACAGGCGGTGGGGGCTCGGAAGCTTGCGGCGCAATTATTGGGACGTGTGCGCAGCCTGTCAGGCAAGCGGCGATGGTCGTGAAGCACGTTATTGATTCTCGCATTGGCACAATGTCTGTTGAACCGTCGTCATCGAGACACGATCTCATGAGGCCGGTGAAGCAGTGACGGTTAGGTTTGACCTGGATCAATCCGCAGGTCCCCACCCGGCAGTCTGATATGCGCATGGCTCTTTAGCAGAGATGGCCGGCGCGGACGCCGGCCTCGTCTCGCGCGAACGGTCTCACACCGCGGCAGAGGAGAAGGCTGATGATCATCATCGCCGCTTTCATCTCGATGGTCTTTTTCTACAGCCTGATTTCCCGGCGACTGGAGCGAACGATCCTGACGGCGCCGATCCTGTTTACAGTGTTCGGTGCGCTCATGGCCGCTTCCCACGGAGCGCTGGACGAACTCGCGCTCGACCGTAAAGATCTGCTGCTTGTGGCCGAGCTGGGACTTGTGATGACGCTCTTCACCGATGCGTCGAGAGTCCGTCCGAGCATGCTGAAGGGCGAAACCAATCTTCCGATACGCCTGTTGAGCACGGGCATGCTGCTCACCATCATGCTCGGGGTGCTGTTTGCGATGGTCGTTTTCAGAACGCTGACCTGGTGGGAGGCGGGTATCGTCGCCGCGATTCTCGCTCCGACGGATGCCGGGCTCGGGCAGGTCATCGTAAATAGCCTGCATGTCCCACAGCGAATCCGTCAGGCGTTGAATGTGGAGGCCGGATTGAATGACGGACTCTCGGTGCCCTTCCTGATGTTCTTTGTCGCGTTGGCGGAGGTCCGAGAAACGAGTCGGGGAGGTACGGCCCTGACACGCTTTCTGATCGAGCAGCTGGGTTATGGAACATTGCTGGGACTCGCCATCGGACTGCTGGGTGGCTGGCTGCTGGGTCTTGCTCGTCGAAAGCAGTGGATGGCCGAACCGGTCGCGCAGCTGGGTGTGGCGGCGCTGCCGCTTGCTTGCATGGTGGCTTCGGAGGCCACGGGCGCAAGTATGTTCATCGCCGCGTTCGTGGCCGGCCTGGCGACACAGGCAGGCTTCCGCGAGGTCGGCAAGCACAGCGTGGAGTTCGCCGAAGACTGGGGACAACTCTTTAACTATTTCGTGTTCTTCCTGTTCGGGCTGCTGGTCACCCGTGTCTGGACACAGTTCAATCTTGCCGTCGTGACCTATAGCGTGCTGAGCCTGACGGTGATTCGTATCGTTCCGGTGGCGATCGCGCTGCTGGGCACGCGCTTGAGCTGGACGACCGCCCTGTTCATGGGATGGTTCGGCCCGAGAGGGCTCGCCTCGATCGTTCTCGGGCTTGTCTATCTCGAGCACGAAACCGATCTGCCCGGAGAGCCCACCATCAAGCTCGCGGTGATGGCGACGGTTCTGCTCAGCATCTTCGCCCACGGACTCACCGCGCTTCCTGCGACCGTCAGGTATTCCAGGTCAATCGCCCCGCTGGGGCGCGGTGCGCCAGAGCATGAGCAAGAGGTAGTTGGCGCAGATCGGGCAACTGCTGAGGGTCTCTGACTCACAGCTTGGTGCCGCGACACTTGATAGCATGGAGCAGTCATGGCACTACCATTGCGATTGTGGAGTCGCCACGATTCACGTGACGACTCACGCAGTGCGAGACCTCGGTACGAGGTGAATGATGGGATTACTTTCCAGCCCGTTGCATCCCATGAAGGCACGAACTGCACATGACCAAACCACACGCGTGGCCGAGATGATTGATCGTGTCATTGCAATGAACCCGCGCCTGCGGCTGGCACGACATTACAAGGAACGTCTCAGGCAGGCCGTTTCCGTCTCGCCTACTTACATCGACGATCTAATACGCTCGCCACCCGCACCCCACGAGGCCAATGCGGCCGCCTGGTCAACCGATCCATTGATTCGCGTTTTCTTCGCGACACCCGATGATCTCGTGAAGGCGTTCAGTCGCTCCGAAGAACTGCGCGCATATTACGCCAGGAATTCTAATTTGACAGAAGCCTACGCAACGCTTGGAATGGCGATGTTCCAACGGCATGTGCTGGGCGTTGCGGCCGAGGGCGACGAGATGCGGCATGACGTACCTCAGACCACGCATTGCTTCAGTGACCATCGCGTGCGCGTCTGCGGGAAATCAGACGCTGACCTCCGCGAGGAGATTGCGCGCCGGCTGGTGGATCAACTGGCGCTGGAGGGACTCTCCAGACTTGCTGCTGACGGCTGCGAACTTGTAGCAAAAAGGGCGAGAGCTTCTGGAGGCGCGCGTGGCGTTACTGGAATGCCGCGGCGTGGGCATGCGCTCGGTGGTAGGGGGCTGAAGGCTTCGAATCGGTGTGCGCCGCGCGGCCGGCCAAGCGTGATGGGCTCGGCTACTTGAAGGGTATCCACCATGAGACAAACCTCCTACCGACGGGATTCGAAGTGTAGGAGGCGAGTTGACAAATTTAATGCGAACTTATGCGAGTTGACACTTTTATGCCGATTCGACGGGATATAAATGTGTCAAAACAGGCGCGGTCAGCCCCGCGGTTACTGGCGAGGGCCGGTGATAATCATTGAAAGGCCTCCTGGCCGCTCAAAGAAGGGGCGGCCAGGGTCTACAGTTGAGACGCCAAGCTCAACCGACCCGTTCAGGAGGCTGAAATGAGTATAGCGGCATCGATCTGCACTCGAATAACGCCGTGATCGACGATGAGGACCGGGTGCTTTACTGCAAGCGACTGGCCAACGACCTGCCATCAATCGTCGCGGTCCTCGCGCCATTTCATGAGGACCTGCAGGGGGTCGTGGTGGAATCAACCTATAACTGGTACTGGCGTGTCGATGGCCTGATGGCCGCGGGCTTTGCCGTCCATCTGGCAAATACCGCTGCCATCAAGCAGTACGAGGGCCTGAAGTATGTCGGCGATGAACGAGATGCCGTGTTTCTCGCGCATATCTTCCGCCTTGGACTGCTGCCAGAAGGTTACATCTATCCCCCGGAGGAGCGAGGCCCGCGTGATCTCGCCCGCAAGCGCATGCAACTCGTACAGCAAAGCATGCTGAACACTCTCAGCATCGAGAACATCCTGGCCCGGCAGTTGAATCGTAAGCGGCTCGGCAGGGCCGATCCCCGATCCGCGCGCGCGTGGGGCATGATGTGAGAGCGTGGATTGTTTGCATGGTCGTTGACACGACCTATCTCGATCTACCCGGTCAAGCGGTGTGCGTGGGC
>NZ_JBKGUA010000059.1:0-36479 GCF_046543485.1 Paraburkholderia sp. EG304 | reverse complement strand
AAAACGCGGTTGCCAAATCAGGCAAAAAAACGCATTCTTGAGTCCCTTCGAAATCGCGTTTCGGGGCCATTCCAGGTGGCCTCATTACGCCGATCATCCCCGGCTCGATTACGCCGATCCGTGACAGGGATGAAGGGAGTGAGTTAAGGAGAGCCCAGATGACGCAACTTGGACTTGACCTGGATTTGACAACGAAGCGCACGCGTAAGCGCGAATTTCTCGATGAGGACGGCGCGGTGTGCCTTGGTTGAAGCTCATTGCGCTGCTCGAACCGTACTATCCGACTGGTAAGACTGGACGGCCGCCGTTCCCGATCGCGACGATGCTGCACATTCATTTGATGCAACAGTGGTTTGGTCTGTCCGATCCAGCGATCGAAGAAGCGTTATATGACGTGCCGCTGTATCGTGACTTCGCAGGATCTGACGGCGGCACGATGCGTTTGCCGGACGAGAGCACGATTCTGCGGTTTCGTCACCTTCTCAAAGCGCCATGGACTGGCTGCGCAGATGCTCGCGCTGGTCAATGAAATCCTGGTGAAGAAAGGCATGATGCTCAAGACCGGCACGGTGGTCGTTGCCACGTTGATTCCGGCGCCCAGTTCGACGAAAAACAGCTCCGGAACGCGCGATCCCGAGATGCGTCAGACGCAGAAAAGCGATAACTGGCGTTTCGGTGTGAGGGGCGGATTTCGCTTGATAGAAGGCGCCGTCGCGCAGCATGTGAAACTCGCTCCCGGTAGCACATACTAATGCAATCACCGATACGTGCTGCGCGGCGGGCGATTCCCGATCTGTGGTATTGCAGTGCCTGCGATGCGTCGTTGGATCGTGAAAGGGCCGCCCCTGGGCACTGACGTCAATGCCAGCGAGACGACCCCAACAGCCAGCGGGAAGTCGTCCTGATTGATCGCTGGCACTAGCGAGGACCGTAGGCCGACGCGGCGTTGAGAACGGACGAGGCCGTCCCAACTCGATAGGCGTAACCGACGGGCGCGATTGAAAAAGCCTCGCCCTTTGCCGATCTGCCGGTGGACTGAACGTACCGGTTTGCGTTTTCATGAAAAGAGTAGACATCGTCCGGCAAATCCAGACCGACCTGAATGCTCTGGTTAGTTCTAAGAAAATAGTTGCTTTCAACATAAACGACGCTGCCGCTTCCGATCTGCAGGGCGTTGTACTGGGTCTCGTCTGACCCGACGGCCGTGAGGCCAGTCGGTGTGGCGTCGTTATCGAAATAATTGTCGTAGGCGTGGACCCAGCCCCGCAGCAGCGGACGCCCCTTTAGGTTGGGGCCGAACTGGTTATGGTGCAAGGTGACATGCAGCCTGTGCCCACCATATGCATACGAATCCTGCCGAGATGCGCCCACTACCATCGCCAGGCGTTCATTGGCCAGATCTTGGTTCTTGCCCGTCCAGTCCCACAGGGGATCGGGGCGCATCGCCAGCCATTCATTGGTGAAATAAAACCGGCTATACGAGACCGTCACATTATCCGATGACAGCGTCACACTCATCAGATTGTCGCTCGTATCGTAGAAGGAACAATGATCGACCCATGCATTGGTGACCCGTCGCAGCGACACGCCTTCATAGTTGATGCCGGCGTTGTTGGATGTGCCGTAGACTTGGGCGGGTAGGGCCTGTAGATCTCCGATGACGCCATGAAAAGTGATGTTTCTGATCACGACATTCTGGATGTTCTGGTCTGCCGGCAGCATTTCGCCGTCGAATTTAAGCTGGACGTTTTTCAGCACCGCATTGCCACCGCTGGCGCCTTCGATCGTGGTGTTGTTCCAGTCCGTGCTGGCGAAGGTGATGGTCGTCAGTCGCGGTCCGCCGTAGATTTCGCCCTTGACTAGGATGTGGTGCTGTCGCGCGCTGAACGCAGCCAGCAGATCAGCGAGGCTGTCGACCGTGACGGCTGGATCGTCTGATCCGGTCGCCGTTGCGAAACCGCCGGTGTCCGTGGGCAGACGCGCGGTAATTGCGGTCCGATTGAAATTGGACCGCAAGCCTGTCTCTGCTGAGCGGGCTGGCGCAGAAGACGACCCGTGCCCCCCAACACAAGCGCACAGCAGATATGCGATCAATATTGTCAGGATCAGCTGCGGCTTCATTTCATTTCCTCCTTTCAGGCCCGCACATTGTCAAGAGCCGGCATAGGCGATTTCGGCACGAAGGTGCTTCCGCACTGTCAGCTTCTCTCATTCAGCTTTGGAATACGCCGGCGCCAATGTGCATCTTGTGGCGTGGCTGCTAGTTCGTGCCGCGCCCGGTAGGACCGCCGCCCGCGGGCGGATGTGAAATCCATGCCCACAGGAGCGTTCGAGATTGCGCCAATGCGCCGATGCGCGCGCCCAAGGCGCCATAACGCCCAGCCATTCACCGAAACCCGGTGGATGCCGGATTTCTGTCAAAAAGAGCGAGAATATCGGCTTTGCTAATGAGGGTCAATCCAGAGCCCACGCGGGAGAAGGTACTGAAGGCGGCCGACACGCTAGGGCAGTTGCACGCCGTAGACGTGATATCCGTCAAACAGCAAAAGCTAGCGGTCCAGCCGAGATGTTCTCGTACGGACCTCGATGAGAGGCCTACTCGCCAATGAACCGCCATTTTCGGCGTAGAACCGACGACTGAACGACGGAAAGAGGCACGTCTCCAAGTCAGAGCTCGACCGAACCCAACGACGTTTGGCCGGAACGGCCCTGATGCGCTTCCGACTCCGCGCCGTATTCATAGATGCTCCAGTTCCACGCAAAGATCTCGATAAGCTTCGTCATATTCTATCCATCCAGATGTCGAATTCTTAGTGTGGCCCGCGGCGTAGCACGTTAACGTTGCGGACGGTCCAGATTCGCCAACTGGTGAAATGCGGTAGTTTGTGTTACGTTGCTGCCGCATTGATGCTTTTCGCCAAGTCTTGCGGTTCCCTCGCGTCCGCCCGTATCTAGGGGCTACGCATTCACTGCCCGTTGCGATTCCACAGCCTGTGTCCGTCTGTAACAGCGAAACGTGCGCGGCTCGTCGGCCGAGTGTGGACAGTCGCTGGTCGCGATTGCCGGGCAATCACGTCCAGGAGAATCTATGTCAAAGGTCGATTGGCCCTATTCACGTCCAGGCACAGTTTCGTCCGCTCTGAACGCGTCGGTCCCGCGCGCGTCGAAGGTCGATCCCGTAACACCCCTGCAGTCGATCGACGGGATATCGCAGGACGAAGAGCAACAGGAGCGCTGGATGCGCACTCTCATCCGACTCGGCAACCAGCGCGGCTACCTGACTCATGCGGAAATCAACGATCATCTCCCCGACAATTTTGTGCATACCGCGGCCATTGAAATCATTGCCAGCACTTTCAACGACATCGGCATTGCAGTCTACGAGCAGGCGCCAGACACGGAGAAGCCGTTCTTGGACGACGCGGCGCCGGCAGCCACGTCGGACGACAAGGCAGACCTGGAGGCCGAAGGCGCGCTTTCAACCGTCGATCCTGAATTCGGGTGCACAACGGATCCCGTTCGGATGTATATGCGTGAAATGGGTGCGACCGAATTATTGACTCGCGCGGGCGAGACTGAGATTGCGAAACGCATCGAAGAGGGACTCCACGAAATGGGCTTGGCGATCGCACGCTGCCCGCCGACTGTCTTCACGATCCTTCGAATGGTAAAGCAGATTCAATCTGGTGAACTGCGCATCGATGAACTGGTCGACGGCCTAAATGAAGACTCCGAAGCGGTCCTTCGGTCGTTGCCAGAGCTGGCTAAAACCCCGGACATTGAACACGACAGCGCTAAGGGCGACGGCGGTGAGGGCAGCGTCGTCGAAGACCGGGACATGGTGAAGGGGAAGAACCGCGAATGAAACAGCTCACGAGAGACGGCCTCGCTATCTTTTCGTTGCAACGCCAGAGGCAACTCCACAGTCAAACCTAGCAGGAAGGCACCATGGACAGGAATCGAGAAGAAGGTACAGCGAAGGAGCTCAAGGGCTCCGTCAAGGAAGCGATTGGCAAGGTCACCGGCAATCGCGCGAAGCAGGCCGAAGGAGCGGCCGAGAAGATCGCCGGCAGAATCCAGGCGAGGATCGCCGAAGAAGCCCAGGAGGAACGTGAGCGCGTGAAGAGCTAGCGCGTCGCGGTTTCGCGTACCCCAGCGTTACCTATCCGGACTGCCCGGTTTCGGGCGCATCAAAGTCAGGCACGCGATTCGTGCACTGACGCACCACGTGCGTAGCGCCTCGCACGCCGTCGGTGCTCGTCGCGTCGCGCCCTCGCGGCGCGGTATTCGACACACGTATCGTGTAAATTTCTGTTACGGTCCAGAGTCGGCCGGCGCATTCCTTGCGTCGGTACCGCATCGCTCATTCGAGGACGCTTCATGCTGGGATTCGACGTCGGCGCGGCCAGGAAGGTCTGGACCGCGTCTCTGCTCGCGCTGCTGTTTTTCGTCATCTATGTCGCGTCGACGACGGTGCTCGTCATCGTGTTCGCGGTGTTCTTCAGCTATCTGATCTACCCGATGGTCGCGCTGGTCGAACGCGTGAGGCCGCGCCGCGTGCCGCGCGTGATGTCGATCGCGGTCGTGTTCGTCGTCGTGGTTGCGCTGCTCGCGGTGGTCGGCTCGGTGTTCGGCGTGGAATTGCAGGATCAGGCGACGCGCCTCTTTTCGCAATTGCCGGGGCTGCTACGTACCGACGTGCCGAACCGTTTGCCGTTGCCGCATTTTCTCGAACCGCTGCGCGAGCGGATCGTCGATTTCCTGCGCAGCCAGATCGAGACCGGCTCCGACAAGGCCGTGCCGTTGGCGCGCAGCCTCGGGCTCGGGGTCGTGCATGCGGCGAGCAACCTGATCTATCTGGTGCTGATACCGATCCTGAGCTTCCTGTTGATCAAGGACGGCGAACGGATGCGCGACGCGTTTCTCGCGTTGCTGAACCGGCGGCATCGCGTGCTGTGGAACGAGATCGTCGACGATGTGAACGTGCTGCTGTCGAAGTACGTGCGCGCGCTGCTGTTCCTGTCGCTCGCCACGCTGTTTTGCTACGGCATCGCGTTCTCGCTGCTTGGCGTGCCGTATGCGTTTCTGCTCGCGGTCAGCGCGGGGCTGCTCGAATTCGTGCCGTTCGCGGGGCCGCTGGCGGCAGTCGCGATCACGCTGGTGGTCGCGGTGTTCAGCGGCTATCCGCACCTCTTGTGGCTGGTGATTTTCATCGGCCTGTACCGGCTGTTCCAGGACTACGTGCTCAATCCGTATCTGATGAGCGAAGGCGTCGAGGTCAGTCCGTTTCTGGTGATCGTCGGACTGCTCGCGGGCGACCAACTCGGCGGCGTCGCCGGGATCTTTCTCGCGGTGCCCGTGATCGCGACGCTAAAAATCGTGATTGGCCGGGCGCGCGTGTTTTACGCGACGTCGCACGAGCAGGGCGAGGCCGCGCGGCGCGCGCTGACCGGCAGCACCGACGACGAGACGTAGCGCGCGGCCTTGCATCGTCAACCTTCTCCGGCGATGCGCGCTTCGAGGCCAGCGGCGCGAGGCATCGTCGCGCCAGCGTCGCTGGCCGGCCCCGCTTCGCGCGGCGCGGCCTTCACACGCGAGACCCACAACACCGCCGCACACGCGACCGCCACCGCGGTCCAGCCGACGGTTCCATACCCGGCGATGCGGCCATCGGCCGACGTGCTCAGCATCAGGCCACCGAGCCACGCGCCGGTGCCCGTGCCGAGCGCCTGCAGCGCGCTGTTCGCGCTCAGGAACGCACCGCGTCGGGCGGGCTCGGGGACCGTGGTCAGCAGCGCCTGCATCGGCACCATGCGGCCGTTCATCACCACGAGGAAGCACGGGAAGAACAGCAGGAGCGCATAGAACGGCAGGTCCGGCAGATGCGTGACGAACAGCACCGGCACGAACGACAGCAGCGCCGCGCAGCGGAACACGCGCTGCGTGCCGAAGCGGTCGGCGAGCCTGCCGACGAGCCGCGACGTGAAGAAGGTCGCCGCACCGCCGCCCATATACAGCCACGACAGCTGACGCGGCGCGACCCCGTGATTGGCGACCAGCATCGGCGAGATGAACGGAATCACCAGCATGTGCGCAATCATCATCACGAACGTCAGCGCGAACGCATTCAGATGCCGCGGGTTGCTCAGGAGCCTCCACAGCTCGGGCAGCACTTCCGCGAGCGGCGGCTGTCTGCGGCTCAGATGCGCGGCCAGCGACGGCACCTGCCGCGAGGCCGCGAACCACACCAGCAGCGACAACGCGACCAGCAGGAAGAACGGCGCGGCCCAGCCGAACTGCGCGCCGAGCATCACGCCGGCCGGCACGCCGGCGATCGCCGCGAGCGAGAACGCGGTCATGATCGTGCCGGTCGCGGCGCCGCGCCGTTGCAGCGGGATCACGTCGCCGACGATCGCCATGATCACGGAGCCGAGCACGCCGCCCGTGATGCCGGCGAATGCGCGCGCGGCGAGCAGCAGCGCGAAACTCGAAGCGAGCGCGCACGCAAGGTTCGACAGCACGAACAGCGCGTAGATGGCGAGCAGCAGACGGCGGCGGTCGAAGCGGTCGATATAGGTCGCCGCGAACAGACCCGACAGCCCCGAGCACCACGAATACGCGGACACCGCCGTCGCGAACGCGGCCGGCGCGATCTGGAACGCGCTCATGATCTGCGGGCCGAGCGGCATCATCACCATGAAGTCCATGATGATGGTGAACTGCGTGAGCGCGAGCACCCACAGCAAATGGCGTTCGTGCCGTGCAGTGATTGAGTACATCGGTTGATTTCCCTTTGTTGTTGTTCGAAGTACGCCGCTGATGCCGCGCGCGACGCGAGCAGGAGCTCAGTCGTCGATCGTTTCGTGGACCGCGACCGCACCCTGTTTCCAGTAGCTGGCCGCGCGAATCCGCGCTTTGTCGACGCCGCGCTCGCCGCACAGATGCTGACGCACCGCGCGGATCGCCGCCGCCTCGCCGGCGGCCCACACGTAGCCTTCGCCGTTCTCCGGCAGCCAGGTATCGCGCACCGCGTGCAACAGCGCTTCGCCGCGCGTGCCGGTCTGCGTGTCGGCTTCGCTGCGATAGCACCAGACGAGGTGCAGCTCGGCTTCAGTCGTGAACTCGATGCGCGCGGACGGATCGGCGACCTCGATTACCGCGGCGACGCGCGTGCCGGCCGGCAACTCTTCGAGACGTCGTGCGATCGCGGGCAGCGCGGTGTCGTCGCCGATCAGCAGATGCCAGTCGAAGCCGGTCGGAATCACCAGCGAGCCGCGCGGGCCGCCGACGCCCAGATACTGGCCCACCTGCGCCTGCGCGGCCCATGTGGCCGCGGGGCCCGCGTCGTGCATCGCGAACTCGATGTCGAGCTCGCGGGCGTCGCGATCGAAACGGCGCGGCGTGAAATCGCGCGCGGTCGGCCGCTTGCCTTCGGGGAATAACGGGCCGTCGGGGCCGGCTTGCGGCAGCGTCGGTTTGTCGGCGCCGGGTTCGGGGAAAAACACCTTGATATGGTCGTCGAACGACGCTGACACGAAGTCGTGCAGATCGTCGCCGGTCAAGGTCACGCGAATCAGGTGCGGCGTCAGCGCGCGCACCTGTTTGACCTGCAGCAGACGAAACTTCAACGGATGCCGCACGCGATGCACGGCGAGGTCGGGGCGAGTGAGTTGTTCTTGCATGAGCGTGGTGCTCCTGTTCGGTTTGGGAGGACGCGCGGGTTGTCTCGTGGACGAGCGCGCGTTGTCAGACGGTCGGCTCGCTGTCGTTGCCGGTCTTCGCTTTGTTGCCGTTGCCGCCGCCTTCGATTTCCCTGGCCGCGCGCATCAGGATCGCGGCGATGCGGCGCTGCTCGTCGGCCGGCGCGTTGTCGCGGCGCAGCAGCGCGTTCTTCAGCGTGCGGCGCGCTTCGTTCAGCTCCGGCACCCAGCCGCCTTCGCTGACGTCGGCCGGCTCTTCGCCGGCCAACGCGCGGCGCACCGAATCCATCTTGCGGGCGATATGCGAGAGCCGCGCGAACATCAGTTCGACGCGCTCGCGGTTCGCGGCCAGATATTCGCGGCCCGCATCGGCCAGCTCATAGCGCTTGCGGTTGCCTTCGAGCTGCACGGTGACGTAGCCGAGCTCTTCGAGATAGGTCAGTGCCGGATAGACCATGCCGGGGCTCGGGCTGTAGAAACCGTTCGAGCGGGTTTCGAGCGCCTTGATCAGTTCGTAGCCGTGACTCGGCTGCGTGTCGATCAGCGATAGCAGCAGCAGTTGCAGATCGTCGGAGCTGAATTTGCGGCCACGCGGGAAGCCATCGCCGTCGCCGCCGAAGCCGCCCGGGCCGCCGCCGAAACCACCGTATCCGCCCATGCCGCCGGGGCCGCCATGACCGCCGAAGCGCGAGCCGCGGCCGCCGAAGCGTTGCTCGTGATGATGGCCGAAGCCGTGAAGCAAAACGTGGAACAGGAAGCGGTGCCGAGGGTCGAGGGAAGCGCCGCGGCCGGCGACGTCGCCCGCATGCAGCGGCGGATGGCCGAAGCCCGCGTGACAACGGTTCTGCGCATCGCGCGGACCGGAAAAACGATGAGGATGACGCATCTGGGATGCCTCCCATGAATGTCGTAAGATGCATCGTAAGATATATATCTTAAGATAGTCTGTCAAATCATTTTTTATCTGCGCGCGCACAGACCGCGCTCGGCTGAACCTTGTGGGCGAGCAGGCCTGCGCAACCGGTAGCCGCCGGATTGCGCGACAGGTGACAAGACTTTGCGTCTGGCGTAAGGTCATTCAGCGACCAGCGCACCTTGAAGGACTAGGGCGCGCGTCATTTGGCGATGACACAGACGAATTTGTGATGGAGCCGCTATGAGCGCGAACTGGACTGATATTCCGTACGACGCCTGGCGCGACACGTGCGCCGCGTTGCACCTCTACACGCAAATCGCCGGCAAGTACAAGCTCGCCCGAACCCCATGGCTGAATCATTCGTGGCACGCTACGTTGTACGTCAGCACGCGTGGCCTGACGACGTCGCTTATCCCCGATGCCAGCGGCGTGGAGATCGAGTTCGAGTTGCTCGAACATCGCGTGCTCGGCAGCGCTGCCGATGGACGCAAGGCGCACTTCGCGCTCGCCCCGATGTCGGTTGCAGAATTCCACGCGAACTTTTTGGATCTGGTTGCGCAACTCGGAGGCAAGCCCGTGTTTCACGGCCGACCCAACGAGATCCCGAACCTCGTGCCGTTCGAGGACGACCATGCAGCGCGCCCGTACGACGCGGATGCCGTGAGCCGCTTCTTTCGAGCGCTCGTCACGGTCTGTTGTGTGCTTGAGCGGTTTCGTACCGGTTATATCGGCAAGGTCAGCCCGGTTCATTTTTTCTGGGGTAGCTTCGATCTCGCCGTGACGCGTTTTTCTGGACGCCGCGCGCCTCTCCATCCCGGCGGCGTTCCAGCGCTACCCGATGAAGTGACGCGCGAAGCCTACAGCCACGAAGTATCGTCGGCCGGGTTCTGGCCGGGGGGACCGGCGACACCTTTCCCGGCGTTTTACTCTTACGCTTACCCGTCGCCTGACGGCTTTTCCAACGCAACACCCCAGCCGGGCGGCGCCTATTTCGACGACAAGCTTGGCGAATTCATCCTTCCGTACGAAAGCGTCCGCACGTCGAACGACCCCGAGCAAGCGCTGCTGGCTTTTCTCGAGAGTACGTATCAAGCGGCCGCGGATCTCGGCGGCTGGGACCGGGCGGCACTCGAATGCCGGGGAGGTGAGCCGCTCAGGCCGCGACCGGTGGATCACCATTGAGCGAACCCATCTCACCGTATCTGCGAGAACCCTTTGCTCTTTGCGAATCCTCTGGTAGGATCTCGCCCCTACGTAGGGGAGTCGCCAAGCTGGCCTAAGGCACCGGATTTTGATTCCGGCATTCGAAGGTTCGAATCCTTCTTCCCCTGCCATCACTCTCTTTCAAGCCCTGGATCTATCCAGGCGTCGGTCTTTCTGGCCGACATCGCGCACTTCACTCTCTGTGCGACGACTCCATCCCACATGCATGCAATCGAGCCCTTCACACTCGATGCGTCCCATTTTCAGACATCCCACAGCGTCGATCCTCTGTGAGCGTCCGATTTTGCGACACCTCGCTGCTGCGGATGACCCCTCGCTTTCCTCCCTGAACGCCAACTGAGGACGGCTTCGTTACTTTCTTCTCCTTTATATGCTTTTGACGTCGAGCCAAACTGCCGTGTCGCTCGACGATTTGCCTGCCGAGTTGCTCGATGACATCTCGATGTCCGGGGCCATGCCTTCACTGCGGGACGAGAACGCAAGTCTGGAGGCTACGGAACGTTCAGCCATTGCACGCGCCCTTGGCGTTTCGCGCAGCACGCTCTATCGCAAGATCGAGTTTTATCGGCTGGAAGGGATGGTCAAGCCAGCGGACAGGGAATGACGAAGGCTGTACGATCTTGGCCAGGCGAGGCAGGCCCAATGCGGCATGCGTTGCTCGACTAGCACAACGATAAACGAGAGCATCAGGGTGGCTGGTGCAATGGCCATAACCGCACAGGAGAGACACCAACAGCGCAGGCTGCTGGAAGTCCTGCTCCATAACGGCGAAGACTACCGGCGCATCAATGACTGTGATCACGAGCTGTTCACCTCTCTGGCGCTCGACGCGAAGGCCTTCCGAATCAGCGACTCACGCGTCGTGATGCGGCAGACCTTCTCGATGACGCGGCATAGGATGCAGGCGAGGCGCACGACGAGATTTAGCTAGCGGACGAGGGGCCGGCGCAAATACGTTTTACGTGTTGTGGCCGGCCCTGTTCTCTGACAAGCGACGCGCCGAGCGGATGACATCAAGTCACTAAACAAATGACATCCACGCTCTCGCGAAATCGCCGCGCCACACCGAGAATTCCTCCCATCACGGCATCCGCCGTCATCGAGGAGAGAAGCATGTTTGCAATTACCGGTGTGACAGGACAGGTGGGCGGCGCGGCGGCACGCGCGTTACTCGACGCGGGGCACGCGGTGCGCGCCGTGCTGCGCGACGAAAGCAAGGCGGCGCCGTGGCGCGAGCGCGGCGCCGAAGTCGCGATCGCGTCGTTCGACGACGCCGACGCGCTCACCGCCGCGTTTCGCGGCACGGCCGGCGTGTTCGTGCTGATCGCGCCGAACTTCGCGCCGCTGCCCGGCTATCCGAACGCGCATGCGGCGGCCGCGGTGCTGAAGGAGGCGCTGTCGAAGGCACGGCCGGGGAGGGTGGCGGCGTTGTCGTCGGTGGGCGGGCAGCGCGAAACGGGGCTCGGCCTGATCACGCAGGTGCATATTCTCGAGCAGACGCTCGCCGGTCTGTCGATCCCAACCGCGAGCCTGCGGCCGGCCTGGTTCATGGAGAACTCGCTGTGGGATATTGCGCCGGCCCGCATATCCGGCGTGATGCCGAGCTTTTTGCAGCCGCTCGACCGCGCGTTTCCGATGGTCGCGACAGCGGATATCGGCCACGTCGTTGCACAGACGCTCACGCAGTCGTGGCAGGGGCGACGCGTGATCGAGATCGAGGGGCCGCGGCGTTATACGCAGCGCGAGATCGCCGAGATGCTCGGCGACCTGCTCGGACGCCCGGTCGAAGCGCGGACGGTGCCGCGCGAGCAGTGGCAAGCGCAGTTTCAGGAACAGGGCACCGAGTGGCCCGCGCCGCGGATCGAGATGCTCGACGGCTTCAACTCGGGGTGGATCGATTTCGAGGATGGCGTGAACGAGAGGGTGGTCGGGACGACCTCGTATCGGACGGTGCTGGAGCAGTTGGTGAGGCGGGCAGGATAAGCCGGGTCTGGGGCGGGGCCGCGCTCGAGGTTGCCGGACCGTGTGAAGCCGCCCCGCAACCGGGCCCCGCGCGCATGCTAATCTTGCTCCCTTCGCGGACGTCCCGCGTCAGAGCAGACACCATGACGGAAGCCTTCGATCCGGACGGCATCGAGCCAGCGGTCTTCGTGGTCGGCGAGCGCCATGCGACGCTGGACGGGCCGTGGCGCGCGTATCGGCGCGCGCATCTGATTCACGTCAGCGAAGGCGTGCTGACGGTGCGCACGAAGTCCGGCCGCTGGGTCGTGCCGCCCGCCCGTGCGCTGTGGATCGCCGCGAATACGCTGCACTGCCTGCACGCGAGGCGGCCCGTGCAGTTGTATTCGCTCTACGTCGCGACCGGTTCCGCGATGGACGCGACCGCCGACCCCGCCTTAGACCCCGCCTTCGACCCCGCGCCGCTGCCCACGCAGACCGGCGCGCTGATCCCCGACACGCTGGTGCAGGCGCTGCTCGCCGCCGCGGCCGATCTGCCGCACGATCACCCTCCCGACGAACCCGCCCGCCGTCTGCTGCAAGTGCTGCTGGATCGCGTCGCCGGCTTGCCCGCCGCGCCGCTCGGCCTGAACTGGCCGGGCGATCCGCGCGCGCAGCGCATCGCCGAGGCGCTCAGCGCGAATCCCGCGCAATCGCTGGTGCTGGAGGAACTCGCCGCGGCCGCCGGCGTGACCGCGCGCACGGCCGCGCGTCTGTTCGCGAAGGAAACGGGGCAGACCTTCGGTCAATGGCGTCAGCAGTTGCGTCTGCTAGCCGCGCTCGAACATCTCGGCGCCGGTGAGAGCGTCACGCAGGTGGCGCTCGAAGTCGGCTATAACGACGTGTCGTCGTTTATCGCGGTGTTTCGCGATGCGTTCGGCGACACGCCGGCGCGCTATTTCCGCTGACGCAAGCTCGCGGCCACTCCCCAGCCACCGCGCGAGCGTCGCCTCGCGCGCTACCGAAGCTGCGTCAATGCGCGCCGGCCGCATCCGGGCCACCGCCGCCTTTGGCTGGCCGCGTGATCCAGATCAGCGGAATGATCAGCACGAAGATGATCGCCGACACAAAGAAGATGTCGTTCAGGCCCATCATCGCGGCCTGGGTGTTCACGGTGAAATCGAACAGCGCATCCGCCGATTGCGGACTCAGATGCAGCACCGACTGCGTGTTGTCGATCTGCTGCGCGAACAACGGGTTGTCGACCGACGCCTGTTCGGTGAGCCGCACGTGATGCAGGATCGTGCGGTTGTTCCATGCGGTACCCGCGATCGACGTGCCCACCGCGCCGCAGAACACGCGCACGAAATTCGATAGACCCGCCGCCGCCGGAATCCGGCTCTGCGGCTGGCCGGACAGGATGATCGCCGTCAGCGGCACGAAGAACAGCGCCATCGGAATGCCTTGCAGCAGCGTCGGCAGCACGAGGTGCCACGTGTCGACCTCGATCACGTACTTCGAGCGCATGTAGAACACGATCGCGAAGCCGACGAACGCGACCGTCGAGATCACGCGCGCGTCCGAGTGCGGCAGCACGCGGCCGAGTATCGGCGCAAGAATGATCGCGAAGATGCCGAGCGGCGCGGTGACCAGACCGGCGTCGATCGAGCGGTAGTTCAGATACTCCTGCATCCATTGCGGCAGCAGCACCAGATTGCCGAAGAACACCCCGTATGCAACCGAAATCGCGATCGTGCCGCCGAGAAAATTGCGCTGCTGAAAGAGCCGCAGATCGACGATCGGATGCTCTTCGGTCAGCTCCCAGACGAGGAAAAACGCAAAGCTGATCAGCGCGACGAGGCCGAGAATCGAGATCACCGGCGACGAGAACCAGTCGAGATCCTTGCCCTTGTCGAGCATGATCTGCAGCGACGCGACCCACGTGATCAGCAGGCCGAGGCCGACCACGTCGATCGGCGGTTTGCGCGTCGGCGATTCGCGGGTGCGGTAGATCATCCACGTGACGCCGGCCGCGAACAGGCCGACCGGGATGTTGATGTAGAAGATCCACGACCAGCTGTAACTGTCGGTGATCCAGCCGCCGAGCGCCGGACCCGCGATCGGGCCGACGGTGGCGGTCATCGCCCACAACGCGAGCGCGGTCGACGATTTCTCTTTCGGATACGAGCCGAGCAGGATCGCCTGCGACAACGGAATCAGCGGGCCGGCCACGGCGCCCTGGAATACCCGCGCGAGCAGCAGGATCGGCAGCGTCGGCGCGACGCCGCACAGCCAGGACGCGAGCGTGAACGACAGGATCGCGCCGACGAACAGCTTCACCTGGCCGATGCGCTGCGTGAGCCAGCCGGTCAGCGGAATCGCCACTGCGTTGGAGGCCGCGAACACGGTGATCACCCACGTGCCTTCGTCGACCGAGACGCCGAGGTTGCCCGAAATGGTCGGAATCGCGACGTTCGCGATCGACGTATCCAGCACGTTCATGAAGGTGGCGAGCGCGACCGCGATCGTCGCGAGAACCAGCCGGCCGCCTTCGAGAGGCGCGGGCGGCGGCGGTGGCGCGGGGGGCTGAGGCGGCGGCGACGCGGAATCAGGCGCGGCGTTGGGCTGGCTCAAACGGCGTTCTCCGGATGGTTTGCCTCGGACCGTGCGGCGCGGCGGCGGGTCCGTCGATGCGCAAAAGCATACCCGCATTCGCCCGCCGGCGTCGGCCACAGCCGCGGCCGATGCGGCTCCCGGCGACGCGAACGCGGCACGCGGCGTATGCTCGCGGCTAGGGCTGAGCCACCACGGCCAGAGCCACTAAACCACGGAAAAAAGGACACCACCATGAGTTGGCAGCAATTCGAACACGGCTGGCGGCGCGCGCCGAACACGGCACCGCAGAACGCGCCCGCGACGAGCCTCGTCGTGCTGATGCACGGCGTCGGCAGCAACGCGCGCGATCTGATGCCGCTCGCCGATATCTGGAGCGACGAGCTGCCCGGCACCGCATTCGTGTCGCTCGACGGCACCGATCCGTTCGACGGCGGCTTCGGTGGCCGCCAGTGGTTCAGCCTGCGCGACGTCGACGGAGCGAACCGCGAGGCGCGCGTCGCCGCCGCCTATCCGGCGCTGCGCCGCGTGCTCGATGCAGAGCTTGCGCATTGGCAGTTGTCTTTCGATCGGCTTGCGCTGGTCGGCTTCTCGCAAGGTTCGATCATGGCGCTGCATCACGTCGCGTCTAGCGCGGAGGGCGCGGCGGGCGTCGTCGCGTATTCGGGGCGGCTCGCCTCGCCGATCGTCTCGTCGAACCGCGCGACGCCGCTCACGCTGGTCCACGGCGAGGACGACGAGGTGATCCCGGTGCGCGAACTCGAATTCGCGGCCGACGCTTTCAGCGCCGCCGGCTACCCGGTCGACGCCTACATGCTGCCCGGCGTCGGCCATACGATCACGGCCGACGGCGTCGCGCTCGGCCGTGACGCGCTGGAACGCGCACTGGGCAAGCTGTCGCGCGATTGACACAACTCCGATAGAAAGCGGGCCTAAAGATTCTGATGAGCTTGCCGTCATACGGGCAATAGCTTGAAAATCACCCCCGCCGCGCGGGAAGCGCAACGCCCAGCGGGCGTGTCGCGCGGCTTCGGGGACCCGGGGGCGCATTTCCAGACCGCCCAAGAAGGCGGATAACGACACATCAGAGCCTGCATATGGCCAGACCGACGCCGCATTACCCGCTCTTTGAGCGATTGTTCCGCCACTCCGTGGCGGTGGATCTCGGCACGGCCAACACCCTTATCTATACCGACGACGGCGGCGTCGTGCTGAACCAGCCGTCCGTCGTGTGCTTCGAGACGCAGCCCGCGAGCGGGGCGAAACGGATCGCCGCGATCGGCGCCGAGGCGCGCCAGCTGCTCGGCCGCGCGCCGCGCAATCTCGAAACGGTGCGGCCGATGCGCCACGGCGTCATTGCCAACTTCGCCGCCGCCGAACACATGATCAAGCAATTCGTCGACATGGCGCGGCCGCGCTCGCTGTTCAGCCGGCGCGCGGCATTCACGCTGTGTGTGCCGGCCGCGGCGACCCATGTCGAGCGCCGCGCGATCCGCGAAGCGGCCGAGGCGGCCGGCGCGTGGAAGGTCAGCCTGATCGGCGAATCGCTCGCGGCTGCGCTCGGCGCGGGGTTGCCGGTGCGCGATGCGACCGGCTCGATGGTGGTCGACATCGGCGGCGGCACCACCGAGGTCGGCGTGATCGCGCTGGGCGGCACCGCGTATAGCGGCTCGGTGCGCGTCGGCGGCGACAATTTCGATGCGGCGATCATCAGCTACGTGCGCAATCTGTACGGTGTGCTGCTCGGCGAGCAGACCGCCGAGCACGTGAAGAGAGCCATCGCCTCGGCCGTACACGACGTGCCGCTCGAGCAGATCAACGCAACCGGCCGCAGCGTCGACGACGGGCTACCGCGCACGGTGCAGCTTAGCAACCGCGATATTTCGGAGGCGATCGAAGCGCCACTGAGTCAGGTGATCGGCGCGGTGAAGCGCGGGCTCGAATCGGCCCCAGCCGAACTCATCACGGACATCGCGTACAAGGGCATCGTGCTGACTGGTGGCGGCGCGCTGCTCCGCAATCTGGGGCGGCGTTTGAGTGAGGAAACCGGCCTCGACGTGCACGTCGCCGACGAACCGCTGACCTGCGCGGTGCGCGGCGCTGGGGCGGCGGCAGCGGCGGGGTGGGTGGACGAAGCCGGGGACGCGTGAGCGGTGGGCGGGGGTTGGTTGCCTGCCAAATTGCGCATGCACCGGCTGACATCGAATCTTCCGCGCGCGGCGACGACCAGTGGATTACGCGCTCAGAAGGCGCTCCAATTCGTCGAGAAACGATGCAGTCGTATGACTCCACAACTTAGGGTCAAACTGCGAGCCATATGCTTCTTCGAACGCAGCGTCCAGATGGTCGGAATGTGCCTTCCTGAAACTCTCGATTTCAACAAGGATGCCCTTGATGCTTTCTGTGGAGCTATCCCGTTTATAGCAACCTACGATAGCTTCAATGGTGCTTCCCCAGTACGAGCAATCCTCGTTGAGGTACACACCAAAAAGCTGATTGAGTTCGGGATACAGTGGATTCTCTTTCATAAGCGCTTTTCTCACAGACCGACGAAAGCCGTTAGGACGTAATACGGCATGCCATTGTAGGTTTCAGGCTTGAGCACAACCAGAATCTTGTTTCCCTTCACGAGCCGGCCCGTTCTTCTGACGACCCCATAACCGACATCTCCGGATACGTGTTTTGTTATACGCAGCGGGGCACGCATTCCGGTTGACTGCGCCCACAGACGAATCCGGTCGGCGTCGGCCATCATCACTTTCGAAATTGCTCTCTCAGCCGTTCTCTGGCCTTTAAATGACGTCGCTGCTGGTATCCAAGGTTTGTCTATCAGCCGTTGTCGCAACCACGCCTCATCTTTTCCGACATGCTTCAAAAGCGTATGGCCGCCGATCCCGTTCAGCGTTTTTGCTTCATGCTCCTCAGTCTGATCCGGCCCATCGTTACGCTGGCCGCGCGTGCAGCCTTGACCGAGCCGGCGAAGCCAAATGGCACGACCATATCGATCGACAGGCCGATATTGTGCGCCATGTCAGGTGGTGCTTTCATCGTCGCGGCCAGCTTGCTCGTGCCCTGCTGGATCAGTGTGGCAGTATCCTGGCCCGTCCAGATTTGACGCAAACCCGCCGAAGCGGTATCTGAGCCATGGACGCCGAATACAACACATCCAGCCTTGCTCGCCATTGTCGGTTCCGGCAGCACACACAGAGCAGCCGCCCCGACCATCTCCAGCACTCCGCCGACAACCTGCAAACCGCCCCATAGCCGATTGGAAAGCATCTCGGTGGGGCTGATCGACTGGCGGGAGAGCACCGCCGCAAGTTGCGGCGCACTGAGCACCACGCGCACGCCATCGGCATCCTGCTGATACGACATTCCGAACTCCTCTGTAGCTGGTTGTGGCTGCTAAGCTAGCAGGCGACCATAGGGTTGCGGAATGGGCGATGGATGATTTTTGGGTTTCGTTACGATCAACGAAATGTCAATATTTGTGCGCGTCGGAATGCACGTCGTGACGCGTGTGGATACGCGAGAAAATATCGCGCCATAGTCCATTTGTCGCCACGCGTGGTCGGGGCACCTTGCGGACATCTACCCGACGCGTCGCCGGAGCCTATGTGACAATACGCGTCGCGTCCCGTTTCCCGAGCCGCCGATACGCCCGCTTCTCAATGCCCGTTGCCCGCCCCGCGCACATCCGCGCCCCGATGCCGCGCTGTCCGTAAACCAATCGTGAATCAATCCGTCTCCGCTTCGTCGCTGTCCTCACCATCCTTCATCGACCTACGTAGCGGCTTGCGCATGCCTTACATCGAGGCCGGCAACGGCGAACCGCTGCTGTTCGTGCACGGCTCGTTGTGCGACTACCGCTACTGGCAGCCGCAACTGGCGGGTCTGTCGAAGCGCTATCGCTGCGTCGCGGTCAGTCTCACGCATTACTGGCCAGTCACCGATAGCGCGGCGCACCTGCCGTTCAGCTGGAGCAGCCACGCCGATGAAGTGGCGGAGTTCATCGCTGGTTTCGGCGCGGGGCCCGCGCATGTGGTCGGGCATTCGCGCGGCGGTTGCGTCGCCTATCATTGCGCGCGACGCCATCCCGAACACGTGCGTACGCTGACGCTCGCCGATCCGGGCGGACCGCTGCAGATCGCCGGACGTCCGCCAGCGAGCGTGCCGGAGCCGGTCAACGCATTGCGCGCGAAAGCGGCTCAACTGATAGAAAGCGGCGCGGTCGAAGCAGGCTTGCAACTGTTCGTCGATTCGGTGAGCCGTCCCGGCTTCTGGGCGATGAGCACGCCGGGCTTTCGCCGCATGGCGACCGACAACGCGCACACGCTCGCGCGGCAATTCCGCGATCCGCTACCCGCCTACGTGCCCGAGGACGCGGCGGACCTGCGCTGCCCGGTGCTGCTGATCGACGGCGAGAAAAGTCCCGACATGTTCCACCGCACGGTGACGGCGTTGCAGGGATGGTTGCCCGATGCGCGCCGCGAAACGGTGCGCGGCGCCTCGCACGGCATGAACCTCGCGCACCCGTCCGCGTTCAATCGTTACGTGGATGAATTCATTCAGGCCGTGAGCGCGCGCTGAGGAAGTGACGCGAACATCAACGGGCGATCGGCCGGCGCGTGTCGCCGCCAATCGCCCGCCGACAGCATCAGGCCTTGCGATGCGCGTCTTTGTCGAGCGCGCGTTCGGCCGCTTCGCCGACGAGCCCGTGATAGTACAGATGCACGCCGATCGCGAGCGAATCGTTGCGGATTTCGTGGAACACCTTCCACGCCTTCACCGGGTCCGTGAAAAGCAGATAGTGTGCTTCCCGCGCGATCAGAGCCGCGACTTCATGCAGGCCGTGTCCATGCAGCACGTCGACGGGCGTGTCGAGGCTGCGATGGGTGCGCGCGTCGGTGCGCGGATAGAGCATGTGCAGCACCGCGACGTCCTGCGTCTTCAGCGCCGCCGACAACGCGACGACGATATCCTGATGATTCAGCGCGGTGACCGTGTGGTCTTCGGTATGGACGTGATCCGGAAACAGCGTTTCGAGAGAGGCATTCATCTGTATTCGTCCTGCTTTTCTGTGTGACCAAAAAAGCCCGCTTCGAATCGCGGGCCGCAAGCATCAATGCACGCACCCAGTATCGCAGACGGATCGAGCCCGACGCAGTCTGCTGGCAGCAAAACATTGTTGCAGCTGGTGTTCCGACTTTCGAACAACTTTCATCGGCAGCGCGATGCCAGCGCCCCGTGCCGACAACGAATGTTGCGCACGCGGAGATGGACTGTTGCGAGCAATCGACGCAATCAACGACACGCCGGCCCGTAGAATGCGCAGCGGAACCTGAGCATGCCCGTACCGGTTCGAGAGCGGCGACGTCGCGCCTCGCCGTACGACCGCGATGCATGCCGGAACGACTGCGGTATCAAGCAAAAGGAACACGTAGATGAACTCGAAGTCACACGCAACGCTGAGTTTTTCCGACAGCGACCAGACCATCGATCTGCCGATCTATCAGGGCTCGTTGGGCCCCGACGTGATCGACATCCGCAAGCTGTACGGCCAGACCGGCAAATTCACGTACGACCCGGGCTTCATGTCGACGGCGGCGTGCAACTCCGAAATCACGTATATCGACGGCGACAAAGGCGAGCTGCTGTACCGCGGCTATCCGATCGACAACCTCGCGCAGAACGCCGACTTCCTCGAAACCTGCTACCTGCTGCTGAAAGGCGAACTGCCGAACGCGCAGCAGAAAGCCGAGTTCGAGAACACCGTCAAGCAGCACACGATGGTGCACGAGCAGATGCACTTCTTCTTCCGCGGATTCCGTCGCGACGCGCACCCGATGGCGATTCTGGTTGCCGCGGTCGGCGCGCTGTCGGCGTTCTATCACGACTCGCTCGACATCACGAGCCAGCAGCATCGCGACCTATCCGCGATCCGCATGATCGCGAAGCTGCCCACGCTGGTTGCAATGGCGTACAAGTACAGCATCGATCAGCCGTTCGTGTATCCGAAGAACGACCTGTCGTACAGCGCGAACTTCATGCGCATGATGTTCGCGAATCCGGCCGAGGAGTACGAGGTCAACGACGTGCTGGTGCGCGCGCTCGACCGCATCCTGATCCTGCACGCGGACCATGAGCAGAACGCGTCGACGTCGACCGTGCGTCTCGCCGGTTCGTCGGGTGCGAATCCGTTCGCATGTATCGCGGCCGGTATCGCGTGTCTGTGGGGCCCGGCGCATGGCGGCGCGAACGAAGCCGCGCTGAACATGCTGGAAGAAATCGGCTCGGTCGACAACATTCCCGAGTTCATCGAGCAGGTGAAGGACAAGAACTCGGGCGTGAAGCTGATGGGCTTCGGTCACCGTGTCTACAAGAACTACGACCCGCGCGCGAAGCTGATGCGCGAAACCTGCCACGAAGTGCTCGAAGAGCTGGGCCTGCACGACGACCCGCTGTTCAAGCTCGCGATGGAACTCGAAAAGATCGCGCTCGAAGACGAATACTTCGTGTCGCGCAAGCTGTACCCGAACGTCGACTTCTACTCGGGTATCGTGCAGCGCGCGCTGGGCATTCCGACGTCGATGTTCACGTGTATCTTCGCGATGGCACGCACGGTCGGCTGGATCGCGCAGTGGAACGAAATGATCGCTGATCCCGAGCAGAAGATTGGCCGTCCGCGTCAGCTGTTCGTCGGCGAGACGCCGCGCGAGGCGAAACCGGTCGCAAAGCGGTAACAGGCCGGATCGACGCCCACCAACGCGTTTGACGACGGTCCCGAACCCACGGCTCACGAGGCCGTGGGTTTTTTGCGTTCCGCCGCATGCACGTCCTGTGCCACCGAAAACGGCGTCAAAAAATGGCGCAAAAAGCCGAAACTCCTACGCGATAACTTCGTCTCACGCCCTCAGAGCCTCTACAATCGGATGGGCTGGCTGGCCGACCGGGGCCGGCCAACCGTGGGGGCGGCCAGGCCGGCCACCCCGGCGGCGAATCCGAGGCGAGACCCGAAGTGCAACTGAAAGCAGCAGCGAATTCATAGGAGCGACCTTGAAACAGCAGCCAGAAGCCCTCGGCGGGCTGACCCACTCGGGCGGCGTCGATCATCGCGATCCCGAGCAGGACGGCGTCTTCATCCCGACGGAAAACCTCAACGTCGCGAGCGCCACGCAGCACGTGCTCAAGTCGGGCGACACCTTCATCGTCAACGATCCGCTCGGCGATATCACAGGTCACGACGACGGCCTGTTCGTCAACGACACCCGCGTGATGTCGCAACTGCGGCTGACCTTCGGCGGGCGCGCGCCGTCGCTGCTGTCGGGCAGCGTCAGCAGCGACAACACCACGTTCACCGCGCATCTGACCAACCGACCGCTGCCGCCGCTCGGCGGTGACAGCACTCCCGAAGGCGTGATCCACGTCGAGCGCGTGCGCGTGCTGTCGGGCACCGTGCTCAACGAGGCGATCGAACTCACGAACTACGGCACGAGCGATGCGACCGTGCCGCTGTCCATTTCGTTTTCCAGCGATTTCCGCGACATGTTCGAAGTGCGCGGCCTGAAGCGCGACAAACAGGGTCGCGTGCAGCCCGCGCGGGTCGAGAATCAGCAGGTACTGCTCGGCTACGTCGGTCTCGACGACGTCGCGCGCAACGTGCAGATCGCGTTCTCGCCGCAGCCGGACAAGCTGTTCGCCGACCGCGCCGACTACACCGTCAAGCTGCCCGCGCAGGCATGCGTGTCGATCTATCTGTCGGTGGCCGTGCATGTCGTGCCGATGACCAGCAAGCCCGGCGCCGACGTGTCGCAGCCCGTGCACGCGCTGAGCGAGGCGCATCTGTCGCAGATCGACGCGGAACGCCCGCGCGTCGGCCGTGCGGCGGTGCGCGCGGCGCTGGTGGATGCCCATCTGGTGATGCGCGAGCGACGCCGCGCGAGCGCGCGCGTGCGTTCGAGCAACCCGCTGTTCAACGCATGGATCGACCGCTCGTTCGCCGACCTCGAACTGCTGACGACGGATCTCGCGACTGGCCCGTACCCGTACGCGGGCATCCCATGGTTTTCGACCCCGTTCGGCCGCGACGCGGTGATCACGTCGCTGCAAACACTGTGGCTGCAGCCGCATCTCGCGGCCGGTGTGCTGCGCTTTCTCGCCGAGCACCAGGCGCGGGAGAACTCGCCGTTTCGCGACGCCGCGCCGGGCAAGATCATGCACGAGATGCGCAAGGGCGAAATGGCCGCGGCCGGCGAAGTGCCGTTCGCGCTGTACTACGGCGGTGTCGACACCACGCCGCTGTTCATCGTGCTGGCTGGCGCCTACGCGGCCCGCACCGGCGACATCGGGTTGATCGACGAATTGTGGCCCGCGCTCGAACGCGCGGCGCAGTGGGTCGCGGGCGTGTGCGACAAGAACCGGTACGGACTGCTCGATTACCAGCGCGAATCGGATGGCGGCCTCGCGAATCAGGGCTGGAAAGATAGTCACGACTCGGTGTTTCATGCGGACGGGCGCTTCCCCGACGGCCCGATCGCGCTGGTCGAAGTGCAGGCCTATGCGAGCGCCGCGTTCGACACGATGGCGCGCTTCGCGAAGCTGCGCGGTCTGCGCGACGCGGCCGCGCAGTATGCGGAGCGCGCGAAGAAGATCCGTCGCTGCGTCGAAGAAAAGTACTGGATGGACGAGGTCGGCTTTTACGGCATCGCGCTCGACGGTCATGGCGAGCTGTGTCGCGTGATGGCGTCGAACGCGGGGCATCTGCTGGCGTTCGGCCTGCCCACGCGCGAGCGCGGCGAAGCGTTGGTGCGCGCGCTCGACTCGACGCTGTTCCACACCGGCTGGGGCGTGCGCACCCTAGCGGCGAGCCAGGCGCGCTTCAATCCGATGGCGTATCACAACGGCTCGGTTTGGCCGCATGACAACGCGCTATGCGCGCGCGGGCTGTCGCGCTATGGCGCGAAGGGGTCGGCCGTGAAACTGCTGCAGGCGCTGTTCGAGGCGGCGGTGAATTTCGACATGCGCTTGCCGGAACTGTTCTGCGGCTTCCCGCGACGCCGCGGCGAGCCGCCCACGGCCTATCCGGTCGCGTGTTTGCCGCAGGCATGGGCGGCCGGCTCGCCGTTCATGATGCTCGAGGCGTGTCTGGGCATCACGATCGACGCCGAGCGCCGCGAAGTGCTGATCGAACAGCCGATGCTGCCCGAAGGCATCGACTGGCTCGAGGTCAGCGATCTGCGGGTCGGCGATGCGTCGGTGTCGATCACGTTCCGCCGGATCGGCGAGAAAGTGGTGGCGTCGGCGGAGCAGGGCGATGTGAGGGTGGTGGCGCTGCTTTGACGCCGCCGACGGTAGCGGGCATCGATGTCGGCGGGGACCGCAAGGGCAACCATCTGGTTATCCTGCGCGGCACCCGGATGCTGTGCAATCTCGCCAACGCGACCCCCGAACAGATGCTCGAGCGGTGTCGCGCGCACGAGGTGGCGGCGGTCGGCATCGATGCGCCGTGCCGCTGGCGAACGGGCGCGGCGGGAAGGCTGGCCGAGAAGGAACTCGCGCGGCAGCGGATCTTTTCGTTCGCGACACCGGCTCGCGAACACGCGATGGCCACTAAAAGCGGCTTCTATGGATGGATGTTCAACGGCGAGCGCATCTATGACGCATTCGCCGCCCAGTTTGCGCTTTTCGACGGCGGAGAAAAAATCACGGGTCGCGTGTGCTTCGAAACGTTTCCTCACGCGATCACATGCGCTTTTCTCGGGACGGACGTTGCATCCGCGAAGCAAAAAGGCCCGCAGCGCCGGGCTATTCTCGAATGGGAAGGCATCGCGACTGCGCCGCTGACATCGATCGACGATGTCGACGCGGCGCTATGCGCGTTGGCGGCACGTTATCTGCTCGAAGGCAGAGTCGATATATACGGTGACGAGTCGGGCGGATTCATCGTGGTGCCTGGACTTTGACGCTCACATTCTCGGAGGACGGGTGCACTTGGCACGACGTATCGGAGTATTGCTGCTATCCCTGGCGGCGTTGGGTTCGACCGCGGCGTCGGCGAACGACATTCAGTGTGCAACCACACAGCAACCCGCTGAGCGCGTCATTTGCGATCACGCGATCCTGAACAACGAGTACGACGACATCTTCGCGCAGCAACAGGCACTGCTCGGCAGCGGCAAACTGTCGTCCGCGCAACTGGCGCAGTGGCGGCACGCGCGCAACGCCTGTATCGATGTGCACTGCGTGGATGGCGTATTCGATAAGTGGAAGACGATGGCGCGGGCGCTCGAAGCTGGTCCGCAGGCGGCCGCGTCCGTCGTGGTGCCTTCTCAAACCACGATGGCGCCTGTCGGACCCAATCCGGAAGCGCCCGCTGTCGCCTCCGCGCCTGAAGTGCCGCAGGCGTTGCAGGCCTCGCCGACATCGGAGGCTTCTCTGGTACGTCAAGGTAGCGCCGCCGGTGTGGCGCTTCCGCAACCGGTCGCGCCGGCGGCTTCAGCGCCGGTGGCTGCCTCGGCGGCGCCCCGTGCGGCCAGCAGCATGACCGGTCTGCCCAGCATGGGTGCCGGCCTGATCGTGGTCCTGCTCGTTGCGCTCGGGGCCGGTGTGTACTTCGCGCTTCGGAACCGGGGGAGAGCTTGAGGCGATTATCGGACGAGGAAACCGTAAGTTAGCGGGTCACGCTCGTCCACGATCCAGGTTGCGAAGCCGCAAACATAGGCGCTGCCCTCGACCTCTGGGATGACCGCCTTGAAGTCGCCGACGGTCGCCTCGCTGAGTACGCGCCCCTTGAAGACCGTGCCGATGATGGATTCGTTCACGAGTGTCTCGTTCATGGCCAGTTTCCCGCGCAGATAGAGTTGCGCGACGCGTCCGCCCGTCCCTGAGCCGGTGGGCGAACGGTCAACCTCACGGTCGGCGAACACGCAACAGTTGGCTTGCGTCGAGCCCTCGTGCCGCGGCGCATTGGCAATGATGGTGCCGTAGATGTGGTTGATTTCCGGGATCTCCGGGTGCTCAACCGGGTACGCTTGATTTGCAGCTTGTTTGACCTCGGCGCCAAACCGGATGAGTTCCTCGACAGAAGACTCGCGGACTGAGAGACCGTGCGGCGCACCGTCCGTATAGAAGTAGAACGCACCACCGAATGCGATGTCACCCTTTACCGTGCCAAACGACGGCGTCTGAACCGTGACATCCGTTTTCCAGATGAACGATGGGACGTTCACGAAACGTACGTTGCCAGCGTGTTCACCATCCCATTGGACGAAGGCCTCGATGAAACCGCACGGAGCGTCGATGCCAATGCGCGTCTCGGGAATCTGGCGCTGAACCCAGCCCAACTCGACCGCCGCGGTGGACAGCGCGATCACGCCGTGCCCGCAGTGGTCGCTATAGCCCTCGTTGTGGACGAAGATGATCCCGAAGTCTGCCGTGGGACTGACGGGTTCGGTCAGATATCCGCCGTACATGTCCGCATGACCACGCGGTTCGAACATCAGCGCGGTACGAATTTCGTCGGCGTTCTCTTTCAGCCACGCGCGACGTTTGACGATGGTGTCGCCGGGAAGGCGAGGCAGCCCGCTCGTCACGATCCGGAACGCTTCGCCGCCGGTATGAACCTCGACTGTTGAAATGGTGCGACTGATTTTCATGGGTGCGTTGGAGTTCCTCGGTTGAACGTCACTGCCCGTACGGCACCGGAAGGCCGTTTCTGATCACATAGACGGTCGTGGGTGCGCCCTTCAGATCGCCGTTTTCATCGAACGAGTAGGTGCCTGCCACGCCCTTGTAGTTGGTCTTTGCCAACTGGGCGATGAGCTTTGCCTTGTCGGTCGTGGTGCCCGCTTTGACCATCGCATCGGCCAGCAGTTTTACGCCGTCGTAGTAGCTGACCGCATAGACCTGCGTATCGGTGTTGAAAGCGGCCTTGTATTTCTGCAGAAACTCGCGGCCGGCCGGGGTCTTGTCGAGCGCAATGCCGCCCTGGGCGCAATACACGATGGACGCGGCATCACCGGCGACCTTACCCATATCGGCCGAGCAAATGCCATCGCCGCCAAGCAGCTTGGCACGCAGTCCGCGGGCGCGCATCTGCTTGGCCATCGGCGCGCCCTGAGCAGCGTATCCGCCGAAGAAGACGACATCCGGATTTTTGGCCTTGATGCTGGTCAGAATGCCGAGGAAGTCGGTCGCCGACGAGTTCGTGAACTGCTGGTCCACGATCTGGATTCCGTTTGCCCTGGCCTCTTTGATGAACTGCTCCGCCACGCCTTGCCCATAGGCCGTGCGGTCGTCGATCACCGCGGCGGTCTTGGCCTTCAATGTCTTGGCCGCAAACTGGCCCATCGTCCCGCCTAGCTGCTCGTCGCTCGCGCCGATACGGAAGATGTTCTTGAAGCCTTGCTTCGTCAACGCCGGGTTGGACGCAACCGGCAGCATCGGCACGCCGCCCGTGTTATAGACGCGCGATGCCGGAATCGCCACGCCCGAGTTGTACGGGCCCAGCACTGCGATCACGCCGCTGTCGACGAGTTTCTGCGCGACTTGAACGCCGATCTTCGGGTCTGCCTGGTCGTCTTCGGAGTCCAGTTTGAACGTGACTTTCTGGCCAGCTACCGTGACACCGCTCTTGTTGAGTTCGTCGATAGCGAGGCGGGCGCCGTTCTCGTTGTCCTTTCCGTTCGGCGCCTGGGGACCCGTGAGCGGAGCCGAGTGACCGAGCGTGACCACCGATTGAGCGTTGGCGGTCGCACAGATGCCGGCGGAAGTTAGGACAGCCATTGTTATGACGAGGGGTCGCATGGAGTCTCCAGGTGTTGGACCGGGTTGATCAGATTAGCTCCGCTTCGGCGTGGGATCGCATTCGGGAAAACGCCAGGGTTTGCGAAGAGAAATGAAGCTGTCGCTTCGCCGCTGCATTAAAGTTCTGGTTCCGGCGCTTGCTCAATCCATTGTGGTCTTCATTATGGACATCTGACAGGAGGAGTCGTGAAACTGACCGATTTCGATGCACTGACTTTTGACTGCTACGGCACCTTGATCGACTGGGAGAGTGGCATCTTTGAAGCCCTGAAGCCTCTGCTGGAGCGAGCGAGGACGCCGCTCACGCGTGACCAGGTTCTCGAAGCCCACGCTCGTCACGAGTCGTCGCAGCAGATCTTCACGCCCGCGAAGCGTTATCAGGAACTGCTGTCCATCGTGTATAAGCGCATGGCAGAAGAGTGGGGCCTGCCCTACACCCACGAAGAATGCGTGGCGTACGGCCAGGCGATCAGAAACTGGCCGGCATTCCCCGATTCGGCAGCCGCGCTGCAATATCTGAAGCAGCACTACAAGCTGATCATCCTGTCGAACATCGACAACGAAAGTTTCACCTACAGCAACGCGAGGCTGCAGGTTGAGTTCGACGCGATCATCACGGCGGAGGACGTCGGCTCCTACAAGCCGTCGCCGCGCAACTTCGAGTACATGCTTCAGAAGCTCGATCAGCGGGGCATCGGGAAGGAAAAAATCCTTCACACCGCAGAAAGCCTTTTCCATGACCACAAGCCCGCAAACGGGTTCGGGCTGGCGTCGTGCTGGATTTACCGGCGTCATTCGCAGCCGGGCTTCGGCGCGACGATGGACCCGGGCTCGCAGCCGAACATAGACTTCCGCTTCAACAGCATGGCTGACTTCGTCGACGCGCATCGGCAAGCGCTGGTGAAGCGCTAACGCAACGCAGAGCGGGCGGCGACATCAGCCTCCACTGCCGATCGAAAATTAAGGGCCTCTCTAGCCACCGTCTATTTGCCCGCACGTGCTATCGGCGCAATATCGCCGTCAAGGCGTGCGCCGACCGGCCATTGGTGCCGAATCTCCACCCGCCCCGACCGGCCATGCTTGCGGACCCACCGCAGCCGCCATCCTTCTTCACTATTCCGGAGAAGCGAAATGAAACTGTCTGGAATCTCCGTGGCCGCCGCGGCCGCGGCTTTTGCGTTTGTCGGTACCTCCGCTTACGCGCAGGCGCAGGCCACCGCCGACACCTCGCCGCCCGTCGTCGACCAGAACACCCTTACCGCCGTCGGCGGCTCACCTAGGCCGCAAAGCGCTACGGGTGCACCAATCGGCAAGACCCGCGATCAGGTTCGTCGCGAGACCATCGAGTGGCAACACGATCCCGAAGCTCAGCGACGCGAGAAGGAACTGTTCAATGGTGGCCAGTGACCGCGCAACCCGCCCGGCGCGTATCGATCGAGCCGGGCGGATGGAATCACCGGGCGAGCCAGCCTCGCGTGCAGGTTGCGCAATGCTCTTATGGCTGTTTGTACAGGTCCTGGATGCGCTGTGCGTCGCCGTTGCGCTGCGACTCGACCATCTCGCGATAAACCTGATCGCGGGTCTTGCCCATGGGAGCGCCCATGGCGGTTTGGCCCGCCGGCGAGCCGCCGACGGCGGTAAGCGTGTTCTGGTCGGCGACGGGCTGCGACATCTCGGCCGTGGTCTGGGCCTGCGTTTGCGCATGAGCGGCGGTCCCAACCAATGCAAGGGCCGCAGCGGCGCCGGCCGCGGCCATTCTCAGCAGTTTCATTTTGCTATCTCCTGACAGTGGAACAGGATGGCGGCTGCGGTGTACCGCAAGTTCCGCCGGCCGGGGCGGACGGGCGTTTGACACGAATGGTCGATCGGCGCACGCCGTGAACCCGATCTTGCGCCGATAGCCCGGGCGGGCAAATAGACCGAGGCTAGAGAGAACCTTAATTCTTGTTCCCACGAACTCGTCACCAGCAGGTTCGGAGTTGGGAGCCTGGACGCCGTCGATATCAGCCGCGCTGTATGGTTCAGACGCCGATCTGCTTTTCGAGGCTGTCGAACCGGCCGCTCGACCGCCAGCGCTCGAACCACGGATTCGTGCGCAACTCGCAGAGCCGCGATGAGCGATCATCGAGCGCGACGTCAAGCCAGTGGAACATGTCCTCAGGTTGCCCCAGACGCGCGTGGATCTCAGCGAGCAACAACGGAGACGTGTAGCTTTCGCGATAGCGCGACAGCAGATCCGTACGCAGCCATTGCAGTACCGCGTCATGGCCGCCGCTGTCCCAACACTCGCGAATCGTCTGGGAGCGCGGTAGTTCGTTACAGCGGATCAGCGCTTCGACCGTCGCGTCCACCGACTCCTTGAGCAATCCCTTCACCTCGAACGCGGTCGCGATCAGCTGGTACATCAGCGGAGCGCGCTCGTCCGTCGCGCGGCTGAAGCATTCGCGCATCGCCTGCTGGTGATTACCTGACAGAATCAGATCGAAAGCTCGCGAGCCCTGAAACGCGAATGGATCCACCTGTTCAGCGCGCTTTTTCAGCACCTGGCCTTCAGCGTCGCGGCCGAGAGCCATCAACATGCGTGCATAGAGGCGATTGGCTTCCGGATGACTCGGATTGAGATGCAGCGCACGCAAAAACTCCGCTTCTGCCTTCGGCCAGTCCCAGTCGTAGAAATAGTGGACCGCCGCCATCGCATGATGGGCTTCGGGCAACTCGGGGTCGAGTTCGAGCGCACGCTCGGCCGCGGTACGCGCGAGCGGCCAGCCTTGCGCCGGTGGATCGAAGCCATGCACGACGGTTGCACCATGGAAAAGCGCGAGGCCCGCGTAGCCAAGCGCATACGCCGGATCGTGCTCGACGGCACTCTCGAAGTAGCTATGGCTGCGAAAAAAGTCCTCGCCGCTGAGCGCATGCGTGGCCGAAAAACATGGATCGAAATGGACGCGTCGATACCAGTAGTAGCGACCGCGCAGATATGCGTCGTGAGCCTCGGGCACGACGGGCAAGCGTCGCGCGAGCGCGGTCAGCTGATGCCGCGTCAAGGTAGGCGTGACCTCGGCGGCGAGCGCCGCGCCGAGTTGCTGCAAGTTGCTTAGCGCGCCCGCCGAGGCCGGCTCATAGGCGTGGCTCCAGATCTGCGTCTGGTCCGCGCAGCGGATAAGTTGGGCAAGGATTCGAAAGCGACGGCCCTCGCGCATCAGTGATCCTTCGAGCACGTAGTCAAGCCTCAATTCCCTCGCGATTTCGGCGATGCTCTTGCCCGCGCGACGGTAGTACGCGGCGGTCGTTCGCGCGATCATGGCAAGACGCTCCGCGCCTGCATTTCCGAGCGTGGCGGATATTTCGGCAGCGAGCGCTTCGCAGAGGACGTCCTGATTCTTATCGCCCGTCATGTTGTCGAACGGCAGCACCATCACGCGCACCGGCTGTGCTGCCGCAGCTACCGGCTCGTCGGGCCTGCTGATGCCGTCCAGCCTGTACCCTTTGCCTTTAATCGTTTTCACGTGGCGAGGCGCAATCGGATCGTCGCCCAGTGCGAGACGGATCTTGTAGATCGCGGTGTTAATGCCATTGTCGGTATCGTGAAAGCTTCCCGGGCTCCACAACGCATCGATGATGTCCGCGCGCGAGACCGCCTCGCCCTTACGCGACGCGAGCAGAATCAGCAGTTCCATCGGCAGATGTTCGAGGCGGACTTCGTCGCCGGCGCGCTTTAACTCGTAGCGCTCGATGTCGAGTTCGAATTCCGCGAACCTGACTACTCCGTTGGTCTTCATCGGCTTGTCCGTATGGGCGGGCAGCGCGGCGCCCCTCCGTCATACGCGGATCGTTTCAATTTCTCATAGTAGGAAAGATCCCAGATAATGAAGGACAAATTGCCCCGCGTCGGGCCGGATAAACCTGGGCTGCGTTTCGTCTTCCGCCGCCTCGGGAAGGCTAGCCGATGCCGGTGCGAGCCCCGTCGGTGGCTGCCTTCACTGCGTTGAAATGTGCGTACCCGGTGGTAACATTTGTTGTCATCTCTTACCCCGGCGTCGCGCCACCTCAACATGCCAGACAGCTTCGATCAGCTCGTCGCCCTGATCCGGGCACGCTTCCCCGAACTGAGCCCGCAGTTCCAGATGGGCGCGGGATTCCTGCTCGATCATCCCGACGAGGTCGCGGTGTCGTCGATGCGTAAGGTCGCCGAGCGCGCGCAGGTGCAGCCGGCGTCGCTCGTGCGGCTGTCGCAGCAACTCGGTTTTCCCGGCTGGAACGAATTGCGCGATCTGTTCGTCGCGCGCGTGCGCACGCGGCCCGAGCCGTTGACGAGCCGGGCGCGCTCGATGGTCAAATCGAAAGATGCGCTCGCGAACGACCTGCTCGCCGCGCAGCAGCACAATCTCGAAACGACCGCCGCGCATAACGGTCGCGTGATCGTCGAGGCCGCGCGGGTGTTGCGGCGCGCGCCGCACGTGCACGTGGCGGGCTTCCGCTCGTGTTACCCGGTGGCGTTCGGCCTCGTCTATGGTTACCGGCTGTTTCGGCCGTCGGTATCGCTGCTCAACGGCGAGGCCGGCACCCTAGAAATGCAGCTGCGCACGATCGAGCGCGACAGCGCGACCATCGTCATCAGCTTCGCGCCGTATTCGGTCGAAGCCGCGCGCGTCGCCGAGGCTGCGCTCGAAAAAGGCAGCAAGCTGATCGCCATCACCGACAGCGCGGTGTCGCCGATCGCGCTGAACGCCGACAAGGTGTTGATCTTCTCGCACGAAAGCCCGTCGTTCTTTCCGTCGCTGGTGGCCGCCACCGCGATCACCGAAGCGCTGGTCGCGCATCTGCTCGCGCTCGAAGGCGCTGATGCGCTCGAACAGCTCGCGCTCGCCGAACAATCGCTGCACGCGAAGGGCGCATACGTGCCTTGAACGATTGCGTGACGCACGCCGCGCTCCACCTGGTGCCATCCAACAATGTTTGACAACAAATGTTGTATAGGCGTATAACTACGTACCGATTGTTGATTATCGGTGCGGCCCGTGGCGCCGAGGCAGCGACGATCCACACGATTCCGACGACGAAAACACCTTAGGCGCCCGCGCTGTTCGAAATCGGCAGCGCGGGCGTGTGGATGAACGCGTATCGCCAGCGGCAATGCGTGTTCGACACTTTCATCGCGTGCGCGACGCCCGAGCCGGCCTGCGTTTCAGTCCGCACCTCCATCAGCAGGAGCTGAACATCATGACCAGCGTTTTTCATCGTTCTCCGAAGCAGTCCTTGCCGGTGGCCGTCGCGGGCGACGGCATCGAAATCATCGACTCCACGGGCAAGCGCTATATCGACGCGTCGGGCGGCGCCGCCGTGTCGTGCCTCGGCCACAGCAACCAGCGCGTAATCGACGCGATCAAGCGGCAGGCGCAACAGCTGCCGTACGCGCACACGTCGTTCTTCACGACGGAGCCGGCCGAGGAATTGGCCGACCGGCTCGTTGCGAGCGCGCCGGCCGGACTGGAGCACGTGTATTTCGTGTCGGGCGGCTCGGAGGCGATCGAGGCGGCGCTGAAGCTCGCGCGTCAGTATTTCGTCGAGAAGGGCGAGACGCAGCGGCGTCATTTCATCGCGCGTCGGCAGAGCTATCACGGCAACACGCTCGGCGCGCTCGCGATCGGCGGCAATGCATGGCGCCGCGAACCGTTCCTGCCGATCCTGATCGAAGCGCATCACGTGAGCCCGTGCTATGCGTATCGCGAACAGCGCGCGGACGAAACCGAAGAAGCGTTCGCGCAGCGTCTGGCCGATGAACTCGAGCGGAAGATTCTCGAACTCGGCGCGGACACGGTCGCCGCATTCGTCGCGGAAACGGTGGTCGGCGCCACGGCGGGCGCGGTGCCGCCGGTGCGCGAATACTTCCGCAAGATCCGCGCGGTGTGCGACCGCTACGGCGTGCTGCTGATTCTCGACGAAATCATGTCGGGCATGGGCCGCACCGGCTATCTGTTCGCCTGCGACGAAGACGGCGTGGCGCCGGATATGCTGACGATCGCCAAGGGCCTTGGCGCGGGTTATCAGCCGATCGGCGCGACACTGGTCAGCGACCGCATCTATCAGACGATCGTCGGCGGCTCCGGCTTCTTTCAGCACGGTCACACCTATATCGGCCATGCGACCGCGTGCGCGGCCGCGCTCGAAGTGCAGCGCGTGATCGCGGAAGACAATCTGCTGGCGAACGTGCAGGCGCGTGGCGAGCAGTTGCGCGGCCGGCTGCGCGAACTGTATGCGCAGCATGCGCATATCGGCGACGTGCGCGGGCGCGGCTTGTTCGTCGGTGTCGAACTCGTGAAGGATCGCGTTACCAAAGAGCCGTTCGACGCCAAACTGAAACTGCACGCAACGATCAAACGCGAAGCGTTCGCGCGCGGCCTGATGGTGTATCCGATGGGCGGCACCGTCGACGGCAAGAGCGGCGACCATGTGCTGATCGCGCCGCCGTTCATCTGCACGGCGCGCGACATCGACGAAATCGTCAGCCGCCTCGACGATGCGATCGGCGCGTCGCTCGCCGCCATCTAAGCAGTCCAACCCATTGCCCTTAGCGAGAACAATGATGACCGAGCGCTTGCCTCACTTCGACACGTCCGCCGCCACGCCCGAGCAGAAGGCGGTGCTCGACGAAATCCTGTCCGGCCCGCGCGGCAACCTGAACGGGCCGTTCCTCGGCTGGATTCACAGCCCGGAACTCGCGCAGCACGCGCAACGCCTCGGCGCGTTTTGCCGCTACCAGACCGGGCTGCGCTGCGGCTGTCGGAACTCGCGATTCTGGTGACCGCTTCGCGCTGGCAGGCTCAGGCGGAGTGGTACATCCACTATCCGATCGCGCTGCAGGCGGGCGTGGGCGTTGCGGACGCCGAGACGATCCGCCAGGGGCGCCGCCCCGAATTCGCCGATGCCGACGACGCGCTGATCTACGACTTCGCAAGCGAACTGTATGAGACCAAGCGCGTATCGGACGCGACGTATGCGCAGGCGGTCGGGCGGTTCGGGCATCAGGTCGTGATCAACCTGGTCGGCCTGCTCGGCTACTACGCGCTGGTCGCGATGACGCTGAACGTGTTCGACATGCGCGCAGTGGGACAGGAAAGCCTGCCGTTTCCCGAATAGCGCTTTTACTGACGAGCGGCCGCGCAGTAGCGCCGCGCGCGCCAACGAAAAAAAGCCCCGGTTGCCGAACTTCGCAACCGGGGCTTTTTTACTGGGTGCTGCCTTAACTGCCAGCGTGCTCAGTTAGCACGCTCAGTTAGCACGCTCAGTCAGCACAGTTAGTTACCACCCTTTAGTTACCGCGATACGTCGAAAACAGACGTTGCTGCACCGTCGCCGGCGCGCCTGCGTCCGACGAACTGGCCTTCGCGCCGCCGACGTCCTGCGTACCCTGCGCCGATGCGGTGACGATCGTCGAGTCCTGCGGCACGGCCTTCGGATACGTGGTGTCGTTCTGGTTCAGAAGGCCCGCTTTTTGAGCGGCTACGAGTTCGGCGCGCACCTGAGCGCGCGTGATCGGACCGTTAGCCTGCTGGGCGAACGACACTGCCGGAACGATAAGAGCGGATGCGACGACAACTGCGGAAAGAAGCGATTTCATAACGACCTCCAATTGATTGTGTGGTGGACCGGCTTTAATTGCGTTTCCCGATCCGTTGAACGCAGTCTATTTCTTACGAGGTCGGCAAAAAAGCGGCTTTCTGGTGAAATATTGTTTCAAGTTCTGAAATAGTGAAAAGGGCGCTTTTCCGCGCCGAAACACGGAAGCGCCTATGATGAAAGCCGGTCCACGCCCGCGCCTGCAAGCCGCGCGGCACCTGCGACCGATGCCCAGGCGCGGACACATCCGGGCGGACCGCCGCGGCGGGCATCATCTTCGGTCGAGCAGCGTGCGCGGCAAGGCATAAACAGGAGAGAGCGATGAAGCGCAAGGCATCGGCAGTCTGGCAAGGCGGCCTGCAGAACGGTAAGGGCTCGATTTCCACCGACAGCGGCGTC
The DNA here is from genome assembly GCF_046543485.1 of Paraburkholderia sp. EG304. Taxonomy (NCBI): domain Bacteria; kingdom Pseudomonadati; phylum Pseudomonadota; class Betaproteobacteria; order Burkholderiales; family Burkholderiaceae; genus Paraburkholderia; species Paraburkholderia sp. EG304. The sequence continues at coordinate 1,268 of NZ_JBKGUA010000059.1, read as the reverse complement.
CTGAAGGACACCCAATACTCGTTCGCGACGCGCTTCGCGGACGGCATCGGCACGAATCCGGAAGAGCTGATCGCGGCCGCGCATGCGGGGTGTTTCTCGATGGCGTTGTCGGCGGAGCTGGGCAAGGCCAACATCACGCCGGAGCGGATCGGCACCACGGCCACCGTCACGCTCGACAAGGACGGCGGCGGCTTCACGATCACCGCGGTGCATCTCGACGTCACCGTGAAGATTCCGGGCGGAGACAAGGCCGCGTTCGACAAGGCCACCGCGGACGCGAAGGCCGGTTGCCCGGTGTCAAAGGTACTGAACGCGACGATTACGATGGATGCGAAGCTGGAGACCTAAGCCTTTGCTGTCACTATCAGCGCCACGAAGCCGGCGAAGGGCCATGCCCGCCGCTGGCTTTTTCATCGCGGTAGTGCGATGAACGGATGACCCCGACTGTCGGGTACGAGTCCCCGTCCGCGAGAGTCCTGCTGCTCGCGGCAGCACATGCCGCACTACCGAAATCGGACTGGTGCGCCCGCTTTGGTGTACTTGGGGTAACCGAGGACATGCTACCGCGCCTCCGCTTTGAGGAACTCTTCGCCGATAACGGCGAAGGTCGAAACGGTCAGACCATCCGCGTTTACCTGAAAGCCTGGGAGGGCTGGATTGAAGCCGAGGATGCGCTTGCGGGAGATGAGATCCAGGATCTGCACGGGCTGGAATCCCTCGCGTGCTGCATACGTCAGGACGAACACGGGTGCATGAGGGTTCGGCAGACCGAAGCCAACTGCAACAGTGAGGCGTGCGTAGGTCGCTTCTGCATAGAGAAGACCGGCGACTGGCCGTAGGTCGTCCGGGCAGTCTGCCATGCGTTCACCGTCGCGACGACCGTTGCGTTGCTGTTCTTGAGATCCATCCCTGAAGGCAGCGCAGCCGGGTCAAAGGTCGCCGTCACAGTCGGTGTCGTCGCCGTACCGCCACCCACCGGAATGTTCGCGCCCGGAATCGTGCCGGCCGTGATCAGGCTCTGGATGAACTGGGACAACGATGTGACCTGCTGCTGCAGTGTCGCGTTCTGGCTCTGGAGCTGCTGCGCCGTCGGCGTGCCGTTCGAGCTTTGAGTCTTTTTGGATCTAACCGCCATTTTTCGCACGAAAAGTACTACAAGGGCTTCCCCGTTGGACGCAAGTACAACGTTGACTTTTGGTGCTTTCTGCTGCGCTGCCTGGCTGGTGCAAGTGAGAAGGTGAAGGACTGCGGTACTACAACCGGTCATG